>CAVICI010000010.1:0-44592 GCA_963640995.1 Dialister hominis | reverse complement strand
CATCCTGGCCGCGGGGCGCGCGGCCTTGGCTTCGAGCCATAGACTGCGGGGATGACCTGTCCCCGCCCGATAGGTGCACCAACTTCTTGGTCACCTAGCCCCTTGAACTATCAAGCCAAGCTTTTTATCATATTAATGACAGACCATAATCTGTAAGATAATCCTACTGGAGGATGATGGGTGACTGATCAGTACGTTGATTACAACCAGAGAGTCTCTGATATGGACTCGTCTCAAAGATTGCTTATCTACTGTCTCGGTGCTTTAGGAAAGCCTGTTGAAAACGAGGTCGACATTCAAAAGATAATGTTCCTCTCATCAATAGCACTTCCCGATCTTCTAGACAGAGTATACACGTTCCAACAATACAAAAAGGGACCGTACTCCGAACGTATCAACGAGGATGTGGCAGTAATTAAAAGCAGTGGATATTTGTCTGGAACCGATTTCAAACTCTCTGATGAGGGTCAGGAAGTTTTCAATGAAATAGAAAAACGTGTGAAAGAACCATTGAAAAGCACTATCCTCGAAAACAAAGAATTCGTCTCAGGATTATCTGAAGATGAACTGCTCACTTTCATCTACGTTATATTTCCGAATTATATCGTCAATTCAGAAGTTTGGGATGAACTCAAACACGACCGTGTAAAGAACGCAGTATCTTTGCTGAAAAAAGAAAAAATAACTGCATCTCAAGCAGCTAAAATCGCGGGTATGGGCTACTTTGAGTTCGAAGACTATCTGAATAGATTAAAGATCAGGTGGAAGTCTTGAGGAAAATCCTAGATAACTCTGCTGTATCCTCCATGGGAAAAGAGATTACGTGCATAGACATGTTGGGATTGGTCAAGTCACATTACGATGTTGTTCTAGCTGGTGCAGTATTCAGAGAGTGTAAAAATCTAAGAAACGAGTGTTTGTATGAATCGGTAAAGGATCTTCCACAAGCTGTGGAAAAAGACGAAAAGTTCACGGCTCTTGTCAACGCAATTCAATCGTTAAATTTCAGATTGGGTCCTGGAGAGATTGAGTCGATTGCCTCATCCATCCTGATGACACTGGCTGGCATAGAGAACTATGTTGTTATTGATGAATCCCTTGCCAGATCTATTGTGAAAGATATCCATTTGAACCCTCAAATCGAAGCTATAGTAGGATGCAAAATCCCCCCGATTCAATGCACAGGAACAATAGGAATCATAAAGCACATGAAAGACAAGGGCTTGATTCCGCCAGAAACCAGCCGGAAGATTGCATACGATCTCGAAATCAGCAATTTTAGAGTGACTCCTGAACTTTTAGATATGCTCAGATAAACTCATCCAATCTGCTTATATGAGAACGATCGGTAAACGACATGATCGTGTCCATGGTTTCCCCCGATAGAGCTTTAGTCTCCAGTAAGGTCACTACTTCACTATCGTGTATTGCTGACCTTACACATTCAAACTCGCGATTTTGATCACGTATTGTCTGCTCATTGATGACTTCTTTTTCTTCTTTTGAACAAACCTGCTTCCGGTAGGTGTATGAACCACTCTCGAATACTCTTCCGAAAATCCCCTTATCGGGAGCTTTAGTATTGCTGCCGAACTTACTGATGTACTTGCCACCGATGATATCGAATCCTGCCGTAAAACCAATGAAATCCTTAGCTTCACCCCTATCTACATCGTTATGAATAGTCCCTTGATAAGCATTCATCGTGTACAGCAAACATTCATGCTCAACATCATGTTCTTGGAAAAGTGCCCTTTGAAAGGTTCTGATCCATGAACTACTCAAAATAGTACGTCCGTGTGAATCCACAATGAATGATGTCACATCCTTGCTCGTAAAGAAGTCAATAACCTTCTCCAAAGCTTCAGGAGGGATGCATTGCGGAAGAGTGGCAAAAATAGGCTTATTGTTCCTCACAGAGGCAGCTTCCAAAAATATCTTTGATAATTCGAGATACAAATCTGTACCTGCTTGCCCCTTGTTGGTAATGATATCGAACCACGACGGGATTGCAATTGCATCAGTGTTGTTATACTGAAGATCAGACATGCACTCGACCATCTTCTTCGTCGGAACCGTCGTCTTACTATCGTACTGGAGGGTCAGAACGTTGAATGAACCATTGTATTTCTTTATCAGCTCCAAACCGATCTTCCTAGTCTCTTCCTCAGAACTCAAGCATTTCTGAATCCTATCAGGAGTTATGCGCCGATGGATTTCATAGAATGGAACGTCTGTAACGCCTTTCATTCCAGCTCTTAATGGAGTTTCAAATTTCAGATTACCTGACGTTCCCAGCCTTACTGAGGAATGCCTGGACAACGTATCTTCATCATGTTCGATGCTTTGAACTGAAAAATGAGTCGCCATCGGTATTTAAAATCACGAAGAACGTATATAACATGTCTTAGAAAATAGATAAGTTTACAGTTGAACGGGATGAACGCACACCCCTGCCGTAATATTCCTACGCCTGCATCCAAGCTTATAACCCCAGACCCTATGGATGGATCCGAACACCGGTGATACCATGGGCTTCGGGCTTGCCATCTACGGCAAAGGGGGCATCGGCAAATCCACCGTCGCCGCCAACCTCTCGTATTCTCTCGCTGAAAAGGGGCTCAAGGTCGTTCAGATAGGGTGCGATCCGAAGCACGATTCCACACGTCTGCTGACACACGGCAGGCAGATCCACACGGTCATGGAGATTGTCGAGGACACCTTGCCGAAAGACAGGCGCCTGGAGGACATCTCGTGCACCGGTTCCAACGGCGTCGTCTGCATAGAGGCCGGAGGGCCTTCGGCCGGGACCGGATGCGCCGGAAAGGGCATCCTGACCGCGTTCAACATGCTGGATTCCCTCGGATTGGACCGCATCCAACCGGACATCACTGTCTACGACGTCCTCGGGGACGTTGTATGCGGAGGGTTCTCGGTCCCGATGCGCCCCGAGCACTCCGATGCGGTTCTCATCGTCACTTCAGGAGAGTTCCTGTCCCTTTACGCTGCGAACAACATCCTGAAAGGGGTCGCCAGGCACTCGAACGGGGAGCCGAGGCGCTGCGGGCTGATTGTCAATTCAAGGGGATCGCCCCGGGAATCCGAGATGGTGGAGGCCTTCTCCAGAGCCGTCGGGGTGCCCGCAGTCGGATGGCTCCGGCGTTCCGAGCTCTTCGCCGCTTCCGAATCGGCCGGCGTCACGGTCTGCGAATCGTTCCCCGATTCGGATGAAGCGGAGGAGTTCCGCTGGCTGGCCTCCCGCGTCATCGCGATGACGGAAGGGAAAGGCGCGCTCTGCATCCCGCACCCTCTGGATGACCGCCAGCTCGAGCAGCTCTCTTCCGAGGGCCTTGTGGACGGCGTCGGCTCCTTCTCTTGCGGTCTCCCCTCGCCGGCCTGCTCCGCGAAAACGCCTCGCAGGCCTCGCCGCATCGGCATGGGGCCAATGGGTGCTGTCCTGACGGCAGGCAGGCTGACGGATACGCCCGTGGTCATCCACGGCAGCGGCCATTGCGGATACAATATGCTAGGAGAAGCGAGAAAAATCAGAAAGGACGAAGTCGGGAACATATTCTGCACTGGGATCGGAGCCCGGGAGGCCGTGTTCGGCGGCGAAGGCCGTCTGGAATCTCTCCTCGAATCGCTGGCGGCCGCGAACTCGTTCATAATCGTCATAGTCACCTGCATGACGAGCATGATGGGCGATGATGCCTCTGCCGTCGCCGACCGTGTCATGGGCAGGCATCCGGGAACGAGGATATCTGTGATAGATGCGAACCGCATCCAGGAAGGCATCGATGCCCATATCGAGGTGCTCCGCGCCGTACTTGACCAAGTGGACATGGATACGGAGAGCGACGGTAGGACGGTCCGGCTGCTGGACGACGGGGCCCTGACGAGGGACTGCCGCTCTCTGGAGGCATATGTCGGCAGGATGCTGTCCCCCTTCGGACTGACAATAAGGCCCTCGTTCCTCTCGGACTGCACGCTCGATGATGTCATCGGCCTGCGCTCCACGGCGATGTTCATCATGGCCGAGCAGTCGAAAGAGAGCCTGAAGCTCAAGGAGATGCTGGAATCCAAAGGCATGACCGTGGCCAAGAACCCTCTTCCGAAGGGGTTCCGCGAAGGCATCTCCTGGATAAGGCATATGGGTAGCATGCTCTCGTCGCCGGAGGCCGCTTCGACTACAGCCAAAGCCATGGAATCGGAGTACCGCTCCGCATTGGCATCCGCAGGGATGCTCCGCGGCAAGAGGATAGGAGTCGCCGCATCGCCCTTCGAGCCATGCGACTGGATCGCAGAGACCTTGGAGGATGCGGGAGCGGTCCCCGTCAGGCTCGACGGATGCTCCCCCGAAGGCCTGGATGCCGTCATCGGCGACTGTCACCAGATGGACCGGAGCATGCGCCGCATCAGCTATCCCCTCATCTCTTTCGCCCACTACGGCCCGATGCTGCTGCTGAAGGCGCTGTGCAATCTCTTCAGATCCGGCTCCGGAAAGGGATGGCGCTCGTGGGGGGAGTGTCGATGAACCCTGCCGGAGGCGGCCTCGCGGGAGCGGTGTTCGCCGTCGAGGGCATATCCGATGCCACGGCGTTCCTGCACGGGCAGAACGGCTGCCGCCGCCCCCTCACCGAGACACAGAGGCTCTTCCCGCGCCCCGAGCATCTCGATTCCATCGATCGCCCGGCATACTCGGGATGCTGCACAGTGCCGTTCTCGAAGGTAGACCACACAGACTACTCCGGGGGCTCCTATTTCAAGCTCCGGAACGCCCTGGAATCCATTTCCCTTGACGGCTACGGCCTGGTCGTTATCTTCACGTCATCGGGGCTCTCAATCGTCGGAGACGACGTGCAGCGGGCCATCGGTGAATCCGGGATCGGCGAGACGGCCATGATCGCCGGCGACGCTACTGTCCAATGCGGATTCACCGAAGGCTTCGACAGGATGATGTCCGAGATCCTACGCAGATTCGATGGCCCGTCACAAGGAATCGAGGAGGGCACTGCGGTGGTTGTGGGCCTCGGCATTTCCCAGAAGGACTGGACGTCCGTGAGGGAGGAGACCGACCTCATGCTGGAGAGCATGGGCATCGGATGCTCATGCTTCCTGGGCGCCGGATGCTCCCTTGACGACATCAGGCGCTCGATGAGCGCGGAGTACTGCATCGACCTGTGCCCCGACATGTCCTCTGAGACCCGCCGCTTCTACGAGGAGCGCGGAACGCAGACGGTGTCCATCGGATGCTCCCCCGTGGGATTCGATGCAGTCGAAGAGCTCTACGGCAAGATAGCGGATGCCACAGGGAAGGACGCCGCACGCCCCATGGCCGCCATTGGCAGGTACAAGAAGAGGGCATACCGTTCGATGCTCGCCGTCGAACGCGACATGTCCGGAGTCCCGTTCTGCGTCGATGCCATGGATTCCATCACCCGTCCGCTGACGTCGTTCCTGGAGGATTCCTTCGGAATGGCCCGTTCCGACGATGCCTACGACGTCCTCTTCGCGGACGGGTACAGGTGCCGCGCGGAATCGCGCACAGGGATGTGCAGGAGATGCATCGACCTCGGCTATCCGACAGACAAGGTGGACTTCGCCAGGGGCCCGATAATGGGCCTGGACGGCACCATGCACATCCTGGACCGTTTATTCGGATGACCGGTCGAAGACCCCGTCGCGGAGCATCTTCTCCAAGTTGTGGCCTTTACGGATGTCCTTCTCGGTGCGGCTGGCCAGAGACGACAGCTTCCCCGATTCCAGGATGAAGCAGCAGTCGGGCCTTAGGAAGTCGTTGGTTATCAGGCCCGAGTTGTGGGTGACGAAAACGCATTGGGACCTGTTCGACGAGATGATCTTCGTAATGGCCGCCCTGGCCGTGGTGAAATGGTACATGTCGTCGAAATCGTCGAAGAAGATCAGAGCGTCGGAATCCCTGCACCTCTTGATCCAGCAGAAGAGCCTGCACATTATCATCGTCCCGCGGGACGCCGCGTCAGAGAACGGGATCTCCTTCTCGTCGGTCCGGATGACCAGCTCCCGGCCGGAGGAGCATATGCCTTCGCACTCCAGGCCCACATCCTTCAGGAACTCCAAGAACTCCCCGAGGTACCCGTTCCCGATTATGTACCCCTCCACATCGTCATCGGTGTCCATCAGGCCGATGTGCTCGTCCTTCTTCCACATGGCGCGATAGTAGAGGGCCTGCCTGGCGAAGCGCCATACCGCATCGACCGACGGGTCGTTCTGGGCGCCGTGCTTCTCCGAGCACATCCAGACAATGGAGACGGTCCCGTCGAGGCCCGCGACATCCTCCTCCGACAGGCCGAGCCTTGCAAGGTCGAATGTCCCCGATGCCGGGTCGGAAGCGGAGTAGTCGAACAGGACCTGCCGGTCCACTGCCAGCCTCTCCGACAATATGGAGGTCGGGGAATCCTTGCAGTAGCTGTACTCTATCCTGCAGCCCTTGTGGATGAAATCGTAGCAGAATTCGGCCTTCCCCGCATGGCTGTAGCCGTTCAGGAAGCACCTCTCGTCCATCTGCCCTATGTCGCGGGTGAACCCGGTCACTGTGGTGATTATGTCCACCAGGGCATACCCGAAGTTGGTCTTGCCCACGCCGTTGCCGCCGACTATGACTATCTTGTCCAGGACCTCTCCGCGGACGCATTCCTTCCCGAACTGATAGTTCTTCTTGTCCGTGAAATCGATATCGATCGGGTCACGGAACCCCCTGTAACCAGACACGCTGAACCTTAGGAGAATCACGGGGTTTCCAACATTTGCGCCGAGTATAAGCTTTGGGGATGTTGGCCGTGGAACTGGTTGTTCCTGAGCATTTCTGCAGCAGCAATTCTGGAAAATTCCTCAATGAAACCTTGGAAAATGCCTCAATGAAACCTTGGAAAATGCCTCAAAATCGACTAAGATTATATACTCGGCGACCCCATTGAAGACGCATGACGCTGACTCCGAAAGGATATCGGCCCCGGATGATGGACCGGATCTTCAGGCAATGCCTGGACACATTCGGCTGCGTCTATGTCCGTGGGCCCAAGAACAGCGGGAAGACCTGGATGTGCAGGAACCAGTGCGCCAGCGAGATCCAGCTCGACGCGGACATGATCGAGCTGGTCAGACTGGACCGCATGGTCGCTTTGAACGGAGATGCGCCCCGCCTGATCGATGAATGGCAGACGGTCCCATCGTTATGGGACGATGTGCGCTTCCAGATCGACCGCACCGGCGCCAAGGGCCAATATGTACTCTGCGGATCGTTCACGCTGTCGGAGGACGAAGAGAAGAAAAGGCTCCATTCGGGCATAGGCCGCATCTACACTCTGGACATCCGTCCGATGTCCCTGTACGAGTCCGGAGACTCGTCCGGGACCGTGTCCCTCATGGGGATGTTCGACGGGGAGTTCGCGAATCAAGCCTGCGAACCGATAGGCATCGAGCATCTGATATACCTGGCAGCCAGGGGCGGATGGCCTTCTTTGATCGACGGGAACGGAGACTATGCCCGCGCGAACAGAGATTATGTCGACAAGATATGCGAGGAGGACTGCTCCGGGATAGACGGGGTCAGGAGGAACGGGGAAAGGATGCTGAGGGTGGTCCGCTCACTGGCCCGCAACGAATCGACTGTCGTGAAGAACTCCAGAATCATGTCGGATATCAAAGAATTCGATGATGAGTCCATCAGCGAGAACACCCTTGCCGATTACCTGTCGGCATTGGAGCGCCTGTATGTCATATGGTCGCAGCCTGCATTCGATCCGAATTTCAGATCGGATATGCGCGTCGGAAAGAGCCCGAAGCGCCATCTGGTCGATCCATCTCTGTCCATAGCGGCCCTCAGGCTCACGCCGCAGATGCTGATGAACGACCTCAAGACGCTGGGCTTCATGTTCGAGGGGCTTTGCGAGAGGGACCTTGCAGTCTATGCGGAGGCGCATGATGCGACTTTGTTCCATTACCGCGACGGAAGGGGCAACGAGATTGATGCAGTCATCGAATTGCCCGACGGGAGATGGGGAGCCTTCGAGATAAAGCTCGGATACAGCCAAGCGGATGCCGCGGCCGAGAACCTCCTCAGGATGAAGAAGCTCTTCGAGGAAAAAGGCGCCAGGCCCCCGTCGCTTCTATGCGTCATATGCGGCCTGAGCAGGATGGCCGTGAAGCGCCCCGACGGAGTCTTCGTCGTGCCCATAACATGCCTGAAGGACTGAGCCGCCTTGGACGCCGGCCGGACATAACGGACAATCAGGCCGTAACGTATGCCGTCATGCCCCAGAAGGAATTTTATTACGCCCGCGTTCCGCCATATATAGGTTGGATGTATAATCCATTCCGAGGTGCTTAACATCCACAGAAACACGATGATCGCAGTAGCGGTGATTGGTATCCTGATCATCGCATCGGCAGCCATCCTGCTCCTCCCCAAAGGCGGAGACGAGGACAAGTCATATGATTCGAACTCGGTGAGGCTCAAGATCTACGGCAACGCCGACGGAAACGATGTGATCGACCAGAACGACGTCGATCTCATCAAGAAGCTCGTGAACGAAGATGCCAAGGACTGGAAGGAGAAGTACTACTTCGCCGATGCCGACCACGACGGCAAGCTCACGTCCAACGACGTGGCTGTCGTGGAGAAGATTATCGCCAAGCAGCAGACGAAGATGTGGTACGAGACCGCCTTCTCCACGAAGGACCATATCGACGGCTCCAACGACCACGTCGACGCATATGTCAACTATCCTATAGGAACGAAGATCGGATGCGAGTACAGCGATGTCGACATCCTGAGCGTCCTCGGAGTCTACAAGTACTTCTCGGCGACCTCCATAACCGCCCAGAGCGACTACGGAGACTCCCTCTACCCCGGGATCTCCAAGCTCCCCACCCTCGGCCAGAAGGACGGCCTGACGATCGAGTCCCTTGCCGCGGCGACCGACAACGGCACCATAGACACCCTCATCCAGTGGACCGGAGGGACCTCCACCAACTACATCTGGGACGATGCGCACCGTTCAGGGCTCACAGACAAGCTGTCCATTGTGATGGTCACGGTCCAGGGCGAGCACTGCATAGACGGGGCCCTCATGCTCGCATGCATGCTCGGAGACCAGAGCCTCTCGGAGCCCTACAAGGAGTGGTACACCGAGGCCATGTCCAACCTCGCGAAGATCGACAGCTCCGTCAAGAAGACGTGCATCGTCATGAAGACGTTCAACGCCGACAACCTCTCGAACTGCTCTGCGTACAACCAGTACCAGTCTCCCGCGCTCTGGTTCAGCAAGATCATCAACTTCACCGACGCCACGGCCGGCAAGACCGGGTTCACGCCCCTCGGCTCCGCGGAAGCGATACAGTCCGCCATCGGGGACACGACTTTCGTGCTCTGCCAGACGAAGCACACCCCCAAGGTCACGAACCAGGCGGAATACAACGACTGGTGCTCGGCGAAGCTCGAGTCCATATTCTCGAACCTCCCGGTGTACGAGAACAAGAGCATCTACACCATCGACTTCTCGATCATGCCCTTCTTCGGAGGGCCGGCAGGATGCATGCTCCTAGCCTCGCAGATCTACCCCGACCTGATATCCTGGGACACGGCGCAGCAGATCGTCAACGACTACTGCTCCAAGTTCATGCCCCCGGGATCCAACACCGCCAAGGGCATGGAGTGGGGATTCACCTACACCGGCTGGAGAGCGTGAAACCTCTGCGACGGAAGGAGGGACGATGGAGATGAAGACGAGCAGGGCCGTCCGCGAGGCCGCGGACATATGGTGCGCGGACAGCCCTGCGCCGGAGCAGGAGAGGGACCTCGTATCCGAGTACAGGACGTCTGTCGCCCGGAAGGCCGCTTTCATCGCGATATGCTGCATCTCCGTCGTCCTGGCCGCCGGGCTGTCCCTGGGGATCGGTACATACCACATCGGATTCGCGGAATGCTACCGGATCGTCTGGCAGCACATCACGGGGAACATCCAGGACACGATGCTGGACTACTTCGTGGTCGACGGCCGCCTTCCCAGGATCTCCCTCGCCATCCTGACCGGGATCGGGCTCGCGGCATGCGGATGCGTCATGCAGAGCCTGATGAAGAACCCACTCGCAGATCCGTACACCACAGGGATATCTGCCGGAGCGGGGTTCGGCGCCACCCTGGCGATGACGGCCGGAGTGACCATCGTCGCGGGAAGCTACGCCATAGTATGGAACGCGTTCGTGTTCGCCCTCATCCCAATGGCAGTCATCGTCGGGGTTTCGAAGATCCGCGACGGCTCCCCCACCACCATGATCATGGCAGGGATCGCCGTCATGTACATCTTCAACGCCTTCTCGACGGTCTTCAAGCTGTTCGCCGACCCTGACGACCTCGCTGCCCTGTACAAGTGGCAGGTCGGGACCATGGGCTCCGCTGGATGGAACGACATCGCCTTGATCGCCTTCGTCGTCATCGCCGGCTGCCTCGTCCTCCAGCTCCATTCCCGCAAGCTGAACATCCTCTCCACCGGCGACGAGAGCGCCAGGGCCATGGGGATAAAGGTGGACACGATGAGGAGGGTGCTCCTCGTCACCATCACGCTCGTCGTGGCCTGCGTGGTCAGCTTCACCGGCCTGATCGGGTTCGTGGGGCTTGTCGCCCCGCACATCGCCAGGATATTCGTGGGCTCTGACAACAGGTACCTGATCCCCTCGTCCGCGGCTTTCGGTGCCGCGCTCCTCGTGATCGCCGACCTCATCGGAAGGACCATCATCTCCCCGGCCACCCTCGAGGTGGGAGTGATAACCGCGTTCATCGGCGGGCCCGTCTTCCTGTTCCTGATCGTCCGCACCAGGAAGTCATCGTGGTGATATCGTGAGGATACAGATGGATGACGTGGGATTCGGCTACGGAAGCGGGCCCCAAGTACTGAACGGCGTGGACCTGGACCTCGAAGGGCCCGGCCTGTACTGCATCATCGGGCCCAACGGCGTGGGAAAGTCCACCCTCATCAAGTGCATGAACGGGCTTCTCAAGCCGACATCGGGGACTGTGCTCGTCGACGGGACGGACGTGTCGGAGATGCACCCCAGAGAGATTGCGAAGAAGATAGGATACGTCCCGGTGCACACGGACGATGTCTTCTCGATGACCGTGTTCGAGACGGTGATGATAGGAAGGGGGAACAAGCGCAGCTGGAAGACATCGCCGGAGGACATTCTGAAGGTCCACAGGATCCTCGACGTGTTCGGGATGGAAAGCCTGGCGGACAGGAAGTTCAACGAGCTCTCCGCCGGACAGCACCAGAAGGTCGCGATCGCAAGGGGCCTGGTGCAGGAGACGGAGATCCTGCTGCTCGACGAGCCCACGTCGAACCTCGACATCAAGCACCAGATATTCGTCGCCGAGCTTCTGAGGGAGATAGCGTCCCGCCGCGGCATCATGGTCGTCATGATCAGCCACAACCTGGACATCACCGCGAAGTACGCCGACAAGGTCATCATGATGTCCCTGGACGGCAAGATAAAGACCGTCGGCACGGCGACAGAGGTCATCACCAGCGACAACCTCAGAGAGGTCTACGGGGTGGAGACCGAGGTCATCATGCACGAGGGGCGTCCGGCCATCCTGATCAACCAGATGGACTGACGGCGCACCGGATTTCATTCGGAGAAGCCAAACCAGCCTTGGGCCCGAATAGCATAATGGAGATTACCGTAACTTCCATTACGAAACCATGAGACTCTATGGCCGCGAGGAAGAGCTCGCCGCGCTCCGCTCGATGAAAGAGAGGTCCCTGGCCGAGAGCACCTGCACCGCTGTCATCGGCGGATGCGGGGTCGGGAAGACCACGCTCGTCCTCGAATCCATCCGCGGAACGAGGTTCGTCTACCTTCTCGTCTCGCGCCTGGATCCGAGGCTGCTCTGCGAGAGGATGCAGAGGGCCGCGGCCGATGCGGGCATAGACATCCCCGGAAGGTTCGAGACCGTCGGCGACCTGCTGAAAGCGCTCATGATGCAATCCGAGAGCGAGCCCCTGACAGTCATCATCGACGATTTCCAGGAGATCCCGTACTCGGACCCGTCCATCTTAGGTCAGATCTGCAAGGTCTGGAGGGAATGCCGCGAACGCTCCCGCGTGGACCTGATCGCCATCGAGTCCGCACATTCGAAGGATGCATCCATATTCGAGGACGGGAACGGCCCCGCCTCCGGCCTGCCGGCAATGAAGATCCGCTTGAAGCCCTTCACCATCGCAGAGATGAAGGCGATCCTCCAGGAACGCAATCCCGGCGCCGCGCCGGAAGACGACCTGATGATGTTCATGCTCACGGGCGGCTCTCCTCGCTATGCAGCTCCACTGATGGATTCCGGCGCGGCTTCGGCCGACAGGATGCTGGAAGCCGCGCTGTCCCCCAGCTCGGCGTTCCTGAAGGACGGAAGGAACCTCCTGGCAACGGAGTTAGGGAAGAAGTGCGGCGTGCACTTCTCCATCCTCCAGCTCATCTCGCAGGGACAAAAGGGGAGGCCTGAGATCGAGGAAGCCCTCGCATCCATGCGGGAGCTTACCTGGAAAGGCTGGAAAGAACCCACGGCCCCATAAGGCAGGAGTTCCCCACCCACGAGGGGGCCGGCTCCCGCAACGCGCGCTGGACGGTCCCCGATATGTACCTCCGCTTCTACTTCGGATTCGTCCAGCCCCATCTGGACTACGTCGAGCTGGGGAGGAGCGACCTCCACCTGGATGCCGTCCGCGCAGGCATGCCTGAATACGGGGACAGAGCTCTGGCGGACTACTTCAGACAGAGGATCTCCGAAGAATCCGAGACCGCGCGGATCGGCGGCTTATGGAACCGGAACGGAAGCGACGATATCATCGCAGTCATAGACGACGGCAGGAAGACGGCAGAGCTCATCGAAGTCAAACGGAACCGGACCGATCTGGACTTGGACAGGCTGAAGGCGAAGTGCAAGGCAGCGGCTGCCATGCTGGATGGGTACGATGTCTCCTATCTCGGACTGTCCATGGACGACGTCTGACATTCCGAAAGCATTGTATGCTGCCCCTCATGATGATGCATCCGATATCGAGATGGCATCGCCTTAAAGCATCTCGCAGAAGGCACAATCTCAGAGTCATGATGCATCAGGATTTACATCCGTTGGAACTTTGTTCATCCCAGTCTTCAGATCTACCTCATCTCAAGGCATTTCTACGGACAACAACGTTCAAACTTCCGAACTGTTTATATCCTATGATATCTTCCTCTCTTTGTCCAGATAAGACCCGTAGTGTTGGTTGCCATTGGGTGGCCCTTAGTACCTACGGGCTATGGATATCCTTTTATCTAACATTGAAAGCGATTCATCCCCATATTCGTACTTCGCTCTCGTTGCTCCTGCAACATAATCGACCAGCTAAACAGGGCATCTGTGCAGAACCTTTCTTGCTGCAATCCAGAATGTTGGCCCCGGCCTGTTTAGCTTCCTCGGATACAACCTTGCATACCTCGGCCTGTGTGATGAACCTATTACTATCGACATAGACCCTCAGATCGTTGCACGGGCGGATTGATAGCGCATCCTTGACTATCTGGCGAAATAGGGCTGCATAGAGCTCGTTCCCGTAAACAAACTGTTTGGAGTCTGGATTGTTTTTGTTGATTGCACAGACTGCTGCTCTGAATTGGCAATTCGCCATGGCACCCAATACCTCTGACCTTTCTTTAGGATTGGAGTTGTACCATTTGCGCTCATAATCATTCGGAAGCAGTTTGTAAGCCGGTTTCAAGTGACGCGGTCTCAAAGTTACCATCGCTGCCATGGCAAAATACCTGCTCCCGCCAGAGCCCAGATCTCCAGATTCATCAATAACAATGAGCCCAGTCACCCTATTACACCGCCCGTGCCTAAGCCCTGAATTCTTTTCCTGAGGAATCTTCTGCTCACTCTTATCTCCACCTTCAATGCTATCAAGTCAATACAACCTGCAGAATCGGCTTTCACCCAACATCGCAGAAACGCATATTCCTCAGACAACTCGCATCGACATCAAGACAGAACGTTGAGTATGACCTTCTATAAATTACTCTGCAACGAATTTCAGCGACATTCTAACTCTTTGTGATGAAAGGTCGCCTACGTCCTGACCTCGGTGCTATGACCACAGCGGCATCGATGCTGCAGAAAGGAAAGGTCACTGCATCGCAGGCCGCCGAGATAGCATGTATGAGCTACTTCGATTTCGAGCGTTTCCTGAACGAGAACGGCATCAGATGGAAGTCCTGAATGGAAGGCCGGCAGACCAGCATGGAACGATAAGCCGCGCACCGGCCATCAGCAGGCCGGCCCAGACGCGCACCGGCACCTGCCCCCTTGATTTCGCGCCATACCTTAATTAAGTGCTACACATTCCTTGACCTGACTTCTAGTCGACGGCCAGGCGCTCTGCCGGGCATGGGGGAGGGAAGGATTTGAACAGCGATTACAAGAGATTCATCGACCACAAAGCCGAGCTGTGCAAAGAAATCGACAGCTTCTCGCCGGAGCTCTACGGGACCTATGATGTCAAGAAGGGCCTGAGGGACTCCAAGGGCAACGGGGTCGTCGTCGGGCTGACCACGATCTCTCAGGTGGACGGCACCAGGATGGTGGACGGCGTCAAGCAGCCCTGCGAGGGGGTGCTCAGGTACCGCGGCTACGACATCCGCGACCTGACCAGCGGGTTCATCAACAAGCGCTACGGCTTCGAGGAGTGCGCCTACCTCCTGCTGTTCGGGAGCCTGCCGGACCAGAAGGAGCTGGACGAGTTCAAGCTGCACCTCACCGATGAGCGCAAGCTCCCCATGACCTTCGTCAGGGACGTGGTGATGAAAGCGGCGAGCAAGGACATCATGAACTCCATCGCCAGGTGCATCCTCTTCCTCGCATCCTACGACAAGAAAGCGCTGGACAACAGCATCGAGAACGTGCTGAGGCAGTGCATCTACCTGATCAGCGTCTTCCCCATGCTGACCGTGTACAGCTACCACGCCTACAACCACTACATCAACGACGAGAGCATGTACATCCACAGGCCCGACCCCCGCCTGTCCACCGCCGAGAACATCCTCAGGATGCTCCGCCCGGACAAGTCCTACACCTACCTGGAAGCCACCGTGCTCGACCTCGCCCTCGTCCTCCACATGGAGCACGGCGGAGGGAACAACTCCACGTTCACCACCAGGGTCACCACCTCCTCCGGTTCCGACACCTACGCCGTCATCGCCGCCGCGATGTCCTCCCTCAAGGGGCCGAAGCACGGCGGGGCCAACCTGAAGGTCATGGACATGATGGACAACATCAGGCGCCATGTGAAGCACACCGACGACGAGAAGGAGCTAAAGAAGTACCTCAACGAGATCCTGGACAAGAAGGCGTTCGACCATCAGGGCCTGATCTACGGCATGGGGCATGCGGTCTACACCCTCTCCGACCCCAGGGCGGAGGTGTTCAAGTCCTTCGTCCAGAAGCTCGCGGCCGAGAAGGGGAGGCTGGACGACTACAGGCTGTACGAATCCGTCGAAAGGATCGCGCCGGGGCTCGTCCTCGCCAAGCGCCCCAACGCGACCAGCGTGACGGCCAACGTGGACTTCTACAGCGGGTTCGTCTACGACATGCTGGACATCCCCAGGGAGCTGTACACGGCGCTGTTCGCCACCGCCAGGATCGTGGGCTGGAGCGCCCACAGGATAGAGGAGCTCATAACATCGAACAAGATCCTCCGTCCGGCCTACGTGAACATCATGGAGCCCAGGGAGTACGTCGGCCTGGAAGACAGGGACTGAGCGCCGGAGATAGTATCTTAACGTATGCGGAGATGGTCGGTCCATGTTCGGAAGCGCGAGCGCGGGGAAGGCCAGGGCGAACGTCAGGAAGGCCCTGGAGAAGCTGGACCTGAAGTATCAGACCAGCGAGGACGGGGATGTGGTCCTGAGCGCCATGGGGGACGACAACCCGATCGGCATGATGATAATGTGCGACGAGGACAACAAGACCCTGAACATCTACTGCTACCTCATGTTCGACATCCCCGAGGACGCGCGCAACAAGCTGATCCCCGAGATCAACACCGTCAACAACACGATAAACAACGGCGGGTTCTACATGTCCGACGCCGAGCCGAAGATCTACTTCAAGATCGTCCAGAGCTACTTCGACAGCGTCCCCTCGGCCCAGACCATAGCGCACCTCATAATGGTCGCGTTCAAGACCGTCGACGTCAACGACGGGAAGCTCAAGGGCCTGATACCTTCGAGCGCGGTGGTCAAGGACCCCATGTTCAACTGAGGGGCCCCCATGGACAGGGAATCGGTCGCAGCAAGCAGGTTCGCATGCTCTCCCAGGGAGAGGGCCGTGTTCGAGGCGGGCATCAAGATGGGGACCATCTACCACCAGTTCGTGGGGACTCCTTTCGGCAGGGACACCGTCGAGAGCCTGGAGAGATCGATAGAAGAAGCGGTCTCCGTGCAGCCTTACGTGGAGTCCGTGAAGGTGAGGATCGACAGGTCGGCGTTCTCCGGAGGGTCCGACAGGTACTCCTACTGCTCTCTCACCGGGGAGATGATCGATGCCGCGGTCACGATATCTTTGGAAGGCACCAGGGTCACCGCCGAGATGAGGTACGACCCTGAGCTCGACTATCCGCTTATGTTCGTGTCGGACATAAGCTGACTGGCGAGCTCCTCTTGCGAGCCGACATGCCTTCTCGCACGGGCCGAGCGTTCGGCATCCCCGTAAATCGCCGAATGCCAGCTTGTCTTCCAGGATCCGGGTTCTTGGACGAGTGCGGCTTCAGCAGGCAATCTTCTTCTGAGCCGTATCTGAACGGTTTCGACGCACACGTGCAATCGCTCGGACCAGGATCCTGGACCCTGATGGCCTGATATGCTCGCAGTTGGAGTGTCGAACTCACCATTCGACATAGGAAACATTATATCAGCCACCGACTTCAGCCGGTCCGCTATGATTGAGGCGGACATCCTCCACTGGTTCGAGTCCTTGCACGGCAGCGTGCTGGACCCTATCATGATGGCCATCACCCAGTCGGCCACCTCCGGAGTCATCTGGTTCATCATTGCCGTCCTGATCTCTCTGAGAACGAGGAATGTGAATGACGCGGCCAAGATCGTCTTCGCCGTGGTGCTGGCCGATATTCTGGTGGATGTGGTGTTGAAGGACATCGTCTGCCGCCCGAGGCCTTTCAAAGTCATAGACTTGGATGTCATCGGCAAGCACCCGTCGTCGTACTCGTTCCCTTCCGGGCATACCGGGACCGCGTTCGCCGGAGCGGTAGCCGTATTCCTGATCAACAGGAAGATCGGCACAGCCCTGGTTGTTTACGCATTCTTCGTCGGGATATCGAGGATGTATCTCTGCGTCCATTGGCCAACCGATGTCCTCGGCGGTGCTGTCATAGGGACCCTGTCGGCTATCGCCGTCATGCTCTATGTGAACCGCCTCAGCAGCGGAAGAGATTCAGATTGCGGTTGACGCAGGCATCGTCTCATCCCGAGAACAGCCTGTCGGCCTTTTCGGCGATAAGGCAAAGAGGCTCCAGGCAGTATCAGTAGCATTCTTGATGTGCAAGACCTCATCGATTGCAATCCCGCAGCCCTTTTCCATCAAACATTGCATCGGCTGGAACGTCCTGGCAGCGGGGCGCGATGAACGGTCTATGATTATTAGTTGTTAATCTGAAGTTTGATATAGCCTGCTTCACATGTCGCATATGGCTACGGACCGGTTATACCAGGCGTAAAATCCGCTTGAAGGACGCCACGCCTGCGCGAACGGTATGATTCTAGCCGCACTCCTGATCATGATGATGGCAGATCCTGCCAGGAGGAAAAATACGATGGACAAAGAAAGCAAGCCTGCTGGAAGGGAATTCGGTCTCAATGAAGGGACCATAGCCCTTGTGCCACTGGTGCTGACAGTGGTTGTATGCATAGCGGCGCTGGGCATATCTTTCCACGAGGGCGAGCACCCGTCGGCTGAAGATATGCTGAGCGTTGATTGGGGTTGGAACATCTTTCCGAATGAGCACGGTCTGGGGTGGAGATTCGACGACGCGACCGGCACTCTGACGATAGCCAGCATGGACGGGCAAGACCACGACATTCCGGATTATCCAAATCAGGACCAACCTTGGCAGAATTTGAGATTACAGATAAAGGCTTTAGTGACGGAAGATCACGTGACCTCGATAGGGTACGCCGCATTCTCCACCCACACGGCCATGACTTCAGCGCACCTGTTAGGTGTCAAGACTGTAGGAGAGATTTCTTTCATGATGTGCATTGCACTCCAGTCAATATACCTGCCCGAAGCAACAGTGATACAGGATTTCGCATTCTACTTCTGCTCAGTCGGGCCCGTATTGGATTCGACAAACCTGCCCAAGGTCACAGAGATAGGGAAGTGCGCATTCACAGAATCCAGCGGATTGACGGCGATTGATCTTCCCAACATCACGCATGTGAATACGGAGGTATTCGGGTACTGCGAGAACCTGAAAACTGTGAACCTTCCGAACGTCACTACCATAGATGACTACGCATTCACGGATTGCAAGGCCCTTGAAACCATCGACCTCTCAAAGGTAACTGACATCGGCAGTTACGCATTCAGAAATTGCAAATCTCTGGAAAAGATAGACCTTTCCTCAATAGTGAGTTTGGAGTCGCGTTCGTTCCAAAGTTGCGAAGGGATTAAAGAGCTCTATATCGGACCGAACCTCTCTTATGCGTGCATCCCATTCGGATACTTATGCATCTGTGACATCGATGGCGAGACCCCCATTTACCAAACAGCGGACAACCTCAAAGACAGTCTGATACTCAAGACTGGCGACAGACTGGTGAAGAACATAAGGTACGCTGTCTCCTTCGACTCCGACGGAGGCTCTGAAGTTCCGGCCATGGATGTCTTCTCTGGGAAAACAGTCTCCAAGCCCGAAGATCCGGTTAAGGCCGGATACGAGTTCATATGCTGGACATTAGACGGCAAAGAGTACGACTTCTCCGGCGTGATGCCCAAGCATGATATCGTTCTGGTAGCCGAGTGGGTTCCTGCTCTATTTCCGATCTCTATTCCCGACGGCCTGACCGTTACGAAAGCTGACGGCACCGTGGTGCATGACGGCGATGCGATCAGTTACGGAACCGCTCTCAGTGTGGTCGCAAAGGAGAAGCAGTGGTACACCGCTAAGATCTATTTCAACGGAAAGGAGCTGACTGACGGGAAGTTCATCGTAGACCTGGAGAACGTGCTGATACTGGACTATGTTTCGAACTGTATCGTGGAATTCCCCAGGGACGTGATCGTCACGCAGAACGGCACTCCTTTAATGAGCGGCGATGCCGTAGACTACGGAGCCGTGCTCACTGCCATTCCAGTAGCAAGGACCGGGTATATTGGCATTGTCTATCTGAACGGAGAGGTGCTGTCGGACTGGCGGTTCACTGTCGGCGAAACTAACGTGCTTACTGTGATATACAAACCGCACTTGAGCCAGCTGGTCGAGAACGAAGCCTTGGCACTGCCATTTCAGAACTTGCTGTCTATAAAAACGAATGAGATCTGATCTTCAGATCCGTTCTTACCTCAAGCCGGTCCATCCGGACCGGTCCCTTCTCTTCATTAGCAAAACCCGGCCCCTCTCTTTCAGAATCATCCCTCCTCTTGACCTGCCTGCTCAACCGGGACCTCGTTATCTGAATACGAATGATGCAAGATATCCATCGGCTGTTTAAGAAGGCTACTGAAACGAAAATAGGTATGCCAGTCCCCACACGCCTCATCTAAGAGTAAAGTTAATAAAAAAATGGCATATCGCTGCGTGTAAAATCCATTATCACAGATGCAGAGAGGGAACGAATTGCTATTGATCATGCCTCCTGGATGGGATGTGTCCCAGCCATACTTGGCCTTGCCGCAGCTGAAAGGATACCTGAACAAGCAAGGGTTAGATGTATCGATAGTCGACGACAGCATTGATTTCTTTGACTCTGTTCTCGATAAACAATTTTTAAACGACAAATTGGAATCGGTTGTAGAAAGGTATGCACAGTTGGATTCGAATGCAACTGTGAACAATCTCTCCGAATTCAATTTTCTGAGACGGATCTATATATACAGGTCCAAAATAAAGCGCGTAGATGAGTTCAAGAACACGATCAGGACCACGACCGACTCTGAACTTTATCACAAATGTTTCCGCGTGATATCATCCTGCCTGGATGTTCTCGGTGCGTATTATTCGATGATCTTCCAACCCAATTATGTCGAAAGCAAGGTCTACAACTGCAAGACCCTTAGCGGACTGCAGAAATTCATAAACGATCCGGAAAGCAACATCTACCTCGATTACTACCTCAACGGAAAAGGCAAGGAGCTTGTCGATAGAGCCGCAGGCGAGACTCACGTCGGATTATCGATCACCGCGAGCCATCAGTTCCTTTCAGCATTGACGTTTCTCAGCATCCTGAAGAAAAGGAAGAATCCGCCGATCTTGCATCTGGGCGGCAGCTATCTTACCAGATTGTGCAAAAACGCATCTGAAGAGATGCTGCGCACGCTGCTGCAGTATTGCGATTTCTTATCCCTTTATGAGGGGGAGATCATACTTCCGTTGATCCTGACCGGCAGCGATTACAGAGACTGCCCGAATGTCATCTACTGCGATGAAGACAAAATAGTGCGCACAGAATTTCAGAGATACATACCGGACTCGTATGTTGTACCGAATTTCGACGGATTCAGCCTTGACAAATATATGACTGGCAGACTGGCGTTGCCTCTCGTCACCTCCAAAGGCTGCTATTCGAGATGTGCGTTCTGCACTATCCCTTTATCGAACTCAAGCAGCAAGTATATCCCGTTCGACCTGAAGGATGTCAAGGCCGCCATCGAATCCCTCAAAGAAAAGTACAACACCCGGTATTTCACCTTCAACGATGAAACGTTCAATCTCAAGAGGATGGTCGAATTCTCGAGACTCGTGAAAAATGACGATATCCGGTGGCTGTGCGAAACGAGATTCGATGAAAAAATCTCGGATTCGGAAGTCAAGGAGATCGTCGATTCGGGATGCTCCTACCTGCAATTCGGCCTTGAATCATACAACCAGCGCGTTCTCGATCTGATGAACAAAAATGTCCGCATTGAGGACATCGATCGCATAGTGAGCCAATGTTTGAAGTACGGATTGCCGCTCCATATCTTCGCATTCTTCGGATTCCCGGGCGAGACAAGAGAAGAGATAAAGAACACGCAGGACTTCATTCTCAACACCGTTCAGAAGTTCCGCGAAGCAGCGCTCCTGAAGACATCCACGGGATTCGGTCCATACGAACTCGAGAAGAATTCCCCGGTCTACAATCACTCGGACAAGTTCGGGATCAAGATCTTGCCTAACGATGCAGATTCGATCAGCCTTACGCACAGGTATACCAGCGACAAAGTGCTTCTTCGTGACGAATTGGACAGGATCGTGGACACGTTCACAGCAAACGATCCGGCTTCTTATCCCAACAGCTTCTATCCGTCGTTTGTCCTATATTCTGTGATCAGTTCCGAGGATGCCCTCCGGCCCGATTTCGCTGAATTCTCTGACCATCATGATTTCGATGGGAAACAGGCCGACTTCTCTTACATCTACAATTTCAATACGCAGTTCGTGGTCCCGTTCGATAGACTGGACCGCATCGCGAAAGAAGAATTGTGCAGGATCTATTGTGGCAACGATCCGTCAGAATTGAGCGAAAACGACCACGTCAGGCTCAATCCTCTGCTGGTCTTCGATGCATCGGTGACAGATCCTATCAGGGAATTGCAATTCGATCTGCCAGACGTGTACAGGCCTGTTGTAGATTCGTTCCAGAAAGACCCGGTGAGGCAGGTTCCGAAGGACGAGATGCTCCGTCAGCTCTATGATGAGCTGTATTCCGTATCGATAATAATCAAGACCAGTGCCTGACTTGGACCGTGCAGCCTCGCGCACGTATGTGCAGGAGGCTGCGCAGTCCGAGTTGACGGAGATGCGGGCACGGAACTCTGCTGATGGCTGATGCCGGCACAGAGGAGCATCCTCTTCGGTCGAAAGATTCCTGATCTTTTCTGCACATTGGATGCATATCTTCATGGATGGCAATATAATCCAACAATAATCCACAATTTTTTGTATGAAGTCTGAACAAGGGTTTAAGTATCGGCTTAGCTATGCTGGTAGAGCCAGCGTTTACGCTGACGTGCATATCCATGGTCACAGATATAAAGATCGGAATCACAGGCCTGCCAGGCTCTGGCAAGACCTATGCCCTCCTTAGGGTCATCGAGATGCTGCAGAACGACGAGCTGCGCATCGGAGGCATGATCAACGAGCCCATCGAAGACGGAAGGCACAAGATCGGATTCACGGTCAAGGACCTGGCCACCGGAGATAACGCGGTCTTCGCCAGCACCAGCATCGAGAGCAAGGTGATGGTGGGGAAGATCGGCGTCGACCTGTCCAAGCTGGAGGAGATCGGGGTCAAAGCCATCCGCGATGCCTGCCAGAGCTGCGACATCATCGTCATCGACGAGGTCGGGAAGATGGAGGTCGAGAGCGAGAGCTTCATAGAAGCTGTCAAAGAGGCCCTCGATGCCGACAAGCCGATGATAATCACGCTCCACAAGAAATCCAGGAACCCCCTTCTCCAGGACATCAGGAGGAGGGACGACGTCCGCATCCTCGAGGTCACCCCGACCAACAGGAACCTTCTGCCTTACAAGATCGTCAAGCTCATGAACGGTGAGAGCATTTGACCCCCGAAGGGGAGGTCATCCGCGAAGGGTCCACTGACATCCTGGTCCCTTCCGAGCATTCATCCGGCGGTCCCGGAAAGAAGATGGGGGCCGTCTTCTTCAACGAGCAGATGGCGTTCAACCGCGACGTCAGCGTCATGCTCCTCAGGTCCCTCGGCAGGGATTCCATTTCTGTGGCAGACGCAATGTGCGCCACAGGGTCCAGATCCGTCAGGATTGCCAACGAGGTCCCCGGCAGCATCGTCACGGCCAACGACATCAGCCCTTCCGCGATCCCTTACATCCAAGCCAACATAGAACTGAACGATCTGGACAACTGCTCCCCGTCATGCAGGAACATGCATTCCCTCTTCACCGACGAGTCCTTCGACTACGTCGACCTGGACCCCTTCGGGTCTCCCATGCCGTACATCCAATCCGCCATCCGCGGCACCGGCAAGCGCGGCATAATGGCGATAACCGCCACCGACACCGCCCCTCTGGCGGGGGCCCACGCCCAGAAATGCAGGCGCAGATACCAGTCGGAGCCGATAAGGGGGTTCATGTGCCATGAGGGGGGCCTTCGCATCCTCATGTGCAGCATCGCGAGAGAGCTGGCCAAGTTCGACAGGGGGATGACCCCCCTGCTCTCTTTCTACGCAGACCACTACTTCCGCACTTACGTCCGGATAGAGGAGGGCTCCAAGGCGGCCGACAACACGCTCGCACAGCTGGGATACATGCGCTACGACATGGACACCATGGAGCGCTCCACGTCCCGCCTCTCCGACGACAGCCATCGCCTCGGCCCGTTCTGGCTGGGCCCCCTCCATGACCCTCGCACCCTTTCCGGGATGTCCGCCGAAGGCATGGCCGACCAGAAGAGGTGCGAGAAGTACCTGGACCTTTGGCGGAACGAGCTGGACGACCAGGTGTTCGTCTACGACATCGCCGAGCTGTCGTCCCATATCAAGATGTCCCCGCCGAAGATCGACGGCTTCATAGAGTTCCTGAACCGGCACGGCAGGGCCTCCAGGTCCCATGTGGCCCCGACCTCCTTCAAGACGGACATCCCGCTGGACGAGCTCATCCCCCTGTACAGGGAGTTCAGCCCGGATGCCAAGAAGCTGTGAGCCGCCGTTTTCAGAATCTTAATAAGGGGGCACAGTCTAGTCCGAGACAGGTGCCACGAAATGCCCAGTCTCGCTATCATCGGAGCCCAGTGGGGCGACGAGGGAAAAGGAAAGATCACAGACTACCTCGACGAGGAGGCGGACATGATCGTCCGTTTCCAGGGAGGCAACAACGCCGGCCACACCATCATCGTGGACGGCAAGACCTACAAGCTCCACGGCCTTCCTTCGGGCGTCGTCAGGCCCGGCAAGCTCGCTGTCATCGGGAACGGCGTCGTAGTCAACCTGGAAGAGCTGGGACAGGAGATCGACGATGTCCTGGCCAACGGAGGCAGCATCGACGGCCTCAGGATCTCCGACAGGGCGCACCTGATCATGAACTACCACAAGAAGCTCGACGGCGCCGAGGAGAAGTACCGCGGGAAGAACGTCGTGGGCACCACCAAGAAAGGGATCGGGCCCGCATACCAGGACAAGATCGCCAGGATCGGATTCAGGGCCGGAGACCTGCTGGAGGACGATCTCCTCGAGGACAAGATCTCGTTCATCCTCCCGTACAAGAAGGACCTCATGGCCATGATGGGCGCCGAGCCCTGCAGCTGCACCGCCGAGAGCCTCCACGAGAAGATGAAAGGCTGGAGGGACATGGTCGGCAAGTGCATCTGCGACACCTCCGTCCTGATCAACGACGCCCTGGACGAAGGGAAGAACATACTCTTCGAGGGCGCTCAGGGAGCCATGCTCGACGTGGACCACGGAACGTACCCCTACGTGACCTCTTCCGCCACCTGCGGCGGAGGAGTCTGCACCGGAAGCGGCATAGCCCCCTCCAGGCTGGACAATGTCCTGGGAGTCATCAAGGCGTACACCACCCGCGTCGGCGAGGGGCCGTTCGTCACAGAGCTGTCCGGAGAGGACGAGAAAGCTCTCCAGGCCAAGGGCGGAGAGTTCGGAGTCACCACCGGCAGGGGGAGGAGGTGCGGATGGCTGGACCTGGTCGTGTGCGAGCATGCTTCCAGGCTCTGCGGGTTCTCGTCCGTCGGGATCACGAAGATCGATGTGCTCAACGACATACCCGACCTTCCTGTGTGCGTCGCGTACGAGATCGACGGCGAGGAGGTGAAGCACTTCCCCGCATCCATCGCCAAGCTCAACAGGGCCAAGCCCGTCTACGAGCACTTCAAGGGATGGAAGAGCTGGGACGACCAGGAGAAGCTGCTGAAAGGCGGGTACGACGCCCTTCCCGGAGAGATGCAGGAGTACATCGAGTTCATCGAGAAGTACCTCAAGGTCCCTGCGGACATCATCAGCATCGGCCCCGACAGGAACGAGACGATCGACCGCCGCGGCGACTGGTGGAGCTGATTCTCAACTTGCCGGGCCTGTCCCGGCATCCTTTCCCCGATAGCATCATATCCGATGATGCAGTCGGCCGCACAGGCTGGGGTTGTCAAGCCAGGTCAAAGACGCAGGACTTAGGATCCTGTCCTTAGTGGTTCGTGGGTTCGAATCCCACCCCCAGCACTCATGCGTTCGCAGAGGTCGCGCGATGGCAGTCTCCCTTTACATCATCAGGCTCACGAAGGAGATAGACGAGGGGAACCGCGCATCCTACGACAAGCTCAAGGCCCTGGCCAAGACCGATCCCGACGCCAGGCGCGTGCTCAGGACCGTGAAGGAGCCTCCGAAGCCTGCTGCGCAATCGGTCAAGGTCGCTCCCGCGCCGAAACAGGACACCTTCGAGAAGACGGTGGAGAAGGCCGGAACTGGAGACGAGGCCGCCATCGCGCTGCTGCGTAAGAAGGCCGATTACGAGGACATCAAGGCGCAGCATTCGCTCGGGATTATGCTCATGGACAAAGATCCCGACGAGGCCTTCGAATGGCTCAAGAGGTCCTCCAAGATGCCTGAGTCGCAGGAAGCCATCAGGAGGCTGGCCGCCAAGGGCAACGCCAAGGCGGAGGCGTGGGTCAAGGAGCAGAATGAGCCCCCTGTCCCGATGTACAGGGGGAAGCCGCTGGCCCCCACCGGCCCGAAGACGGACGACCTCGGATACATAAGGCCCCCTTCCAAGCACGCCAAGCCGAAGATCGGCGAGGTGTACAGGCTCAACGACGCCCTTCTCCAGACCGGCCAGAAGAACACCATGGTGCTCATCAAGGAGATGAAGGGCGACTTCGTCACGGTATGGACGGTGACAAGGGAGCCGGGGAAGCACAAGTGCGCCAAGCTCCTCGAGCCCTGGCTGGCGGGATTCCCCACCAGCTCCGTCTACGTTCTCACCGATGTGGAGAGGACCTACAAGAAGAACGTCCTTGTGGAGTACAGGGGCACCCTCGGGGCCAGCGACATCAAGCAGTTCAGGCTTTCGGCCTGAGCACCATGCCGTAGCCCGCAGTGGAAACGGTGGTCGGAGGACACGGCCAGACGTTCTGGACGTGTAGTTACATCCGGGCCCGATTTCAGCAAATCGCATATGTACTAGCAGTTTCATCCTAAAAATCAACGGTTTCGGGCCTGCTCCGAATGTTCACGGAGAGTTCAGGCTCAGCTCATATAGCGAGAAGCGCAACGGGGGTGATAGAGGTGACATGGATGCCAAGGCAGATGACGTTCGGACTGGAGTTCTTCAGCAACATCCGCGACCAAGGAAAATACTATGTCGACAAGACCGCCCTCGTAGACGAGATCCAGAACTACGGAGAAGGACAGGTGCTGCTGTTCACAAGGCCCCGCAGGTTCGGAAAGACCCTTAGCATGAGCATGCTCGATGCATACTTCAACCAGGAATACAAAGGCAACACCTGGTTCGACGGCCTCAAGATCTCCGGCCTGAGGCCGAACGACCCGGAGAAGAACTCCAACATCGTGATCTTCATGACGATGAAGGACCTCGGATCGGGCTCCTGTGAAGCGATGCTCCCCTTGTTGCGGAGGATAGTCTCGCGCGAATGCCGCCACATCTTCCCCTGGAAGACCGTAGAAAGCATGAGCCCCGACTTTAGGCAGATGTACGACAAGATCATGCAAGACCCCCCTTCAGAAGGCGACCTCAAGACATCCCTGGCCGACCTCTGCGAACTGATTCACGAGTTCTACGGAAGAGACCCGATCATCCTCATCGACGAATACGACAACCTGATGAACCACAGCTTCGGCAAGCCTGACCATCGCAAGATAGTCGATTTCATGAGGAGCTTCTTCAGCTCGGCGCTGAAGACCAACCCGTACTTCAAGTTCGCAGTCCTTACAGGGATAATGAAGGTCTCCAAGGAGAGCATCTTCTCGGGACTGACCAACCTGGTCGTGAGCGATGTCCTTACCGTCGATCCGGAAGGATCGTCCGAGGAAGCCTACGGTTTCACGCCGGAAGAGGTCAGGAAGCTCTTCGAGGACATGGGCGCTCCGGAGAAGTTCGAAGAAGCCAAGGAATGGTACGACGGGTACCGCTTCGGCGATACTGAGATATACAGCCCCTGGAGCGTCATGGGCTACGCCAGCTCAGGATTCCAGCCGAAGCCGTACTGGATAAACACCAGCGACAACTCCGTCATCGGGGACATGCTGGAATGCTCTGACGACATCGTGTTCCAGAACCTCGGAAAGCTCTGCTCCGGCGAAGAGATCGAGACCGACCTGGATGTCGACGTATCATACGGAGAGCTGCGCGACAACGCCTCTGCATTGTACTCCGTCATGGTCATGACCGGGTACCTCACCACGGTCAGGTCCGGAAACAGATACAAGGTGCACATCCCGAACAAAGAGATCTTCGACGTGTTCGGAAAGGAGATCCTGAACAGGCTGAAGCCGGGGGGCGGGTACAAGACCGAGCGCCTGTTCGAATCGCTGATAAGCGGCGATGTAGAGCAGGCGAGATCGTCGCTGGCGAACCTGATGGACGTCCTCAGCGTGAGGATCCTCAGCAGCGAGAGAGTCTATCAGGCCTACATAGCCGGACTGATGTCGATCTACAGGAACAGATACGAGGTGACCGCCGACTACGAAGCCGGGGACGGATACTACGACATCAGGATGAAGTCGCTCGGAAGAGGGCCCAATGTTCTGGTAGAGGTGAAACGTCGCAACAAGAACAATGCAGGGACGAGCATGGACAAGCTGTCAGAGAATGCCTTGCAGCAGATCATCGACAAGGGCTACGCCAGAGGGCTGAAGGGGCCGACAATGGCCTACGGGGTCGCGTTCAGCAAGAAGGACGTGTTCATCTCCCACAGGGAGATCTGAGCCGTTGAAACCTGTCAGGATCGGTTGCAAGCCAGGGATGCGCGATCTCAATTTGCAGGATGCTCCATAGCCTGTCGGCAGCCCGCCGCGGCGATTTCTGCATGAATGCCGAACCCGGCCAAGGTCGGATGCCTGCTCGCACCGTCGTCCTCCTCGACCTCTTGATCAATAGATACAGGAACAAAGGGCTGCCGATGATCGCGGTCACGACTCCGACAGGTACGCCGGTCGATCCCACCACCCTTCCTATGCAGTCGCAGGCGATGAGGAAGAACCCTCCGAATGCCGCAGATGCTGGAATCAGGTACCGATTGTCGGATCCGAGGAATATCCTGATCATCTGGGGAGCCACCAGCCCCACGAAACCGATCACGCCGGTGTAGCTGACGACCACGGAAGTCATGAAACTGACCACAAGGAGGCATATCACCCTGGTCTTCCAGGGGTTCGTGCCCATGCTCACTGCCGGCTTGTCGCCGACGGACAGCAGGTTCAGGTCAGCTCTGTACGAGTACAGGATGGAGCAGCAGGCCAGGCAGACGATGAGGATCGCTCCCACTTCGGCCAGTCCGACCTCGCTGAGGGATCCGAGCTGCCACAGGTAGAGCATCTCCATCTGCTGAGGCGTGGCGTACAGCTTCAGCATCTGGGTGCAGGCGGTGAACATGTACATCACCCCGATGCCGACCAGGATCATCGTTGTCGCGGTCACCCTCTTGAACACCGACAGGAGGAGGATCACCCCCACCGGCACCAGCGACATGACGAAGGCGTTGGACACCAGCCCCGTCGTCCCGGATATCGGGACCACGGAGATCCCGAGGACCACGAATATCGCAGCCCCGAAGGAGGCTCCTGAAGACACCCCCGTCGTGTACGGGTCGGCCAAAGGGTTCTGGAGCATGCTCTGCATGACGCTCCCCGCAACCGCGAGGGCGGCCCCGACGATTATCGCCGCGAGCCCGCGGGGCAGCCTCTGGTCGTAGACCACGATCTGCCTGATGGAGTTGTCGTACCCGCCTGTGATGCAGTCCCATATTATCTGCAGCCCTTCCACGATGCCGATCCCGTACTTCCCCACTCCGATGGAGACGATGAGCATCGCGGCGGCGAGCAATGCCGTGACGATGATGAAGCGCTTCTTGAAGGCGGCGTAGCGGAAATAGGTCCTGATCCCGTCCTCGCCGTCAAAGCGGCCGATGACCTTCTCCATGAACGACATCGCCATGCCCCTTTGAACTGGCTGTTCCTCTTGAATATGAGGTAGAGGAACACCGGCGCGCCGAACAGGCCCATGATGGACCCGACCGGCACCGCATCTGTCGCGATGACCCTGGCCGCCGTGTCTGCCAGGAGCACGATGAGCGCCCCTGCGAACAGCGAAGCGGGCATGACGTAGCGGTTGTCGCTCCCTATGACGGCCCTGACTATATGCGGGGCGATCAGCCCCACGAACCCGATTATTCCCACGTAGCAGACGACGGACATCGTCATCAGCGCCAGCATGGTCAAGGCGATCACCCTGAACCTGCCTGCATCGACCCCCATGGTCTTCGCCGTCTGCTCTCCCAGCGTGAGCACGTTGAACTTCCACGATACGAGATACAGCGCGATGCTCCCGGCCACCAGGAACGTCCCCATCATCGGGACCGCGCTCCATTTCACGTTCTCAAGGCTGCCGATCTCCCACAGGTATGCGGCCTGCAGCGACCCTTCGTCCGCTCCCATGAACACAAGGGTCGTCATCGATCCGAAGAACTCGGATATCGCCACCCCTATGAGGATCAGCGTCACAGGGGACATCTCCACCAGACGGGACAGCATCAGGACGACGACAACGGGCATCATGCCGAAGATGAACGAGTTGACCGTGACCCCGTAGACCCCGACGGTGGAGCCGAGCGAGAATCCGAGGACTATCGCCAGGGTGGCTCCGAACCCCGCCCCCGAAGATATCCCCATGGTGTACGGGGATGCGAGGGGATTGTTCATGAGGCTCTGGACAGCCACTCCGCAGACCGACAGGGAGGCGCCGGCGATGCAGGCGACGAGTATCCTGGGAAGCCTGACCTGGCAGACGACGTAGTCGTCCCACCAGATATCGGACATACGCTCGTATGTCACGCCCTTCAGATGGTCCCATATCAGGCCCGGAATGGAAGCCACGGAGACCTCCCTCCCGCCGAAGGCGCAGGCGATGCAGACCATCGCCGCAAGGATGATGGCCAGGCCTCCTATGAACAGCAGCTTCCTGGCGAGGGACGCGTTGTACTCCTCGATGAGCCGGATTCCGTCGTCCGTGAACTCGTATTCCACGGTGGAGGATACATCCAATTGTATTAATATTCCCGTCAGAATGGCGAACTCCATGGAAGACTGCGGGATCCGCATCGAAGGGCTCCGTTTCGGATACTCCGAAGACAGGATGGTCCTGGACGGCGTCGAGCTGAAGGTCAGCGGTTCCCAGCTGGTCTCCATAATAGGGCCCAACGGCGTCGGGAAGTCCACTCTCATATACTGCATGAACAAGATCCTGGAGCCCACGGAAGGGAAGGTGTTCATCGGGCCGGACGATGTGACGCAGATCAGCATCAAAGACCTGGCGAAGAAGATGGGGTTCGTTCCGCATGCGACCAGCGACGTGTTCCCGATGACCGTGATGGACACGGTCCTGATGGGGAGGCATCCCAGGTCCGGCAGGAAGATAACGGACGAGGATGTGAAGAAGGCTTACGGCATCCTGCAGGCTCTGGGCATCTCCGACCTCGCCATGCGCCCGTTCGACCAGCTGTCGGCAGGACAGCATCAGAAGGTCGTCCTCGCCAGAGGCCTGGCGCAAGAGCCGCGGATACTGCTCCTGGACGAGCCCACCTCCAACCTCGACATCAAGCATCAGATGGAGGTCACCCGCATCCTGAAGGAGCGCTCCGTCTCCGAGGACATGACCGTGATAATGATATCCCATGACCTGAACATCGCCGCGAAGTACTCCGACCATGTGATCATGCTTTACGACCGCGGGATCTTCCGCATCGGGACGCCGGAGGAGGTCATCACCGAGGAGAACATCCGCGAGGTGTACGGGGTGGAATCCAAGGTCGTCACCGATGAAGGGCGTCCGCATGTCATCGTCAGGGACCCGGCCTTCGACCAGTCCCTCCGGTCAGCAGATGCTGTATGCATCCGCTGATAGGCTTTTCTAAGACATGCCATGATTTTTCCGAATGTTTTTATAATGGACAAAAACTGAAACCATTATGGATGCAACATCCAAATGGATCGCCGTAGCGGCGGTCGTTATAATCGTGGTCGCCGCGGTCGGTGCCTACGCCTTCATCGACAAGAAGGATTCCGGCGGGAAAACGCCCACCACTATGGGCCTCCTGCAGGTGTACGGCAACGCCAACGCAGACAAGAGCATAGATTCTGAAGACGTGAACCTCATCCAGGAGATCATCGACAAGGACCTCGACTGGAAGACCCTGTACCCGTTCGCCGACGCCGACAGGAACAACAAGGTCGACGCTGACGACATCGCCCTGGTGCAGAAGATCATCAACCGCGAGTCCTGCGAGATCAGCTACATCGACGGAAGGGACATCGAGTGCAAGGTCGGATTCCCCGTCGATCGCTTCGTCATCGCCGGCACCATGGTGCACCCCGTCATCAACGCACTGGGCGCCACCGACAAAGCGGTCGGGAAGACCGGGAAGGCCAGCAGCCTGGACCCGGTCCTGAACGCCCCGTCCATCAACCTCTTCGAGGTCAGCGCCAAGGCCTACAGCATCGATCCCGAGCTCCTCTCGAAGGTCGGTCAGGTCGATGCCGTTTTCACCCTGTATTCCAGCACCTACGACGAGATCGACGAGGGCCTGGCCGGCACGGGCATCCCCTCGGTGAGGATCAACTCCGAAGCCATGGACAAGACAGTCCAGGCCTACCTCCTCATCGGCCTTCTGACAGGCACCGTCGAGAAGTCCCACAAGATCGTGGACTTCTACGACAAGTATTCCAACGACATCGCCTCGAAGGTCGCATCCATCTCCGTGAAGAAGACGGCCTTCGCTTGCCAGACCTACAGTATGTGCGGAGTCAGCTACTACCTCACCCAGAATATCATCGCCGCCGGACTGACGAACCTGTCGGACTTCACCGAGAACACCAAGAAGCTCAACGAGGACAACGAATGGGCGCTTGTGGACAAGTACCAGGGAGATTACATCATCCAGTTCAACGAGATGAACTACTCCTGGACTGACGAGGACAGCGCGACTGCGGAGTACGACAAGCACGGCAAGTACTACACCGCTTTCGATGCCTACAAGGCGGGGAACTACATCCTCATCAACAAGTCGCTGAGCGATATCGTCAGAGTGGCGTTCGTCGCCTCGGTCATCTACCCCGAGGTCTTCGGAGAAGACTATGGATACAATATCCTCAAGGAGCAGATCGACCTGTTCTATCCTTACATGGAGAACTACGACGTCTATAAGGACGGCAAGTGGGTGATCACTTACGATGAAGCCCACCCGTCGAGCTGAAACCCCTTTACCCGGGCTCTGCCCGGGGATTTTTGAACCCATGCCGGACGCGAGGCGATGCTCGCGGACCCGGAATTGATCCTCCGGAGAGGGCTTGCAGAAGGACTGGGGCCCTTGCCCGCGAAGCAGTCGAAATGTGTGCGTTCCTGCCCCGGATCCTGAAGAGCCTGTCCTCGGCTTCCGGTTTCACGGAAACCCCGATCTGAATGGCCGAGCTGACCGAGAACAGCTCTCCGACTGCTCTCGCAACTGTTGAAATACAGTCAGCTCCATCCGGACGCATGGCCTCCGACAGACCAGACAATAGAGCCTGCGGCTCCTACAGGGTCAGGCTGACCCTCTGCGACAGCGACCCGCCCATCGTGCGCGAGATCGCAGTTCCGAAGTTCGCCACGCTCTTCGACCTGCACAACAACATCCAGTCCTGTTTCGGCTGGTCGGACTATCACATGCACGTGTTCTCGTACGGCGGAGATGAGTTCGGGATCCCGAGCGACGACTTCCCGGACTGGGAAGACGAGACCCTCGTCCCCCTCTCCGACTTCGAGGACGATGAGCTCGACTACAACTACGACTTCGGGGACGATTGGCATATCAACGTCGAGATCCTCGGCGACGCTCCGAACGACAGGGGATGGACCACGCTCCTCTCCTGGGAGAACGACGGCCCTCCGGAAGATTGCGGAGGGATCTACGGGTTCTACGAGAATCTCGAGACGCTGTCCGACCCTTCATCCGAAGATTATGAGGATGTCGCCGAGTTCATGGAAGGGTATGAGTTCGATGAAGAGGACGTCATCGACAGCCTGCAAAGCTTCATGCCCCAGGGCATCAGGCCGATCGAAGTGTACATCGCATCGCCTCTCATCCCCGCGCTGCTGATGATGCCTATCTGCGCCATATCATCGGAACCTGTCGCGTTCGACCTGGACCAAGGGCTTCCGTTCGTCATCACCGACAGGCCCATCAGGAAATCCAAACGGCGCGACGGCATGGAGGAGCCCCCGATGGTGACCAGGAAGGAAGTGATAGCGCATCCTGAAAGGTACCTCGTCTTCTCCGAGGACCCTGCCAAGATCTACGTAGACGTCGTCATCATATTCCTCGAGGAGCATTCGATCCCCGTCCCGTGCGCGTGCTCCAACAACCTGGAATTCCTCGACAAGGCCATGGATGCTGTTGACGAGAAAGGACTGGAAGACGAATGGGATGATTTCGTCGTGCCTTCCATCAGCAGGCACGTGTACGACTGGGCCGCTGAGCAGGACATGTACTTCATATCGTTGGAGGCGCCTGCCCTGTCGCCGTTGGAGAGCATGTTCAAGGGCCTTCATGACGCAGTCGAAGACGGCGAGGACCTCGATGAGCTGCTCGAATCCCTGATGAAGTCTTCGGGAATGACGGACAGGAAAGGCTGAAAGGCGCCTTTCCGCTTTTCAGAAAACAAAATAAGGGGGGATGTCCCCCCGTTTTCAGATCTCAGTAGGAGACGCCCTGCCAGAGCATGGCGTTGGCGACCTTCTCGAAACCGGCGATGTTGGCTCCGGCGACGAGGTTGCCCTCCATCCCGTACTTCTTGGCTGCGGAGGCGGCCTCGTTGTAGATGGTGACCATGATGCCCTTCAGCTTGGCGTCGACCTCCTCGAAGGTCCAGGACAGCCTGGCGCTGTTCTGACACATCTCGAGCGCGGAAGTGGCGACCCCTCCGGCGTTGGCGGCCTTGGCGGGACCGAAGAGGACTCCGGCCTTCTGGAAGGCGGCGATGGCCCCGGGGGTGCTGGGCATGTTGGCTCCCTCGGCGACGGCGAAGCATCCGTTGGCGATAAGCTTCTTGGCGTCGTCCTCGTTGAGCTCGTTCTGGGTGGCGCAGGGGAGGGCGATGTCGCAGGGGATGGACCAGATGCCCTTGCCCTCGGTGTACTTGGCGGTAGGAACGTAGTTGACGTAGGTCTTTATCCTGTCCCTCTTGACCTCTTTGATCTCCTGGAGGGTCCTGTAGTCGATCCCGTTGTCGTCCTGGATGTATCCGTTGGAGTCGGAGACGGCGATGACCTTGGCTCCCAGCTGGGTGGCCTTCTGGCAGGCGTAGATAGCGACGTTCCCGGATCCGGAGATGACCACCTTCTTGCCTTTGAAGGACTTGCCGTTGGCCTTCAGCATCTCGTCGGTGAAGTAGCACAGGCCGTATCCGGTGGCCTCGGTCCTGGCGAGGGATCCGCCGGACCCGATGGCCTTTCCGGTGAGGACTCCGGTGAACTCGTTCTGGAGCCTCTTGTACTGGCCGAACATGTATCCGATCTCCCTTCCGCCGACTCCGATGTCGCCGGCAGGGACGTCGGTGTCGGGCCCGATGTGCTTGGCGAGCTCGGTCATGAAGGACTGGCAGAAGCGCATGATCTCGTTGTCGGACTTGCCCTTGGGGTCGAAGTCGGATCCTCCCTTTCCTCCTCCTATGGGGAGGGTGGTCAGGCTGTTCTTGAAGATCTGCTCGAATCCGAGGAACTTCAGGATAGACAGGTTGACGGAGGGGTGGAGCCTGAGGCCGCCCTTGTAGGGGCCGATGGCGGAGTTGAACTGGACGCGGTAGCCGCGGTTGACCTGCACGTTGCCCTTGTCGTCCAGCCAGGAGACGCGGAACATGATGATCCTCTCGGGCTCGACGATCCTCTCGATGATGGCTGCCTTCTGGAGCTCGGGCCTGGCCTCGACGACGGGCTGGAGGGACTCGAGGACCTCCTCGACGGCCTGGAGGAACTCGGGCTGGTCGGCGTTGCGCTGTTTGAGGCCGTCGAAGACGGTCTTGAGATACTGGTTCGTTATTGCCATGTTTTCACCTTTGATAGGACAAATGTCCACTCAGCGTTGGGAAAAATAGCGCATCGTCTATATATTGTAATCGGAAGAATGGCGTTCTTTGTACATTGAGAACTGTTGAAAATGTACGAATCGATGCATAATGAACACATTTGTGCCATATGTCTACTCATCGGAGCGCGCGATTAGAAATTTGTCTATCTGCTGCAACGGAGACGGGGCCGCATCGCTGCCTGCCCAGCCTGGAGAGAGCGGAGTCCAGCAGCTGACAGGACTTGCAGCTGCTCCCGACGGTGGGCTCCCCGCATCTCGGGCACGGATGGAGGGCAGATTGCGCGTACTCCCGGTGGAGCATTGGCCTGAGCGTGTCCATCGACGACAGTATCCCGAACCTTGCCCCGGGAGAGCGGTCCTCCAGGGAATCGACCAGGCTGCGGTACTGGTTCCGGAGGGCGGCCTGCCAGTACGGGCACACCCCGTCCCAGAACTCTGTCCCGGAGACTATGGCGTAGAGCAGGGACTCCTTCTCGGGGATGGTCCTCAGGGGCATGAACCTGGGCACCAGCCCCGGCTGCACCCTCTCGTGGGGGCCCATCCTGGCGAGCCTCTCGATGTCCCCTCTGACGAAGTTCATCATGACGGACTGGGCCATGTCGTCCAGGTTGTGGCCGGTGGCCAGCCAGTCGGCGCCGATCCTCCTTGCCTCGTCGTTCATGAGCCTTCTGCGGAATACTCCGCAGTAGGTGCAGGGGCTGGAATCGCCGGAGATCGGGGCGACCTCGTCCATGCTGACCCCCAGCTCCGAGAAGGACCTCAGATGGAAACCGATCCCGTTCGATTCGCAATACCTTCTGACGATGTCGACGCTGGGAGGGCGATATCCGGCGATACCTTCGTCGATAGTTATGGCATGGACCTCCACCCCGTTCCTGGGACCGAAGACGGACGACACCATCTTCAGGGCGACCATGCTGTCCTTGCCGCCGGACACGGCGACGGCTATCCTGTCTCCGGCAGAGGCGCGGATCTGCTTGCGGATCTCCTTCTTGACCCTGCGGTCCACGTACCTCATGAAATGCTCGGCGCAGAGATGGGTGCCGTTGTACCTCAGGAAAGTGACCGCGTCGCGCCCGCAGAGATCGCACCGCATCGTCGTCCTCCTGCAGCTTCTCTTCTATGAGCGACTCCATCTTCCCGGCCAGCACCTTGGACGGGATGTCCGTCAGCTTCACCACCCCGTTGCGCCCGGTGGAGTCGTCGCGGATCTCCAGCTTTATGGCGCCTACCCTGTCCAAGTCCTGAACGTAGGTCCAGAACTGGGTGTGCTTCCTCGCCTTGAGGCTGTACTCCTCGCAGACGACCGCATAGGTCTTCTCGGCCGCGGCAGAGGGTATCGAGAGGTTCTGCTTCATCGCCCTGGCGATTGCAAGGAGGACCGCCATCCTGTTGATGTCCAGGGTGCGGAGCTTGTTCTCCGAGACGGAGCTGTATATCATCGCCTTGGCGGAGCGGGCGTGCTCCACGGTGACCTCCCCCAAGGAGTCCTCCTCTGCGATGGCGGAGGCCCTCTCCAACAGCTCTATGGCCATCCTGGCGTCCCCGTAGTCGGAGGACTGCTCTGCTATCAGGTCCAAGGCCTCGTCCGAGATGCGGCCGGGGAAGAGCGCCTCCTCGGCCCTGGCAGCGACGATCTCCCTCAGCTCGTCGCGGCTGTACCTGCTGAACTTGACGGTGTTGGACCTTTTGAAAGTGGACATGGAGGCCTCGTCGAGGAGGCTGTCCACCTGGAACTGGGAGATCATCATAAGCGACACGGGGGCCTTCCCCCCGGCGCGGGTGAGCTGGTAGACCAGGTTGCAGGGCCCTTTCTTGAGCAGCACGTCGACCTCGTCCAGGACCACCGTGATGGCGGTCTCGTTGGAAGCGAGGTGGATGGCAAGAGACCGGGACATGTCGTCCATGGAGAATCCCCTCAGGGGGAACCCGGGGTCGAAATGGCGCAGGATCGCTATCATGGCCCCGGTCTCGGAGCTGTTCCTGCAGTTGATGTATATGACATCCATCGGGCGGCCGTCCTTGAAGAGATAGGCCCTGAGGTCCTCGCAGAAACGGCTGGCAGTGGCGGTCTTCCCGGTGCCGACGCCTCCAGTGAGGAACGCAGTGCACGAGCGGTTCTGGTCCGCCAGCGGGCGGAAGAGCAGCTCCAGGCGGGACATCTGCTCCTCGCGGTGGACCAGAGCCTTGGGGACATAGGAATAATCGAACTTCGACCCGTCGCGTATGATTGTGGAGGCCCTCTCGAACAAGTTGTCACTTCCGCGGGACTGCTCCCGTGCATATCTCATGCGCGGATGCGCGCATCGTCCGTTGTTATGACGGCATCGGTTAAAGGGATGTTGGCTCGCTCCGCCCCAGCACCAAAAGCTCGCTTTGCGGTTCTCCGAAGCCCCTTTGCCCCGGACCGCCGCTGATGCCGCCTGCCCTGTGCACAGATTCCCGAAAAGCCGACAGCTCTGTCCATCGGATTCTGCCGGCTAGGCGCAGAGTTCCACGGCATCGCAGAAAAACCGTACCGGATTGCGATTCAGCAACCGTCAATGCCCGGACCCATATCAGGGCCGAAAGAAACGGGATTACGGACCCAAATTTTAGTTAGTTTAATTAACAAGAATTTAATCCCGCCGTCATAAAAATCCACGGTCGGTTTTAATGTACATATATAGGCATTAATAGGACATATCATCCGACATGTTGACGGGAGCCGCCTATGCACAGAAAATCTATCGAGATCAAGCCCGCAGCCAGCCTGAAAGTGTTCGACGAGCCCCATGCCGCCGACGTGATCCTGTTCATCTACACCAATCCCGGATGCCTCAAGACGGACATCTATAACAACGTCGCTCGCGGGACCAGGATGGGAGACAAGCTGGAGATCCTCCAGCAGAAAGGGATAATCACGATTGAGAACAGGGGCAGATTCTCTGCGTTGACCCTCACCGAAAAGGGCAAGTCCGTCGCGGAGCATCTGCAGAGCATCTCGGACCTCCTCGCCGACTGACCGATGCCTGTCCGAAACAGGCATCTCCGATAGAAGCGTCCGATTCCTCTGAGGGCTCTCGGAGCAGTGGGGCCATGTACAGCGGCAGATAGACGATCCCGTCTTTCTCGCCGACATCCTTTGTGCACAGTATGAACGGCTGCCCGATGCGCTTCCCGAACCTTTCTCTGAACTTATCAAGGGAGACGTGCTTGGTGGAACGTGCGGACTTCACCTCCACCGGGCAGATCCTCCCGTTGCGCATGACCAGGAAATCGATCTCGATGTCGTTCCTCCGATCATTTGATGACGAACGGGAGTAATAGAACAGCCTGTGGCCCGATGCGTTGAGCATCTGGCAGACAAGATTCTCGACGAACATCCCCTCGTTCAGGCTGAGCCTGTCCATGAGCAGGCCGGCATAAACGGATTCCATGTCCATGCCCAGCTCAGAAATGGCATGAGTGATCAGAAGCCCGGTATCGGCCATGTACATCTTGTACTGGGCTTCATCCTTGTAAAGGGCCAGGCCCGCATCGGGATCGGTGGCATTGAAGCAAAGATTGATGACTTTAGAATCCTCAAGCCAGAGATATGACTCCGTAGCCTTGCGCTCTCTGGGATTCAAACCGATCGATCTCACATCGTAGTCTTTGCCCTTCTTGTTCAGCTGAGACGGGATGTTGTCGAACATGCTCCTGACGGATACGGAACGCGCCCCCGCGAATTTGGCGCAATCCGAACGATATAGATTCAGGATGTCTCTCTTCAGCCTATCGATCTTCCTGAAATCTCCTGAGGTCACATACTCCTTGACTACCGCAGGCATGCCTCCGATGATCATGTATTTCCGAAGAGAGTCCATCATCATCTTGTGAGCGCCTTCGCCGAGGGGCAGCCTGTTCTCATAGAACTCCTTCAGGAGAGGATATGAATTCGTGTCTCCCATTGCCCACAGGAACTCCTCGAAATCCAACGGGTTCAGGACAAGCTCCTCCTCTTCAGATGGTATGAGTATGTCCTTCACATTCTGCTGGATCGATAGCAATGAGCCTGTCTCGATGAAATCATACCTGCCGTCTGCCACGAACAGCTTTATCAATTCCCTGGCGCGCGGGAACACCTGTACTTCATCGAAGACGATTGCGGATTCGCGCGGATACAGAGGAGTCCTGAATTCGAGAGACAGCTTGGCAAACAGCAGGTCGAGATCTCCTGCATCGTTGCTGAACGCTTTTTTGATGCGCTCCGACAGACCCATGAAATCGATGATAATGGCAGTCCTGTACTCTTTCTCGACAAAATGTCTCACGAGAAAGCTCTTCCCGGTCCTGCGGGCTCCTTTCACTAGAATTGCGGTCTCGCCATGGCTTTCGTTCTTCCATTCAAGCAGTTTGTCGTATGCTTTCCTCCTGAGAACAAGCCCCTCCATGTATCGTAATCGACGATGACCTATTTGATAGTGACTTTTTGCACATTCACTTTCTTAAAATAAACCCGATTTTTGCACATTAACTTTCTTAAAATTTCCCATGTTTTTGCACATTCACTTTCTTAAAATGATGTGGGTTTCTGCACATTTGCTGAGCTCGGATCCAAGATTGAACCGGCCTGAGCAGATCGCCGCGGAAGCGCCTTTCAGGCACGCCCTTCACCACGGCCCCTGCGGTCGGACCTCAGCGCCCACGACGACGCTAGGGCGATCAGCGCCAGGACTATGCAGAACGCCATGCAGAAGGAGAACCCGTCCATGAAAGTGTCCACGGACACATCCGATATGGACCCCGATCCCGCTCCGGACCCGAATCCGAACAGCCCTGCGATCAAGGCGGTTCCCAGAGCCGAGCTGAAGTACATGATGAACGAAATCATCGACGAGCCCGATCCCCTGTCCTCGTCCGGAAGGGTATTGACGATCCTCGCGCCCATAGGGCCTCCGCCAATCCCCCAGACGCCTCCGCACACCAGCAGGGAGGCGCCTATGAGCAGGAGGCTGCTGTCCGGGCCCCAGGCCAGCGCCGCCACGGAGAAAACGAGGAGCATGATGCAGGCGATGATCGCGAAGGGACGGTCGCCGAGGATGTCGGACTTCCTGCCGACCACGAGGCAGCAGGCTATCATCGATATGGCCTGGAGGGACAGGAACAATCCGCTCTCCAAGGTGTCGAAGCCCATGACCTTCCTCATGAAGAACGGCAGCAGGTAGACCGCGCCCATGATGCACATGTTCACGGCGATGTACGCGATGATGGCGGTGTCGAAGCCCCTGTTGCGGAACAGGGACGTCTTGAGCACGGGGCTGGCCTTCCCTTTCTCGTATGCGAAGAACGCAGCCAGCAGGATGATGCAGCCGGCGATGGATGCGATGCCGGAAGCGTTCAGGCCCTCTGAAGGCATCCTCTCGACAGCGAACAGCCCCAGCACTATCGCGGCGAACAGCATGGCGGAGCCCGGCAGGTCCAGGTCCCCCTTCTCCAGCTCCCTGTCCGACGGCACGGCGCGATGGGCCATCAGGATCGCGACCGCTCCTATCGGCACGTTGATGAAGAATATCCAATGCCAGGATATCGCCTCTGTGAGCACTGCTCCGAGCGTGGGGCCGACAGCCACTCCCAGCGACGTCCCCAGCACGACCAGGGCCATGGCGATGCCGATCTTCTCCTTCGGAAGGTGCTTGACGCCGAGCATGACCGCGGACGACGCGAGCATCGCGGCCCCGGCGCCCTGGACGGCCCTGAAGGCGAGCAGCATCGGGAACGTCGGAGACAAGCCGCACATCAGCGACCCGAACGTGAACACGGCCATCCCGGACATCAGCACCTTCTTCAAGGCGCCCATGTCGCAGATACGGCCGAACACCAGGATCAGCCCTGCCATCACTAGGAAGTACACGGTAACGACCCAAGACGTGTCACCCGTCCCGATGCCGAAGTACCCGGCGATGTCGGGAAGCGCGACGTTGACGATGGTGCCGTCCAATCCGTCCAGGAACATGCTGATGGCGATCGTCGCCATCAGCAGCCCGTGCCCGCTCTGCTTCATGCCCCGGCCCACTGATAAGGGCTATTAAACGTTTTTTCGAGGCTTCCCGGCGGCCATGGAGCAAGCGGGCTCCATGGCCATGGATGGACAGCCTCAGTTGCGGGAGAACCTGGTGAACCCGGAGCACGGGAGGATGCCGATGCCCTCCTTCTCCCACACGTCGCAGATCAGGTTGATGCCGAGCGAATCGGAGGACATGTGCCCGGAGATGACGATGTTGACGTTGCTCTTCCTGGCCTCCTCCAGATGGCTCTCGGGGAAGTGCATCCCGACCACCGTGCCCACTCCGGCCTGAGCCAGCTTCTCGTAGATCTCCTTGGGCCCGGACGTTCCGCCGGTCATCTTGCACAGGATCTTCCCGCAGCGCCCGTCCTTGGTCCCGACCATGATCTTCGGCGGGCTGTTGTACTTGGCCGCCTGCCTGAACTCCGGCTCCCGGTAGAGCCTGTCGATCAGGTCGCCGAGCGTCCTGGGATCGGATTCCTCGAACATCTGCTCCATGTGCCTCTGGACCATGTTGTCCGAGGGAGAATGGACGTTGAACAGCGGGATCCCAAGCAGCCTGGCCGCATCGGCGCCCTGGTTGTAGTTCGATCCCATGACCCCTCTCAGGACCTCGTCCATGCGGCCCTTCATCAGCCCTTCCGAGACGTTGATGGGCACGCCGGCGCCGTGGTACATGTCGGCCTGCATCCACATGACCTCGGGGAAGCAGGTGCGGGCGGTCCCGATGGGATGATGCCCCACAACGGCCGAGATGGCCTTCCCTTTCTCCCTGAGCCTGTCAGCCAGCAGCACCTCTGCCGCTCCGATGTCCACGCCCCACATCAGCGTCTCGGCCTCGATCTCCTTCGCCTCTTCGGCCATGACGGAGAACCTGCAGTCCTGGTAGGGGTTCCAGAGCCTTTCGGGATCGAAGAGCTCCTTCCTGTCATCGGGCATCTTCTCATAAGACTCCCTGGCATCGTCCAGGACCTTCCGCACCTCTGACTCGGGACGGGGGTCAGCGGACATGCCTGTCCTTATCGCGAGCTCGTATGCCTCGTACAGCTTCATGGCATCCGCTATCGCCGATATAGTAGACTATTGTTGCGGACGATGATGTCAGAGGATGCCGCGGAAGGCGCGGTTGGCTTTGATCGAATCGAGGGTGGCGGTGTTGCAGATGGCCTCCACCATGCCGATGTGGTCGGCGACCGAGGATGCCGTCCCGCCGCACAGGATGTACGGGCAGATGTCGAACTCCATCGCCCCGAAGTACGTGGACAGGACGCAGAACCTTGAAGCGAGTCCGCAGACGACGATGCCGTCCACGCCCAGCCCTTCGAGGATCCCCCTAAGGCCGGTCCCCCTGAAGGCGCTCATCTCGGTCTTGTGGACGACGATATCGCTCTCATCCCGAACGAGACCGTCCACGGGGTCCTCGGACGGGTCCCTGCCGGTCAAAGGCTCCACCAGGAGGTCGTACCAGACCGTCACCACGGGCCTGCCGGCCATCCGGAACATGGCCGATGCCCTGTTTATCGTCGGCAGCATGGCCTCCGCAGTCCTCCGGATCCCGTCATTGACGAGGAACCTCTTCTGGACATCGATTACGACCAGCGCCAGCTCCTTTTCCGCGATGTCGAAGGACTCTATCATGGCCGGGCGATTGTGCTGAAGGAACTTAAAGAGGCAGGTCGGGAGCATTGGTCTCAGCGACCATTGGCGGGAATAACTGGCAAGCCGGGCCCGGGGTCCAGGTTCACAGGCTGCGAGCCCGTTCCCGGCGGCTTTCGAGATGCTGGTCCAGGCTTCCTGCGACGTGCATTCTCGACTGCATCGAGGCTTCCGACAAGAATCTGCCTGCGCCTCTGCGATAGCCCATGATCGGCATACGGATACTGGCGGAGATTCGTGATGAGATGCGGAACGTTCTCTCCGCTGGACGGGCTGGGCGGCAGATCGGCACATAGCAGATTCAGGCTGAGCGCGCGGAAAATGACCGCATATGCACGAACATGAAAGAGAAACGATGTACTGGAATCGATATAGAAGATGTGCCAAGGGCGCAAGCGCCCTTGGTTGCGCCTAGTTTCCTAGGCGGTGCTGCCGACCGCAACTGGGGCTTTTACCCCCCACCTGCCTGATCTTGTCAGAGGCTTACCAGCATCTCCGATTGGGGCCGCTGCACTGGACCCTACGCTACCGTTCTCACGGATCTCTCCGATCCCTCGGGGCATAACTTCCAGCTGGGAAGGGAGTCGAACCCTTTCCCTCCTCCCTTTCGAGAGGCGCTCACCCGGTGCGCTACACCAGCTGGACCTTCACCAAACCAACCTGGCGCTAAGCCGGTTCCCTTGGTTGCAGTTGCATCAGGTGCAACATTGCCATGGCGAGTGCATTGGAGCACCCGCGGGCCTTTCTGGCGCTTTCTGGCGGATCTCTCCACCTTAGGTGCCATGCCCAGCCGATCATGGGGCGGACCCCATGCCCCCTTGCCCTTTCGGGAGGGGCGCTCTACCGTTAGAGCTGCATCAACCTCATCTTAACATCATGCGTCCTTCTGCTTTGGACATCTGGGCGCAAATGCAGATGCTGATATTCGTGCTCCAGCCACGATTTTGAATCGCAGCCAGGTGTGCCTGTCGATCCGGATCTCTCCGAACGCCTATTTCTAGGCGCAACACACTTCCAAGCTTCCGTTGTGCTTTCACACGCCGAACAGCCGTTAGCTCGTTGCGAGTTAACTTTCTTGGATGATTCTCCCATCGCCAGACCTGTATATAATGATGCTGGATGGCTGGATGGATGGCAGGCTACGACGTCTGTCAGTGATGCCTTTTCGTGTGCATTGATGTCCAGATGTCCGAGTCCCGGACGGCCAGATTGTCCAGCGATGCGGAAGCGACCTTCATGGTCCCCGCGCCGCGCTTCCATTCGCGCTCCGCGGAATCTATGCGCAGCGGCTTG
>CAVICI010000009.1:0-45659 GCA_963640995.1 Dialister hominis | reverse complement strand
CTTCGTCCATGAGGCGGTTGTACGTGTCCCTGCAGGTGTCGATCGTCTTGCATAGTCTGCGCTGCTGCTTCTTGTCAGGCCGGAGCCTCAGCAGAACGGGCAGGTATTGCATGGGAAGACGGCTCGCCGTCCGAGATGATAAAGGTTGCGCGAACATTCCATTGAACTATCGTGTCTGCGAATGCAGGCCGTTCTGCTGACAGACAGGCTTCGAAAACCTTGACCGAGTCCAAGGTCAAGAAGCACCAACTTCCATGTCAACTAGCCCGATGGATTTTGAAGAATATCTATGGGCCACAGGAATCGACAAGAACCTCATCGCCCAGATCCGTGCCAACATCCAGAATCGGGAGCATATCGATGATTACTTCCATCAGATGTTTACCAAATACTTCAGAATGTACATGGTGGTAGGCGGGATGCCGGCAGCAGTCAAAACGTACATCGAGACTAAGGACTATGTCGTAACATATGACACCTTGGAGGAAATAATGACTCTTCAGGATACTGAAGGCAGATACGGGCAAATACTCTCGCAAAGCTGGACGCGTTAAAATCAACTTGTGCCTTGACTCCATACCGCACCAGCTATCCAAAGTGAACAAGAAATTCATCTATGCGGACGTTGAGAAGAAAAAAGGCGTAGGAAAAAAGACATACAGAAACTCGCTCGAATGGCTGAAAGAAGCTGGATTGATATCACTGTGCTACAATCTCACGGAACCGAACAAGCCCCTGTGCGGCAAGGTCCTTGAGGATTCGTTCAAATTCTTCATGAACGACACAGGCCTGCTCATGGCACTCATGAATGCAAATGACCCTGCTGATGTCGGACTGAGAGACCCCTATTCCAATAACGGAGCAGTAATGGAATGCGCTGTAGCCTCGGCTTTGACGAAGAACAAATACCCACTCTACTACTACGCCAAACCAGACAGCTCGCTGGAAATCGATTTCGTCACCGAATTCAAAGGGACTCCGATGCTGATCGAAGTGAAATCTGGAAGGAACAAGAAAGCAAAGTCTCTGTCCACACTAATGGAAGAAAAAGACAGGAAACGTGAAGGGTACAAGATCATGGACTCCAACATCGAGATTGACGAACGGGGGATCGTCCATCTGCCCCTCTATGCCCCCTGCTTCTTCGAGGAAGTCAAAGTCTCGAACATTCCCGCGCCGCCTTCTGCCGAGGAGGTCAACGAGATGTTCCGTCGGAAAAGCCAAGGCGCGCGAGCTGTTCCGATCGAAACCGGCTGTCAGAGCCGGAACCGACCGCGCCCATCCGGATTGCAGCTCGATTCCTGAACAGAACTCGAGAAGGGCCGTGATGAGACATTCCGATCTTCTGACCGTATCGGCCTCCGGCACCCGCCGGAGCCCGTTGCATCCGACGATACGACCTTATCCGACGCTTCCATCCGGACTGCAAGGAGACACCGATATGACGAAGGGACTCGACCCCACGCTCGAAGTGCGCAGCCTCACCACAGACGACCTGGACAAGTACAACGCGCTCCTGCGCTACGCATTCCAGGTCACCGAAGAGGACCTCATGAGGGCCGGCTGGCGGGACGACGAGATCATGCAGTCCAAGTTCCCGATCCTCGAGAGAGCCGACGTCATGGGCTGCTGGGACGGGGACGACCTGGTCTCCCAGATAGCCGTGTTCCCCCTGAGGATGAACATCCATTCCGCGGTGTACGACATCGGGCACATCACCAGCGTGTCCACGTATCCGGAGTACTCTGGACGCGGGATCATGAAGCGCCTACTCCGCATCGTCCTCACCAGGATCAGGGAAGACGGCAGGTCCCTGGCGCTGCTATTCCCCTACTCCATCCCGCTGTACCGGAAGTTCGGATGGGAGATCGTCTCCAACAAGATCTCGTACAAGGTCAAGGACACTCAGATCTATCCGGGCCGCAGGACCGACCGCGCCCCCGGCTACGTCCGCAGGGTGGCTTGGGACAACCCCGAGTTCATGAACCTCCATGCGCGCTTCGCGCTGAGGACCCATGGCTGCATCCTCAGGGACCAGGTCGCCTGGGAAGAGTACTGGAGGTGGGACGAGGAGGACACCATCGTCGCCATGTACTACAACGAGGGCGACGAGGCCATGGGCTACATGGTGTACATGATCAAAGAGGATGTCATGCACATCAAGGAGATGGTTTATCTGAGCATGGAGGCGCAGAAGGGCCTTTGGGACTACATCAGCGCCCACTACTCCATGATCGACGAGGTCCGCGGCAACTCGTACAGGAACGAGCTGATGGCCTTCATCCTGGAGGACGGGAACGTCACGGAGGCCATCCGCCCGTACATGATGGCCCGCATCGTGGACGTGAGGATGTTCTTCGAGGACTACAGGGCCGATGACGCGGAAGCGGACGTCTGCTTCGCGTTCAAGGTGGAGGACCCGTTCCTGGAGTGGAACAACGGGACGTTCAACGTCCTGTTCCACAAGGGAAGGGCGGAGCTCACCGACAGGGAGCCGGACCATGTGCTCTCCATGTCCATCGGGACGCTGACCACGCTCCTGCTGGGGTACATGTCCGCTTCGCAGCTGGAGAGGCTCGAGAGGATCGAAGGGCCGCACAAGGCCATAGAGGCCCTGGACGAGATCCTGATCCATGAGATACCTTACATTTCGGACTACATCTGAGGGCGCGGATGCGATCGGGGAGCCTGCATCCGATGCGCTCCGGAAATCGTCCATGACATGATTGAACCGGTTCGGACCAGTCCGAGAACCGATAGATACCGACAGAGAGCACTGAGCACGATGAACATAGGAAAGGAGTCTGAGACCGTTGAGTTCGAAGAAAGCCTCGCCCGGCTGGATGAGGGGGTCCTCAGCCTCACGGCGATGCTGAACAGGTCCAACGCCGGAACGGTCTATTTCGGCATCGATGGCAACGGCGACGTCGCCGGAATGGACATCGCCGATTCCGCTCTTGAGAAGATCAGGAACGCTGTCCGCGATGACGTCCGGTCCCGTGTGCTCGTCGATGTCCGGATAATGGAATCGGACGATGGGAAGAGATACATCGCCATGAGCTCCAGCGGCTACGACGTCCCGTATTCCTGCGATGGCAGGTACTTCATCAGGCATGGCGCTTCGAACGAATCGGCTTCCCCCGAGCTTGTGGCCAAGATGGTCCTGTCCAGAGGCTACGATTCGATGAGGGAGATGGATTCTTACGCTCAGGACCACACGTTCTCCGCCCTCGGCGACATGATGTCCTCCAGAGGCCTTCGCCCTCGCAACGATCTCGATTTCTACGACAGCATTGGTCTGCTGACAACAGGGCGCAGGTTCAACCTGAATGCGTGGATCCTGTCCGATGAGAACCATCTCATGATGCAGATAGTCGAATTCGAGGGCCTGGACAAAACGGTGTTCTCCAAACGGACGGACTACGGCAACCAATGCATGTTCATGAGCATGAAGATCGTCTTCGATTCTCTGCAGTCCCGCAACGAGACGAAGATAGACGTGGCCTCAGGCGACCGCGTCGATACGGACCTCTTCGACCTCAACTGTTTCAGAGAAGCTTGGTACAACGCCTGCCTCCACAACAGCTGGCGCACGGGAATCCCGCCTCTTGTGGCGATCTTCGACGACCGCATCGAGATTGAATCCAGCGGCTCAACGCCCTACGGCATCCCTATGAGCGACCTCTACAATGGGCGCAGCGCGCCTGTCAACGGCTCCTTGTTCAGATTGGCCGTCATGATGGGATTCGTCGAGAACACCGGCCACGGGATCCCCACGATCATCGAGAGATACGGGCCTGATTCCATGAAAGTGTCCGAGGGCTCTGTGACAGTGACCATCCCGTTCGCCTTCGAACCGTCTTATGTCGCGGCAAGGAAGGCCAGGGCGCGCGGGGATGTGGCGCTGGACGACAGGGAGCAGATGGTCCTGGACTACCTCAGGATGCACAGGCATGCGAAGATTTCCGAGATGGCCGAGAGCATCGGTCAGAGCGAATCCGGGATCAAGCGGACGATCTCGTCCCTGAAGCAGAAAGGGCTTATCGAGAACGAGGGCACCAACCGCAACAGCATCTGGAATGTGCTGATCTGACTGCTTGCGACTGAGCTCCGAACTACTTGCGAACTAGTTCGGACTAGTCCGGACTGGTTCGCAGAGCGTTGGCGGTCGGACATCCTTCGGACCGAGAGCATTATCATCGTCCTGCCAATGCATCGGCATCATGTGGAGGATCGGAGACCTGCAGATACCCGGGCCCGTTGTGCTGGGGCCCATGTCGGGCTACACCTTCAGGAGCTACAGGGAGTTCATGCAGCCGTTCGGAGCGTCCGTGGTCATGACCGAGATGACCTCCGACGGCGCCGTGCTGAACAACCCGTCCTGCAGGCCGGAGTACCTGGAGTTCGGGAGATGCCCGTTCACCGGCCTCCAGCTCTTCGGGAGCAGCCCGGAGCAGATGGCCGATGCCGCCGCAGAGGCGCTGAGGATCAATCCGAACATAGACTTCATCGATGTCAACATGAGCTGCCCGGTGGAGAAGGTCATGCGCAGCGGCGCAGGCTCCGTGCTGATGTCCGATCCGGCGAGATGCGGGGAGATCGTCCGCTCGATCAAGAAGAAAGCGGACGTCCCCGTGACTGCCAAGATCAGGCTCGGGATGAGCCTGGAATCGCTGACCTTCCGCCAAGTCATATCGGAGCTGGAGGATGCCGGCGCGGATGCGGTCTCGCTCCATGCCCGCACCGCCAGGGACAGGTACGCCGGAGAGCCCCGCTACGGCCTGGTCGAAGGGCTCGGGAAGGAGATGGGCGTGCCGCTGATCATATCCGGCAACATCTACACTGCCGAAGATGCCCTCCGCGCCAAGGAGCTCGCAAAAGCGGAAGGGGTCATGGTCGCCAGAGGGGGAGTCGGGAACCCATGGCTGCTGACGCAGACGGACCGCCTCCTGAAGGACGGCACGATGCTCCCGTATCCGACGGTCTCCCAGCAGATCGACTGGTGCATCGGGCTGGCGGAGATGGTCTTCGACGAAAAAGGCCCCGACGTGGGGGTCAGCAAGATGCGCAGCATCGCCCCGAAGTTCATAACCGGATGCCGCGGGTGCAGGGAGCACCGGCTGAGGCTCGCCACCGGGATCGGCGATTGGGGCTCCATGGTGTCCATGCTCGAGGAGATAAGGGCAGAGAAAGGGGGCATGCGGATCATGTCCGTCGGCAGAAAAGCATGAGCCAGACAGCGGTTTTATCCGATACGGATATAAGCATGAAGAACATTAGTCCATTAGGGTGGATGCATGGAAGAAATGGTGCTACTGACGAGTCTCGCGCTCTTCACGCTTCTCGCTGCGGCCTGTTCCATAGTTTTCAATCGCATCAAGCTGCCTCCGCTCATCGGGTACATCGTCGCAGGGATCATCATCGCGAACGTCTGGACTGTCACCGAAGAGAGCCACGAGGTCGTCGACATACTGTCCGACATAGGATTGGTCATGCTGATGTTCTGCATCGGATTGGAGATCAATCTGAAGAAGATCCGGAAGCAGGGGCTTTTCGCCATAGAGGTGGCGATCATCCAATTGCCGCTGATGGTCTTGGGAGGGATAATCGGCGGGTCCCTGATGGGGTTCGACAGCGTCCAGTGCATCTGCCTGGGCGCCATCATATCCGGTTCAAGCACGGCCGTCGTCATGGCGGTCCTGAAGTCGCAGAACCGCCTGGACAAGGAGCACATCGAGATGCTCGTCCTCATCACCATCATGGAGGACATCGGCCAGGTCATCATACTGTCCATGATCACCCCGATCATCGCTGGGCAGAACATGAACGTCAACGAGCTCATCGTGATGATCGTCAGCATCCTGATCTTCATGATAGTCAGTCTCGTGGTGGGGCTGAAGCTCATCCCGAAGATGATCAACTGGGTGTCGGACAACGTCTCGGACGAGATCCTGACCGTTTTCTCTGTCGGGCTGGCGTTCGGCATGGCGCTGCTGTCCATCTACATCGGCCTGTCCATGGCCATCGGGGCCTTCCTGATGGGGATGATGATAGCCGCCAGCAGGAAGAGCAAGGACATCAACCACAAGATAGAGCCCATGAGGGACCTGTTCATGGCCGTGTTCTTCATCTCGATAGGGATGGAGATAACGGTGTCCACGCTGCTGGACAACCTCACGACGATCTTCACGTTCTACATCCTGTTCGCAGTGCTCAAGACCGCGACGGTCTTCCTGGCCTACTGGATCGGGGGAGAGTCCTGCCGCAACGGTTTCCTGTCCGCCACTGCCCTGGCGGCCATGGGGGAGTTCGCGTTCATCATCGCCTCCGAGGCCCTGGGCTACGGGGTCGTGAACAACGCGTTCTACACGTCGGTCGTCGGAGCCGCGCTGGTCTCGATGGTGATGCTCCCGTTCATAACGAAGTTCGCTCCCGAGATATGGGACGGCGCCGTGGCGAAGTGCCCCAGGCCCCTATACAACGCCGCGTGCAAGGTGAACATGGCCAGGGACAACATGTACAACCGCGTCTCGGCCACGTCCACGAGGTCGCAGAAGGCCGTCCGCAGGAGCATGACTCACACCTACATCAACATCCTGGCCATAGCGCTGATCGAGATCGTGTTCTACGTCGGGCTGAAGCCCGCAGTGGACTGGATGACCGCCAGTTTCGGGTCCAGCTACCTGGTGTGGGGAGTGCTGATGCTGACCGTGAACTTCCTGCTCCTGTCGGTGCCAATCTACCACCTGGTTAACAACGTCAAGTTCCTCGACGAGCTGATCATCACCGGGGCGCGCCACATCGCCAACAGGGAAGGGGCCAAGGACGAGCCGATGGAGATCTACCAGAAGTTCCTGGACATCAACACGTACATCGTCGTCATCCTCATCGATGCGCTGGTGATCATCCTGGTGCCGAACTACCTGGCCATGTGGATACACCTTGTGGTGCTCGCGGTCGCTGCCGTCATCATGCTGGTGTTCTACCGCAAAAGGCTCAAGCCCGGCTCCGGCGCGGAGCCTTCGGACGAAGAGCCCGAAGAATGACCGCCGATCTCAGCGCCTGCGGACCTGGCTGCCGATGCCGTCGCGGATGCGCTCGGTCTCGGCCCTTATGCTGGCCACCGTCCTCTTGGCGGTGCGGTCCGCGGACCTGGCGGTCTGCCTGGCCTGGACCCTGAGAGCAGAAGGGGAGTGCATCATGAACTTCGCGAGGGATGCAGAAGCCATCTGGACCTTGCGGGGGACGGTCTTCTCCAGGCCGACGACGTCGTTCCTATGATCCTTTATCGAATCCAGGAACGAGTCCACGTCATTTGCATCGGAGACCGTGACCACGCGCCCCAGCTCTCCTAAAGTATGACCGTCGGAGCCTCCGGTGAAGCCGAGCCCGTGGCGGGAGGCGGCTTCCAGCGCCTTGAGGTTCGAGTCGCGGGTCATCCCGCTGCATATCACCTCGTAGGCGTCCATCCTGAGGACGGTGGCCTCGTCCAGCACATGGCGGCGGACGCAGACCTCCGCGCCCTTGAGGGTGCCCAGGTAGCCCATCGGATGGGCGGCGGACACGACACAGTTCTCATCCTCGAGCAGGTCGAGGAGGGCCGCCGTGGGAAGGTTCCTCAGGGCGAGCCAAGGGCATTCCCCCAGCTGGGGGCGGATGGACCGGTGCCAGAACCGCTCCAGGTCCCTGAGGTCGTAGAAGTAGACCAGGATGTGGGGGCCGTCGGTGGTGCTGACCTCCATCCCCGGGATCACCGGGACGGGCGGCTCCGTGCCCTTGATCTTCGTCAGCGACGATATGAGGTTGTGGTCGGTGACCGCCAGCCCGATCCCCCGCTCCTCGGCGAGGGACAGGGCGGACTTGATGTCCGTGAACGAATCGGAGCAGCTGGTATGGAAATGCATGTCCATGGCCATGCGGCCGCTCTCGCGGATCCCTTCCCAGTCAGGCTTGGCGAACACCGCTTCCATGGTATCATCTCATGCAAAGGGAGCGCCAGGCATCCTCGGACTCTGCGAGCACGGACTCGGCGTCGAGCGTCGCTATCTTCCCGCCGTCCACGACGACGTCTCCCTGGCAGAGCACGGTCTTGACGTTCAGGCTGTTGCCGGAGTAGACGATGTTGGCGACGATGTTCTCCGGGAGCAGGGGCCTCAGGTTGGGCGCCTTTCCGTCGAGTATGACGATGTCGGCGTACTTCCCGGGCTCGATGGACCCTATCGAATCCTGCATCCCGACGGCCTTCGCCCCGTTTACAGTGGCGAAGTCCAGGAGCTCCTGCGCGGCCGTGACGGTGGGATCCCACCGGCTGGACTTCTGCAGGAGGCCGAGGATCTTCATCTCGGCGAACATGTCCAATGTGTTGTTGGTGGTGCTCCCGTCCGTCCCGACCGAGACGTTCACGCCGTACTTCTGGAATTCCGGAACGGGGGCGACGCCGCCGGTGGCCAGCTTCATGTTGGAGACGGGGCATGAGGACACCGACATCCCCGCCTCGCCCATCAGCCTGACCTCCCTGAGGGTCAGCCATGCCGAATGGGCGGCGACGCCCCTGGGGCCCAGCACGCCGATGTTCGACAGCCACTCGGCCGGGCGCATGCCCGTCTTCCTCTTGTGGTCGTTGACCTCCCCTCTGGTCTCGGAGAGATGGAAGTTCATGGGCGCGCTGACCTTGTCGGAGAACTCCTTCGCTCCGACGCAGGTCTCCTCGCTGCACACGTACACTCCCTGGAGGCCTACTCCGGGGACGATCTTCCTCTCGTCCTTGAACCTCTGATGGAAATGCTTGCAGTTGTCCAGGGGATTGCCGTTCTGGGTGGTGCACTCCTGGTCCAGGACGCACCAGCAGAGCACCCCTCTGATGCCCGCTTCCTGGACGGCCCTGGCGATGACGTCCTCGGAGTAGTACAAATCCATGAAAGTGGTGGTGCCTCCGCGCATCATCTCCATGCAGCCGAGCTTGGCGCCCAGCGCGAGGTCCGCATCGGTCCTGTCGGAGTCTATCTTGAAGACCTTGTCCAGGAAATCCGGGAAGGTCAGGTCGTCGACGACCCCCTTCATGACAGACATGGCCACATGGGTATGGGTGTTGACCATCCCCGGCATGACGATGTCGCCGGCGGCATCGATCTCCCTGTCGGCAGCGCCCTTGTACTCGGGGCCGACCGAGACTATCCTCTCGCCGTCGATGACCACATCCCCTTTCAGGATGCGCCTGGAACCGTCTTGCGTGACGATCCATCCGTTGCGGATCGCTGTTATCATAGGTCCCTGATTGGAGGATGTCGTATTAACCGTTGGCACGGGACGGTTCACTTCAGAAGGGTCATCATCTGGTTCAGGCCCCCGCACTCGTGCTTACCTATTAGCTTGAATCCATACCTTTCATAGTATCCGACCAGCTCATCCTCGCAATCGAGACGGATCATCCTGCAACCGACGATGTCATTGCAAGCAGAGACCAAATCTATTACAACTTTCCCAAGTAGAACTATACAAAACCCTCATTGAGCCGAAATGGGCCATTTCTAGCTCTACCTGCTCTGATGCGCAGTGTGTAATCCATGTCGTTGGGCATTGCATCGCTCATTCGAGCTTGTATCTTTTTGCAACGCCCTTCAGTACCTCAGGGTCGTTGATTGCGACTGGAGGCGTGCCTGCAGGTATGTAGTGCACATCTTCTTTGAACAGTGCCTCCAGCCTCGCAGCCTTCTCGGGCGTGTCTATGACCAGATCCTGGTAGAACGATTCCGTTGCCATTGTGTCCGCCTCCTGTGTTGGAAGTGTGATTTGTATAGATGGGGTGCACGAAGTGAACTCATGCCTCATTGCGTACTGCTTCCAGAGCCGTAATCAGACTGCGTTCTTCGAGACAAGCCGTCGCTGAAGCCAAACAAAGACGGTTCAGAGCCTTTCCGAAACGTCCCGCTTGCCACCGTACTTCTCGATCACGCGCCTTCTTGTCTCAGGGTCGTTGAACGGGACTTTCGGAGTGCCGGGCGAGATGAAATGCGCATCTTCTTCGAACATAGCCTCCAGCCTGGCGGCCTTCTCGGGCGTGTCTATGACCAGGTCCTGATAGAACGATTCCGTTGCCATGTCCTCTGCTCCTATCTGCGGAAGAGAGCCTCCTGCTTGATAATCCTGTCGAGAGGATCGTCGGCACCTGTTTAACGCATGCAGGCGATTCCCCGTCCATGGCATCCGATTCCCGCGACAGGGTCCTGCAGGCGCTCTCCGGCGATGCGCCGGACCGGACCCCTGTGGCGATATTCACCCAGTCCGCGACATACAGTCAGATGGACGCATGCGGAGCGTCCTGGCCGGAGGCCCATGCCGACCCCGAGAAGATGGCGGCGCTCGGAAGCGCCCAGGCGGAGATCTTCGGCTTCGAGTCAGCCAGGGTGCCGTTCTGCATGACCGCGGAAGCCGAAGCCCTCGGCTGCAAGGTGGACCTGAACGGGAGGGCCGGGATGCCCGCCATCAGGAGGAGCCTGCAGACGAAGGACCCGATGGCAGACGGCCTGCCGGAGGTCCCCTGCGTCGATCCTTCGGAGTACGTCGCGTCCGGGAGGCTGGCCGTGGCGACAGAGGCTGTGTCGATTATCAGGAAGAGGCATGAGGAGCTTCCTGTCATAGCCGGGGCGGCGGCCCCGCTGACGCTGGCCGGCCAGGCGATCGGAGCGGAATCGATCGCGATAGGCTCGATCCTGTGCCCCGACGAGGTCGGGAAGTGGTCCGCCGCCATGGACAGGCTGCAGACAGAGTACGTGAAGGCGCTGGCGGATGCCGGCGCGGACATCGTGCTCATGCCCGACGGGGTGGCGTCCCCGGACATCATCGATCCGTCGCAGTACATGGCGCTGGCAGGGAGCAGGAGCTCCTGCCTCCGCACAGGAAGGGCGACGTCCATACTGCACATCTGCGGCGAGGCCATGCCCATCGTAGACGATATGGCGTCCACGGGCGCGGATGCGCTGTCCCTGGAGGATTCCGTGGACCCGTTCGAGCTCATGGAGAAGGTGAACGGCAGATGCAGCGTCGTCGGGAGCGTGGGGCCGGTGAAGCGCCTGCTCGAAGGGACCGCCCAAGATGTGGTCGCCGAGGCCAGGAGATGCGAGGAGGCTGGATTCGCCGTGGTCGCTCCGGGGTGCGGGGTCTGCCCGGCGACGTCCGACGAGAACATGAGGGCGCTCAGCGGGTCGCTGAGAAGGCGATCCGGAATCTTCCATACGTGCGATTCTTGATGTTGCATAATCTTCCATACGTGCATTTTTTGGCTCTGCGGAATCTTCCATACGTGCATTTTTATCTCTGCATAGATATGACCGAACGATGTTCAGGCGCAAGATTTACGACCAGCTCAAGGAGTGGAAAGAAGCCGATGACGGAAGGACAGCAGTCCTGATAGAAGGGGCACGCCGCGTGGGCAAGACCACGGCCGCCATCGAATTCGCCAAGCAGGAGTACCGGTCGCACATGGTCATCGATTTCTCCAGCGCATCCGATAGCCTGATGAGCATCTTCAGGAACCACTCCCAGAACCTCGATGTGTTCTTCCAGAGGCTCCAGCTGGAGCTCGGCACGGCTCTGCACGAGCGCGAGAGCATCATAATCTTCGACGAGGTCCAGTTCTATCCGAGGGCGAGGCAGATGATCAAGGCGCTGGTCGCAGACCATCGCTACGACTACATAGAAACAGGCTCGCTGATCTCCCTGCATCAGAACGTGAAAAGCATCCTCATACCCTCCGAGGAGCACAGCATCACGATGCATCCGATGGATTTCGAGGAATGGCTGTGGGCCAACGGCGATGAAACGTCTGCCGCGATCCTGAGGGAGATGTTCGCGCAGCGGACGCCCCTGGGCCTGCACGCCCATGCATCCATGATGGAGAAGTTCAAGACGTACATGGTCGTGGGCGGGATGCCTCAGGCCGTGGACGCCTTCCTCAGGACCAACAACATCATGGCCTCCGAGAGGGCGAAGAGGGACATCATCGGCCTCTACGCGAAGGACATCATGAAGCTTCCCGGGAAGAGAGGGGAGCGCACCGGCATGCTCTTCCGCGGAATTCCTGTGCTCCTCTCCTCAAGAAAGAAGACGTTCACACCAGGCATAATCCTGAAAGGCGCCCGTAGCAGAGATTTCTCCAGACCGATAGAATGGATTGTTAAATCGGACATCGCGGTTCCATGCAAGATGTGTACCGATCCAAGCGTCGCCATGTTCCTTACAGCTGATTCCAGCAAGATCAAGCTGTACTTGCTGGACACAGGGCTCTTGGTGAGCCTGGCGTTCGGAAACAACAGAAAAGAGCTCGAAGACACATACAAAGCCCTCATAGCAGGGAAGCTGTCCATCAACGAAGGGATGTTCTTCGAGAACGCCGTGGCCCAACAGCTGACCTCTCTGGGATACGACCTGATGTTCCATGAGTTCAGGATCGGCGGAAGCCAGCTCTACGAGGTCGATTTCATCCTGCCGGGGACCAAGGGGATCGTCCCCTTGGAGGCGAAGCCCTCGGCATCATCCAGGCACAAGTCCCTGGACCTGTTCATGGAAAAGAAGAGGAACAGGGTCGAGAAGGCGTTCGTGATACACGGGAAGGACCTCAGGGTCGACGGGGATGTAGTCTACATCCCGATCTACATGGCGATGTTCCTTTGACGATGGTGGGATCTTGCCCGAGGGCCTGTTGAACTTGGATTCCGAATGATCCTACGATGCGAGTGAAAGCATATTCGTCTGAGGCTTGCCGGCCGATGATAACGAAAACAATGCACAATGAGACGAATGAATTTTATAATCCCGCATTGTCGATAAAAACCATGTCCATGACAGTGTCGTTCGACTCGCGCATAGCCCAATGTGCAGAAGAAATATCGTCCAAATTGGGCATAAGCGCTTCAGAGTATATCACCAGACTGGTCGAGGAGGCAATCGAAGATGCTTGCGACTACGAGGAATGCGCAGAGATCTTAGCCAACAGGAACAACTCAAAGACCTATACGCACGACGAGATCCTGAAGGAGTTCGGGTTGAAGTGACTTATCACGTCGTCTATGACGAACATGCTCGCAGATCACTTCACAAGATGGATGCAGGCACAAGTCTCTGGACCTGTTCATGGAAAAGAAGAGGAACAGGGTCAAGAAGGCGTTCGTGATACACGGGAAGGACCTCAGAGTGGACGGGGATGTAGTCTACATCCCGATCTACATGACGATGTTCCTTTGAGGAACGAAGCGTCATTCCGAAGCGGCATTGGATTCCTGCGAATGAGCCCCGCCAGCGCCAGAGCTGACAGGGCTGGGGTTGCATCGATCGCGGCAGCCGCAGAACGCATGGCCTGCAATCAATCGCCGATGCGATACCTGACGCAGGTGACATTGTCCGTAGAGCCTTTCTCGATAGCCTTCTGACACATAGGCTCGCAACCCGACGTGTCATCCAAGAGATGGAATCCTTCTTCCAGGAACAGAGGGTTCAATCCGTCTGTGAACAGGAGGGCCGAATCGCAACGGTACATCACGTCGATGTTTATCTGAAGGCCCTCTTCCATCCCCACATACGATGTGATGATGTTGCTCCGGCAGCTCTGGTCGGGCGAATGATCTATCGATCTGAAGAGGCGCTCTCCGGACCTGGCGATGCACTTGCTGTCTCCTACGTTGAAGATCCACGAGACCTCTCCGATGTTTATCAGCCCTACCAAGGTGGTTCCCGATCCGGGGCAATTGGATATCACTTCTGACGATGCATATTCGATCGTCGCGGTTATCTGGTCTGTGAGATCCGCACGTTCCTCGAAACAAGAGTTCAGACGCTCCAGGAATGAATCGATGGCGAGAAAGCTGGCCTGCTCCCCGTTCTCCAATCCGCCCATTCCGTCGGCTACCAAGAGCACTGAGGAATTGTCGGGCAGGTTCGTTTCGCTGGAGTAGTTCTCTTCCTCGCCGTGGCTGTAAAGACGGATGAGCATCGTGCCATCCTCGACGCGAGCCGTCGCGAAAGCATCCTGGTTCGCATCTCTGCATCCTACAAGCGAGCACCCGTCTATCATAGCAGCCCCTTCTTTAGTTTCTCTTCCAATTCTCTGTATCTTCTAGCCCTAATGCCAATCATCTCCATCAATTTCTTATTGACATACGCCCAGTCCTCTCCCTCTTCCGGCTCGGACATGACGATTCCTGCGTTCCGATATGCCAGCATGTTCAGGTCGTTCAGACCGTTCAGGAACCTTATTTCGACGCTGGACGGGCGATAGATCTCCCTCTCATCGACTCCTTGCACGGGCACCCCCACGGGAGAGATGCTCCCGCTGAACATCGCCGGCCTGTCATCCTCGAATTTCATCGCCATCGAAGTGCCTATCATCAGCACAGACCCCGGTTTCATCCGAGCTCTGTTGCCGGCCAGCCCCTTGCCGTTTATGCTGACCTGGTCGTTGGAGCATATGACTTCAAATCCAGCTCCCGCCACGGGCTGGATTTGTATGGGCATGCGATGAGAGAACGCGTTCCTCCAATGGAACGATGCGACTTCCGCATTGGAGGTCGTGGTCACGCACAGATTCTCGTGATCTTCCCCCGTGCTGATCTTTATTGGGCCTACGAACATCGTCGACCCGACATTGACGGCTCCATTGTCTGTATAGATGAATGACACGTTGTACCTTAGCGTGCCGGATTCTACGAGACCCGGCTTTAAAGTGCCGCAACATATGCAACGATCGTGGCTATTATCAACAACTTGCGAACAATATGTACATTGCCAAGGCATGTTCACCACCTGATGCTCTGCTCGACTTCGACTGTGTATGAATGTATCGAATGCTTGCAGTTGTGCGACACGGGATGTCAGCATACTTTGAATCACTCGTCGGCCCCATACCCTCCACCGAATATCTTGAACGAGAATTTCTGTCTTACAGGAATGAGATCGCGAGTGTAGCTCACAGTGATCAAAAGAACAGCAGAAGAATCATACAGGTTGTCCCCGAGCTCTACAGGAACTTGGATGCTGTTTCCGCCCTTGATGACCGGAACTTCGACAAGAATATCTTTCCTCCAGACATTGGCGGAGCAGTAGATTGCATTGACCACCACATCGGTCTTATCGACATTCGTGATTATCAGACGAATGATATTGTCCTCGGAGAGATTCGCGGATTCTATCTTCGCCGTTAGCGCGGGCGGACGACCGCGCCCGCCTATTACCGAATCCAGCTTCTGCAGAGATTTCCGGGCTGCTTTCAAACGTCCGGACCTCATATCATCTAGGTACTCTTTCTTGGCAGAGACAACCTTCGCCTCTGAAAGGACGGGATCGTCTGGAGCTATGGCATTGAGCTTCCGTGAGAACTCCATCGCAATGCTGGATTCCTCTTCGGCCATATCCAGAGCTTCGCTGATTAAAGCAATGGCTTTCGGCAGATCCTTGCGTATTTTGGATTTTGCTTCACCGACCTTTGATAGTACTGTCGAATAATATGAGGGTTGCTCATACATCGTGGCCAAGATCTTGTCAAGACATGCGTCTGTTTCCAACAACATCTTGTTTCTCACAACTGGGTCAGAACCTCTCTTCATTGTTATACCTCAGAATGGTGTTCATCTTCTCAATGACTTGATCTTCCGTTACGATGCGCCCCGTGCTCACCTGCGGTTTCTTCCCACGAGAGATCACGAACACGATCGACACCGCCAAAAGTGCAACAAGCACGCATATGATTGCAGTTATCATTTCCAGTTCCTCACGCTTTGCATTTCACAGACTTAGTGCCGACCGTTTCAATCGCTTGCTTTGTCAGATCCACTTTTCTTGGAACCGTTTATGTTAGCGAAAATTGAATAGGCCAATTCCAAGCCTGCCGCTTTCCCTGCATTGAATCCGGAATCATACTTCTCCTGGGAACCTTCTTTTCTTCCTTCCTCCGATCCTTCTCTGAAACCACGATCGTAGCACTCCTTGCTTGCAATCTGTTTCCCTTCCTCTTTTCCATCCTCGAACCACTTTTTCTTGTCTGATTCGTAATTGAATTTCAGCAACTCCATTTTCCTGCGGAAATCGGCATCAAGTACTCTTTGCTCGCGATCTATTTTCAGGTTCTCTTCGAAATCTTTGGTCGCTATCTTTATGCGCTCCAGTTCATCTTGGCTTACCCCGTTCACCTTGTCGATATCGGCCTGCGTCCTGGCATTCTCCAGACCCGCATCCAATTTCTTCCTCCTCAGTTCTATTTCATGATCAACGGAGTCTGATTCATCTTTCCTTCCGAAATCCAAAGCGAACTTCTTCAGTTTGAGTTCATCGGCGACCTTGTTCATCTTCCTCTCAGCGTCTTTCTTGTCGTAGAGGATCCCGTAATCCACCTGCAGCTCTAATTCATGAGCTTTGTCCTTGAACTGAGTGTCCATGACCATTTGTGCTTTGCTGTGATTGTCGCGATCCCTCATGACCTCCTCATAGAGGTTCTTCTGCACATCCGCCTTGACAACATCCACGCTCAGACCGCAGTTGGCCCAGACTGCAGACATACTGTCCACTGCATTCTTGATCCTAGCGTTGAGCTTGCTCAGATCATCCCTCATTTCTGAAGATTCCATTTGAGAGATGATCGTAGCATCCAGGGTCAATGACGTGTCATATTCTATGATGTTCTCGACATCCTCTCTGGTGACCTCTTTGAGCTTTCCTCTGTCGATTCCCCACTTGGCATCGGTAACAAGATCTCTCTTGAAGAGATTCATCATGCGCGCCAGGTTGTCTTTGGAGATGTGGACGCTGGCATTCAACGCCCCGGCAATCTCGGTGCGATCCTTGGTGTACCCTTGAAACCCTACTTGGACCGCAAAAGGCAATAGACTGACCATCATGATCTGCGTGTCCGTTCCCGAGATCTTGTCCTTCAGGCGAGAAAGCAAGCCTCCTGCCCCAAGATTCTTCACTTTGCTCTCGGTGATCGTGTCGACCGCCTTCCCATCCTTGATCAATATCAGGACTTCTCCCTGCCCGACCACCACTTTCTCGAACACTTTTCCATGTTCCTTTATGTATTCATCCGAGAACCACTGTGCTATCACATCAGTCCTTCCGCTTATCTCAATCACGTTCATACCTCCGTCTGCTCGCCGATCTTCCTCAACTCGGCGGCGAAATCTGCCGCCGAAGGGCGCTCCTCGGCATTCTTGGAAAACACTTTGTCGAACAGGGGGACGTAAGCGCTGCTGACAGCCCCTGCATTGTACTGCCCCTCCAGCACGCTGGCCTTGTAGTTGTCCCCCTCTCCTGCGAACGGGTATCTCTTGGTGAGCGCATAGTACAGCATGACGCCCATGGCCCATATGTCGCTGGCTTGAGAGACACTGCCTCTCCCGAAATGCTCCGGCGACATGTACTGGAACGTCCCCTGATTCCTTCCGGGCTCATCCCCCTGCTTGAAGCTCAAGTCGAAATCGGATATCTTCCATCTGTCCCCGACCAGCATCATGTTCTCGGGCTTGATGTCGTTGTGCACTATGCCTGCCCCGTGTATGGCGCTCAGGCAGTCCAGCATCTCCGCGACAGCGCGCGTCTTCTCGCTGAACGAGAAGGAAGCGCTCGCTCTGGCGAAGTCGGTAGCGGCATATTCCATCAGCTGGCTGGGGACAGGGGCATCCGTATGGGCGATCAGCCTGACCACCTGATCGGGACAGTCCTCGGAAAGATCTTCCCAGATCTCCACCTCGCTGTCGATGCGCCTCAGCTCATCGCGGCTCAGGTTCATCGTCTTTGTCTGATATGGATCCAGGCCTCTCGGGATCCTGAACGCATACCGGCTCTCGTTCACGTTCGCCCCGTATACGCTGTAACGTCCCCCGGTGCCCAGCGGGCCCCCGGACACGATGACGGACATCCCCTCCATGGGCACCAGCTTCGTCCTCGAGGCCCTCGACGGCTCCGGGTTCTGAGGCTCGGGCCTGGAGGTGTCGGTCGTATCTATCCTGTCCTTCTCCCTTACCAGATCTTCGAGAAGCACCCTGATCTCATAGCTCGAATCGTCGGATGCCTTCAGCATCTCGATGGCATCCTCATAGTCTCCGTATATCTCGGAGCTGTACGTAACGGAGTCGATCTTCAGCAGCGCCCTGGCGTGTTCGCGGTACAGATTCACGCGCATGAGCACGTCTCTGCGCCTCTTTGATCCTTCGAGCTTCTTGATCCCCTCCGCAAAATTCTCTGCGGCACGTTTCCACACCCTGTTGTGCAGCTCCGCTTCCCCTCTGATGTAGTCCGAAAAGGCGCACTCATAGGGGTCGTCCAGGCTCATCCCGTCCAATTCTGATTTCGGACGGGTGTTGGCTTTGGTTATCAAGCCTATCCAGATCAGCATCAGCTTCGACACTGCGTCGGTGTTGCCGGCCAATGCGTTCCTGGCTTCGGAATACTCGTTCAGCTTCATCATCATCTCGGCGATCTTGATGCTGATCGCCGTCTTGTCGGGAACGAACTCGGAAGCTTCCTGGTACTTCGCCTTGGCGAAGCTGTACGAGCACTGGCGCTCGTCGATGAGCCCCTGGACATAGAGCAGGAACCACTTCTCCATCCTGAACTCTGCGTCGCCGAATGCGCTCTGGCACTCGCTCTTCAGGTCGCCCGCGCCGATCTCGCCGGACCCCACGGCCCATCTGCAGGCATCTGCGCAAATATTCCAGAACGCGAAGAGCTCGCTGCCCATCGATTCGGCCGATGCTTCCGCAGAGGCCAGAATCTCCCTCGCGGCTGCATAGTCCTCGGCCATGAATCTCTCAGTCGCCTTCGCAACGCTCACGGCGTAAACGATGGTCGAAGGCTTCGACGGAACAGATTCCAGGATCCGGTCCAGCTCGTCCGAAACGGCATAGTTGCCGCTAAGGTACGCCAAGGCCAGATACCTGCAGGCGATGGACGAGAGTTCGGGATCAAGCACCGCGGACGCCGATTGCTCGCACAGCATCTCCGCTGCTCCGACGAATGCGGGTTCGTCGGGCTCCGTCTTGCTGTTGATGTAGACGATGATCGCTTCCCCGGGGCCCGACATCTCGGCGCACGCCTCCTTAGACTCGGCCGCATGGAAGAGGGCGGCCGCATCGTCCCCAGATGCCATGGCCCTCTCCGCAAGGTCCAGCTCGGCATGCACCTTCATCCCGTCGACATTCTCGACGGTCACGCTGCCGAGATATTGCAGGGCCTTCTCGGGTTCGGACGTCAACAGGTCCTTCCCGATGTCGTAATTGAGCTTCGATATCGCTTTCGCGACCGTGCCCGTCATGGGGCATTCGCGGAAGTGATCCAGCCATGCGTAGCGGCCGCTCTCCGATATCGATCCGCTCCCCGAGAGGACGATGCCGGCCAGGCAGTCGGAGATGCCGTTCGTCTTGATCACAGAATCCAGCGCCTCGGTCAATCCGCTGCTCTTTCCTTTCAGCTTCTGGAAAACGGTATCGCAATAGGTCTTGGTCAGTGCAGACCTCCAGTCCATGCACGACTTTCCATTGCTCTTGTCCGGAAGATCCCATATGATCGATCCGAACTCGCTCGACAGGGCCTTCACATCCTTCTTCCCGTCGCCGATGAGCTCTTCTGCGCGCTTGTAGTAGTCTCCGGCGACTCTCTCCTTCACTCTCTCCGTCGCCTTGCCGAACTCCCCGTTCAGCGATTTGATGTCAGAGGCCCTCTGAAGATTCTTGATCTCGATGTCCACGGCTCTGTCCTCGAGGATGCTGAAGGAATCCTCGCGGAACTGCCCTTTGCAGAGATCGACCGTCCTCATCATATCGAAGACCTTCCCGAGGTCGGATTCGGAATCCGCTATCTTCTTCACCATGTCGCTGTACGGCTCATAGAACTCCGCCTCTGCGGACAAACCGTCCAAGCATCCCGTGTAACGATCGTATTGCTTTATGACATCCTTGAAATCCGTGCAAGATTCAAGGTCTCTCTTAGACAGCTCGTGAGCCCTTTGGTGGACCAGCGCATTTGGTGTGGGTATAACCGGCTTGAACCTCTTCCTCACATCGGCCACTTGCTCGATGTCCTCGCACCGGCCGAGATCCCTGCCCAATATATCGCAGGCATTCTCGCGGAACGCATCTTCCAAGATGCTCCGATGGAAAGGATTGTCCGGAAGAGCCTTCTTCAGGGTACTGCGGATCTGCACCGCGCCGTCCAGATCCTTGGAGTTCGATTTGAAATAACGGTCTATGTGGCCTGCCCATCTGTCGGATGAGCTGTTCGCCATTTCTTCATGGCTCATCATCTTCCGGACCGTGTCTATATCGCCGGAGTCCAGGGCATGCCCCGCTCTCTCCGCCACGCATTCGCTGAATACATCATGCCTTCTAACACGCGTTTCTATTGTGCAAGATTCATCGAACTTGTCATTGTCCATGAGGAACATCTGGACTTTGCGATATTCATCATCACCGATCTTATTCGCAACAGGACTCTCGAACGTTTTGATTATCGATCTGCACAGAGAATCGACCTTCCCGCCCCGATCGTTCTCCGATGCACCGTCCCCTTTCTTTTTCCCCCTCACCCTTCTGAGTCTCGCACCGAAGCCTTCGGCCTTTGCTTTCGTGCCCTTGTCTCCAAGATCCTTCGCGTCGGCAGACTGATCTGGATCGGCCGCCTTTTCTTTCCTGAACATCCTCAGCTGACCCCCTTCGCCTTCTTTGCATTAGAACTGGAGGATTTCTGGTACTCCCCACTGTATTTCTCGATGTCGCTGAGTATCCTCTGAAGATCGCTGTTGAAATCGCCAGTGAGGACTTCTGCGCTCCCCCTGTGTGTCTTCGTCAGGAGTACAAAACCGATGACGCTCAGCATTGTCGGTATGCTCCAAATCATGCATATCCACTTCAGCCACGTTATCATATCGTGCACATCCGATGAGGATACTGTCGATTCTTCCATCCTTCCGACAATGCACCACATTGCCAAGTACATGAGAAATAGGCCAGAAATCAATAAAAGAATACCAGGCCTTACATCTCCATAAGAGGAATCACTAGCGAAAGAACAACCAAGTACTCCGAATGCTGATGCCACTATCGCCAGAAGAGTAAGAAGCGCAGGTATTCCCAAACGGGGAATACCAGCACCTAGAAACCCAATGAACAACACGATTGCGCCTATCGCTCCAAGAAAGAGGAGAATCCCTGTCCAAAAGGTCGTACATTCGAGTATGGTTCCACCTAACCCTGATTCATTCTTCATTCTCTCACTTCCTCGAGATAATGACCAAGAATACGAGCAACAAACCGCAAAGGATCATCCCGTAGACCAGATTCGACTTCTCCTTCTCCAAGACATGATGGCAATCGGCATAGACATCCACATCCCCATAGGTCGTGCTGGATATCTCCGACATCTCGTTGCCGTCTCCGTCCAGCCACCGATCCAGGGCCACGCCGCTCCTGCCTATATCGGTCGGCAGCTTCACAGTATGCCCGTAAGTGTACTCGGACGGCTGCAGATCGAGCGTTTCGCCATCAAGATGATATGTTATCTTGTACGTCATGGCCGCGCAGGCCCCATCGATCTTCACGTTCCCCTGAACCTTCGAGATCGTCACCGTCCCGTCAGACGCGTACTTGTAGATCCCGGACGATCCGTCCAAAGACACTTTGACCGTAGCGGTTCCGTTGGTGATCGTTATCGTCTGGGGCAGACCGTATCCGTTGTCGGGGATTATCTTCACCGACACCTCTGCATTGTACTCGACCTCGCCGCTGGGATCTCCGAGGCCGCCGTTCGCGATGTTCCCCGTAAGGGTGAACTCCCTCGGGTCGTAATCTGCGGTTATGGTGATGCTGGAAGCGCTCGATCCGAATGCGTCGCTCGCTATCACTATCTTCCCGGTGGATGGCGCGTACGTGTACTTTTCCGTCTTGGCTGTGCCGACCTTTATCGTTATCCCTGAAGACAGGGGGTAGTTGTACCCGTCTTTCACGGGGAGCGTCAGAGAATAGCCTTCTCCCGCGACGGCCTTGTCGCTCTGCGTCGTGGTCGTCCCGGCATTGAGCGTGATCGTCACCGACACCTGCTTCAGGCACTTCCCGGTCAGCTTCAGATTCGAATCCACGTTGTACACGGTTATGTACCCGCAGCTGCGGTCCGTCTTCTTCGAGTAAGAGAAATCCTTGGTGTTCCCGCTCGCATCGGTCAAGGTAAAATCCGATTCGTCTTTCGGAACCACATACCCGCTGTCGGGCTTTATCGTTATCGAAAATGAACATTCTGTTTCATCATAAGAGTAGGTGGCCTTCCCGCCGGTTATCGTAGCCGAAACGGAATACGAATCCGCCACATCTCCGGTGGCATCAGCGATGCCGGGATCGAGCCCCGTTCCGGAGCCCCGCGCGTCGTTTATATCGGCTGCCGCCTCGGACGGATCGAGGCAAAGCCCCCCCCCCGGCCAGAACGGCGACCGTGCCCAATAGCAGAATCGCCATCAACATCATTTTCATAATGGCAACATACAGCTCTTAGGATTTATCAGTTATCGTCTTGGAGAACCTCATTGAACGGGCTGTCCGAGGCACAGGACAGAAGTTACGTCGGCAACAACGATATACGTCATCGGCGATGGCGCATCATGAGCTTCCGCATCACATTCCTGGGGACCGGCGGCGGCCGCCACACGACCATGTATCAGGTCCGTTCCACCGGCGGGATGCTCATTGAGCACGACGGGAAGCGCCTCCATATGGACCCGGGCCCGGGGGCGCTCGTCCAGATGCACCGCATCAGGTACGACCTCACGAACACCGACTCCGTAGCGATATCCCACTGCCATCCAGACCATTATTCGGACGCGGAATCGGTGATCGAAGGGATGACCCGCGGAGGATGGACCAAGAGGGGCTCCCTGTACGGCTCGAAGACGGTCATCTCCGGAGACGGGGGGCTGGGGCCGTGCATCTCGGACTACCACAAGAGGATCGTCAGCCATGTGGCGCAGTTCGCTCCCGGCGACGTCCTGGACATAGACGGCCTGGAGACGGACATATGCCGGGCCGACCACAGCGACCCGACAAACGTGGGGTTCAGGTTCCACACGGATCGCGGCATCGTGTCCTACGTGAGCGACACCGCCTACTCCGACGAGATAGCGGACCAGTACATCGGGTCGAGGGTGCTCATCCTCCCGGTGACCACGCCCATGGGCGACCGGATAAAATACCACCTCTGCACCGACGACGCCATAACGTTCATCCGGCGGGTGAAGCCCGAGCTGGCGATATTCATCCATCTCGGAGTGGTCATCATCAGGCGCGGGCCGGAGGCCCAGGCGGCCATGGCCGAGGAGGCCACTGGAGTCAGGACAATCGCGGGAAGGGACCTTATGGTGCTGGACGTGGGAGAGGAGCTGGAGATCTCCGATGCCCCGGCCTTCGAGGGCGAATGGATACCGGACTCGTCTCCCTGACCATGCTTTCTACGGCGAGGACGGCGCCGAGGCGCTGGAGCCGACGGCGGAGAACCTCGCAGGGCACAGGTTCGCGAGGGCTTCCGCAGACAGGATGGTCATGCAGGCATCCGGAGACGACGGGGACGGGAAGCCGGACCTCGTGTTCGCAGCGGCGTTCTTCATCGCCATCCTCCTGGCCGTCGCCGCGGCCGCGTTCTACAGGCCGGAATGAGCCTGCCGCCGCATCGCCGGGGATCCCGGCGGTGCGGCACTTGCTGTCACGTCGCAGGAACATCAGCGCGTAGATCGGCATGTATCTCAGGGAGCCATCGCATTCGACCGCATTCGAATTGGAAAGGACGATGCCTTCCATCCCATCGCCTTCGGACTCCAGCAGCCTGTCGAGAGCATTGTGCTTGAGATAGTCCTTGCCAGACTTGATCTCCAATGCCACGGTACGGAGCTGGTTGTGATCGTCTATGAGGAAGTCTACCTCCCCCAGACGCTTGTTGTCAGAATAATACAGCGCATGACCGTTCGCAGCCAATTGGATTGCGGCGAAGCATTCGTAGACGTTTCCGAGATTGATCTGGGGCATATCCTCCCTGAGAGGCTTCACATTGTACCTGAACAAGAGCCACGTCAGCAGGCCGACGTCGCACAGATAGAGCTTGAGCATATTGCGCTTGACGGATTCGACAAGAGGGAAGACGGGGTTGCTGCAGCATGTCACCTGGAGGGCGACGCCGGAATCGACCAGGTTCTCGAAATCATCCTTGTAGTCTGCAAACCTCGCCTTGTCCTTGCCTTCGATGTCCTTGGCGAATATCCGCTTCCTCTTGTTCTCGATGCTCGACGGTATGACGTCCAGCAAGGCCTTGGTATGCATCTTGTTCTCGAGATCGTACTTCGCGGCATCATTGCCGTACATCTCGTAGATGTCCTTCTGAATGTTCCTGGTGAGCGCTATGTCCTTCTTCTCAAGGAACACAGATGTGCTTGCAGGAAGGCCGCCGCATATCAGGTAATCTCTGAAAAGGTCGATCATCCTCCGATGAAGCCCGTCGGGTATGGATATGCCATCATGCACCATGCCCTTCATCTCGGCAATCAGATCGTCCTGTATCCCGTTGGCCCACAGGAACTCTTCGAAATCCATGGGGTACAAGCGCCTGGTGCTGATGCTGCCGACCGGTATCGACGATGTCTTCCTCAGCTCGACGCCCAGCAGGGATCCGCTGGCAATGAACTTGTACCGATGATCTTCACGGAGGAACTTCAGCAGAGTCAGCAGATGGGCGTATTCTTGGATCTCGTCCAAGAATATCAGCGTGTCTCCGTATTCTCCGAGCGGCTCCTCCGAAATGGATTGCAGCGCGAAGTAGATGTCTTTTGTCGAACGGACGTTCATGAGGTAGCCTGGCCCGTTCCTGTCCTCGACCATGTTCACTTCCACGTAATGCGCATAGCGCTTCTGCCCCATGTGGCGGATCAGGGCGGTCTTGCCGGTCTGCCTCGCGCCTTCGATTATGAGGACGGGGGCATCATCGCTATTGAAGTAATCCTCGATGACAGACTCCATTTTGCGCCGATAGAACTTGGACATCATCTTCTAAATAGTGTGTGTTATTTAAACTTCTTTCTGATATTTTACTATATTATCACAACATTACATTCACTATTAATCTTCATTAATCAGATTTTTATCAATAAAATAGATTATTAGAATACACTTTTTTCCATTCTAAAATCTGAATTAATACACTTTTTAGTAGAAAAAAATCTACTGAAAATACACTTTTTCTAGATTCGATAGAACCCGCCTCGTGCATGAACCACAGGGCATGAAACATTCGCGATCGTTGACCAGCCCTACCGCCAGGTCAAGGCGGCATGCGCCGCTAGCGGACTGGGGCCCTTCAACTTCACCCCGGAAGACTATGCAATCGAGATGGACTGCAATGTAGCCATACTTTTGCGCACGTCATATGCTACGGAATCGAACCGTAGTGCAGCCTATTGCATATATCGCGCGACAATCATGCCAATGCAACCATAAGAATTGCATCGATGACCATTGCCATCAGAAGGACTGCGTTGAAAGATACGATGAACCTACTTCCAACGAATCTATCTAGCCAAGCAGATAGCCTTGCCTTCCCGGATCTCAGATTGACCTCCTGATAACGTCTGGAATCGTAACATCTTTGCGGATCGATTATCGCCAGAATCATATGCATCAGGAATGCGAAGATATTGAACATGATGATCCCGCAGAGAATGACCACGAACACAACGTTAAACAGGTCTGATTCACCCGATACAGATACCGCCCCGCTTAAGATATCCAATCCCCCTGCGAATGCCATTACAATCGCAGCAAAGATTCCCAGTATCGCAACCATGTGCATCTGCAGATTCTCTGCCTTCACGCGAGCCTCATCGAGATTTTTCTTCAACTCTTCAGCCCGCTTGCTGAGAGAAACGATATTATCTCCCGTTCTTGAGAGTTCATGGAACACGCTATCGCGATCTCTGATCCTGCGAATCTCAATATCGACATGGTCTGAGAGCTTGAACACGCCCGAGTACACTGCTTCGCCATAGGTCTCGATGTTGCACCTGAGATATTCTCTGAGCTCTATGAGATTCGCAGAAAGGATCTCGAGACGATCTTCAACCTCGTCATCCTGTCCGTCATCGCTGTCATCGGACGGTATCCCCTTCAACATCTCCAGAATCTCAGAATAACGCTGCCGATACCCGTCACGATAGATATCTCTAAACCGTTCGGCATAATCTTTGAGCCTATTCTCGTCCAGATGGCAACAGCTAAGCTCTGACAGAATCGGGCCGACCTTTTGGGACCTCTCTATCAATTCGTTGCACGTCAGATCGTGAAGCGACATGACTCCGCCTTCATATCGGACATCGGAATGGTGTTCTTCATACGGACCCCGTAGTTGTCTTTCCAGGGCTTGGTATTGTGCGAAAGCTCCACCATTTCATGGACGGTCACGGCATCGAACTTCTTCAGCATCTCCAGGAGAAACGCGCTAGTGCCCTCATCGATAGGTTCCGATGTGCGCTTGGGGGCCAAGAGGATGTTCGCCGCATTGCACCAGTAATCGTAGTACACCGACGGAACTACAGGCCCATACTTCCAAGCCTGGAACTCCTCCTCGAAAAGAGGCTTGCCATGCCTCTTGTAATACTCCAGCCAGGAGAAGTAGAGGATCTTCTGCAGCTTCAGATTAGAAATCCAACATTTGCTGCCGATGGACAGGTTCACTGTTTCCCTCCCTATGTCTTTGGCCGAATATGTCATTGTCTTCCGCCCCGTCCTGCGCTACGGTCTGACGCATATATTAGAATTGGGGAAAGAATCCTATGAAATACGTGCCCTGTGACGGAACTCGCGTCGGCGATGCTGAATCCGGCCAAAGCCTGTTCCCGGTGCACTGCCGTAGCATCGCCCGAAGAAGATCAGATATACCGATGCCACGGCAACCATCGCGCCCGCATAGAACGCCGGAGTCCTTAGGAAGAACGACAGGTCCTCGCCGAATCTCTTGTCCTCGTCGCCGCGGTCCAAGACGCATTCGGTGATCTTCTCGCCGTCGACCCAATACACGTTCTATGTGGTGGTGGTGGCCGTCTTGATCTTCGCGCCGCACTCCGGACAGGCCGTCATGCCGTGCTTGATCCGGGCGCCGCATTGGGGGCACGCCATTATATCGCCGCCCCTGACGGACCGGCCGCAGGCTGCCCGGGGATAGAAGCCTCGGGCAGGCCGCCATCGGAGGTCCATGCGAGGGGCGCCTTCTCAGAGGCATCGGGATCTTCGTCCTCGGACCCGTCATCGATATCTTTGCCGAAGATCTCGTCGTGGAACGTCCAGACCGCCATGGCGGACGCGATTATGCCGAACAGGATGAGGAACACGGCGATCTCTTTCCAGGTCAGGCGCTCCGCGCGCACGTCCGGGCCGTGCTCGCGATCATGATCGGAACAGGTACAGCGTCCGGCCGGGCGGCTCGGTGCCTCGCGCTCCCCGCCGCACACCTGGCAGACGGTGCCCGGCTCCATCGGCGATCCGCATCTCGGACAGATCATATCAGTCGATCCCCCATAGCATGGGAACCGGGCCGCCGGTTATATTATCGTTGCGCGCGGCCCCTGCCGGACGCTCATCCGACAGGGTAGAACCCCGTGGTCCCCCAGAACGTCTTGGACCCGAAGGACACGGGCATGCTGTACCCGACGGGGGCCTGGCCTTTGATGAGCTCCACGGCCTGGAAGACCTTCCCCGATGTCCCGTAGACATCTGTATGGCTGACATGCTCCATGTAGCCGGCGATCCCGAGGCTGGCCAGCCTCGAAGGGTCGGCTTCCGCGAAGCCGTCGACAACTACGCCCGCGAACACGTGCCCGGCCTTCCCGGCCATCGCCGTCTCGAAGCCGAAGCAGGACGCCAATGCGCAGAACAGGGCGGAGTCGTCCTCGCAGTCGCCGCAGAGGAGGAACAGCACCTGGGCCGGGACGGCCCAGTACTCCGCCTTGCCGTAGATCCCGTAGTCGTACTCGCCCTCGTGGCCGGGTATCGTCGAAGGGTACCTCACGGCCTTCTGGACGAAGCCCGCGATGAAATCCAGGAAGGACTGGCCGTCATCGGGGCCCCCGCCGAGGCGGAGGTACTCGGCGCGGATGCTCTCGGCCGCGGACCTGACGGAATCCCCGGCACGGACCAGCTGGGGAAGGTCGGAGAACCGGTAGGCCGTATCGGACGAGGAGGAACCGGCAGGAGGGCTGCGGGCGTTGAACCCGTCGGCGAAGTCCCATTCCGCCGCCAGCTCGGAGACCGATATCGAGTAAGACACGGAAGCTTCGACGACGGTGCCGTCCATGTCGTACTTCCAGGACCTCTCCACCTTCAGGTCGCCGTAGACGGTGACATCGAACTCGCCGCCGCCTGCGGCGACGGAGTAGGCTCCGGGCTCCAGGCGGAGCTCGGTCCCGACGGAGACCGTGCCCTCGTAAGGGATTGTGAAGCTGCCGGAGGCGTCGGCGTCGTAGAAAGTATGGAACCTGTCGCGGACCTTCCAGGATATCTCCTCCGAGGCGCGGAAGACGCTCTCGCTGTCGTCGGCGGTTATCCCGTCGGGAAGGTCGGTGTAGGACATCGCAGGGCTGGACGGGTCGGACGGATCCGTCGGCCCCCCTCCGTTTCCATTGGAGAAATGCAACCCAACTAATGCGGCGCAGACTATGATGGCGGCAGCGGCAATGGCGCAGAGCGCCCTGTTCAAGCCGCCGCCTCCGAGTACGGGCAGACGACGGACATCGACCTGACATTGGACAGGTCGGACTGGGAGCTGGGGCTGTAGTATCCCGCGGGCACCGCCGAGGAGAACGTCGTCTCGCAGTAGTACATCTTCTCGCCGGTGGACCTCAGGATGCCGTATCCGGAGGCGTAGGCCCCGTAGTACCTGTCGGACGATATGGAGTCCAGATGGACCGCGGCCATCATATGGCCCGGCAGCAGGACCACGGCGGACTTGTATCCGGCGGCGGAGAACAGGGCGCATGCAAGGAAAGACGTGTCCTCGCAGTCGCCGTATCCCAGGTACAGCGTCTCCATCGGATAGGACCAGTACTCGCTGGTGCCGTTCAGGAAGATGTCCCCGATGCCGTCTTCATCGTCGTAATACCAGCGGGACCCGCTCTTCGTCACCGGGTCCGGGTACTTGATGCAGCACTGCACGAAGGACAGGAGGTAATCGGCATACTCGCAGCCCGACAGGGACATAGAGGATCCGCGGACGCGGAGGAACTCTGCGGAGAGGCTGTCCTCCAGGTCCAGGATCGCGGAGTCGACGACGGCGAAGCGGCTGTCGGCCAGGCTGCTCGCGGACCTCCGGACCGCGTCCGCGTCGGAGGCGTACCTGTAGTAGTCGGAGAACTTGTAGGAGGCCGTGACGGTGTAGCAGCAGCATCTGCCGTCGACGCTCTGCGACCACGAATATGTGGATGTGACCGTCCCGTCCAGGACGGCCCTGCCGTCGGACTGCTCCTTCCCGTCCACGTACAGCAGGACCCGGTAGTTGCCGGGCTCGGAGAACGTCAGGACGGAGCCGGAGACGGTCTGGTAGCCGCGCTCCGCGTAGCATCCGTCGGAGGTCTTCTCCAGATAGGCGGCGGAGAGGGCCTTGAACCTCCAGTAGACGTCGCTGCCGGCGCCGGTGTAGGCAAGGGTGCCGGAAGGGGAGTCCGAGACGGCGATGCTGTCGGAGACCATCCCGCCGTAGAGGGTGAAGTCGCCGACGGTGTAGCTGCGCTCGTGCTCGGTGCCTGGATGCTGGGGATCGGCGAGGGCGCCGACGGCGGCCAGCGCGGCGACGGCCAGGATCAGAGCGACCATGGCGAAGCGGACGATGCCGCGGCCCTTCGGGCCGCCGCCGGAGGGGCGCCCTTCGGGGAAGCCCGCGCCTTCGGAGGGGCAGCCGACGGCCCTTGCTCCGCACACGGTGCAGAACTTCGCTCCGGGCTCCATCAGGGAGCCGCATTCCACGCAGTACATCTCCTCCTCATGCCTCCTTCCGTTTCCCTCGCGATATCGACCAGGAGACCTGGACGTCCTCCTCGGCGACGATGTCCTCCGGGACGGCGTCGATGCCGCAGGCGGCGTTGCATCCCATGAGCCTCATCCCCCCGTAGGAGGAGTCGGGGTCGTACCTTATCTCGATGATGTCCCCTAGCCTGACCTTGGCGGCGGAGGCCAGCTCCTTGGCCCTGGCCCTGGCGTCGGCCACGGCCGCCGCCCGGGCCTTCGCCCGCAGACGGGAGTCGTCGCGGAGGATGTACTCCAGGCTGAAGCGGGGGGCGCCCTCGCATCCGTATATCGCCGAGAGGAGCCTGCTGACGGTCTCGGGGTCGGAGTCCTCCGTGAGGGTGATCCCGTGGTTGAAGCGGTATCCTTCGAGGACGATCCTCTTGCCGTCCGACCTGTGCTCCGGATGGACGGAGAGGCGGGTGGTGCGCAGGTCGTCCATGTCGAACCCTGCGTCGCCGAGAGCTTTCCTCAAGTCTCTCAGAGCCATGGCGGAGGCTTTGACAGCCTCGTCGTAGGCGGGGAAGACGGCGGAGAACTCGCCGGAGACGCGTATCGCGTCCGGGGCGGCTGATGCCGTGCCCCGGCCCCTGACGGTGATCGTCCTGTTCATGGACGTTTATAGCAATGAAGGGTTAATACCTTTGGCAGGGGGATGTTCTCGATTGACGATTCCAGCATCCCATCGGTCAGTACGCATCGAGGAAACGCCTAACGGCCTGAATGCAATCGTTCAGGTTTGCGTCGGTAGGATCGTGTTCGTAGACGATTCTGAGATCGGTGACTTCGTGGAGAAGATCGAGTCTTTGGACTATCTGCTGGTGAGATTGGTTCTCTATCTGAAAGATGCCGATCCTGTCTGCCGCGGATTGGTAAAGTGGGAATACCGATTCCAGATAGCGGATGCTGTACGACAGATTGCGCATGTGCCCGTCTCCGATTGCGCCGAGATCCATTTTCGTGAGCTGCTTGTAGGCGTGCAGTTCCGATTCCATCAGGATGCCTACGTGCACGATGTCCAATTCAACCTGCATCAGCAGGTACATCGACATGTCCATGGCATGAACGGAACAGAACGCGAGAACCGGATCGCTCGGCAGCGGGAGAGCGCGTTCGCATATCAGGCCCATGAAATGCGTGAGTTCATTGCCAAGAGCTTCGGAGAAGGATTTTGAGGCTTGGATCAGCTCGTAGGCAGAAGCTTCCCAATCGAATCCGACCAGATTGGCTTTCTGTACTTCCGAGGCCAGGACGCCTTCGGCCCATTCGATTTGCTTCGGACTCGGTGCGTCGGAGATCATCAGGGAAACGCTGTTGGCAAGGCCTTCGAACCCGGGATCGTGCAGGCAGTTCACGGAGGCCAGGAAGTGACCGAACCAGCTGGATTGATCGTCTTGGAGGAGTCTGTTGATAATTGGGAATAGGGTTTGAGGATCCTGTTGATCAAGGAGCCGGCATGCGAAAACGGCGTCGTGCTGGAGCGTTTCGGGCAGGTCGGTGATTATGGGAGTTGGATCGATCCTTGAGGGAGAACGAAGAGGCTGATCGGGAGAGTCCATGAAAGGTTAAAACGGACTACGATGATAAGATCTTCTGTTATCGACTGGTCTGAGCCAATAGTGTAAAGATGACTACGTAGAAAGACATATTCGACCCCGAATAAGTGCTCGACCGCTTATGATACACCTTTTTGAATCACAAGAGATCTATATTCAAACTCTTTTTCTTAGTATGAATGACACGTGACATCCACAATTTAAAAAGCCGCATTATTGTGGATTCAAATTTTACAGAAACAGTATGCAAACTGAAATCGTTCAAAATTCCGTCCAATCCAACGTATTTCGTTGGACCCCCAGATGTCGGATCTGAAGAGATTGGTCGTGTCACCCGTTTGGAACAATCAAATGGCTTTAATCTTAACGCGCGGGCGGGAGGTCTGCAAACACAGAACCCCGAAACACTCTTGTGCGCCTATGATGAATCAATCGCCATATACGAAGCGTTAGAAGGTCGTGCCTTGGCTGTCGCTCACGCACTTGTATATCTCTATGACAATCATTTTGTCCCGATCACATACATGACCCTCAAATTCATAACAAGATCCGATGAAATAGCGTCAAGACTAGGAGATTCAGCCATTGTTACCGACAATATTCAACATGAATCTTCTATCGTTACGGCCAAAGATAAGATGGCATTTCTAGAAGAGTACTGCATTGACGGGTCCATACTCCTTATAGATGGTGCAATGATCGCAGGAGATGCGTACACTACATTCATTCAACAAATGAATGAGTTCAAAGAAAAAGGCATAATGCCCATATTTTTTATCAAAAATAGTTCTAGCAATATAATTATAAATTACGTTGAGGGCATGTCGGGAAAATATAATTCTGATTTGCATTGGGCGAACGAAGTACTCAAAGTAGGGCAAAGATCCTGTTTTTTTGAATATGTCGATTTGAGAAACAATAAAAATGCAAAAGTATTCTGCTACGTCAAATTCTGCGCAGATGCGAGTCCGGTCAGAGTCGAAATACCGAGCATTATATTCCACGACCCGCAATTCAGAAGTGCAACTGACAACATAATGGATATGGTTCTTTACCTCCTATTGGTGCAAGGTTCTGGTAACAATTGTCAGATTCGGCCAATTGCGGTGGCGGAAATGTACGCTCGTGAAACCTTAAAATTTATTGACGTTAACAAAGAAATTCGCAAAGCAGGCTTAGTCCCAACGATGAATGAAAAGAGAGGCATGATGTAATGATGGAATGGATAGTACTTGGAGAGAAAGATGGTGACAAAATAGAACTCGTCTCCAAAAATGGTACGGGCATCCTGCCGAAAGGATCTTTCCTTACAGTTGAATCTGAGGGAAAACGTTTTATTTTGAGAGTTGACGACTCAAAGCAGGCAGAACCATACACTCCCTCACCCCTTATAGCAGAAATGGATCTGCCTGAATTCGAAGCTGATCGTAAATGCATCAACAAAATCATAGCTTATAGAATCAAAGATGAAAATGAACGTGAAGATGGACTTGTTGATTTTATTCCGCCCAGAGCCATTGCCCATCTTTCTTCACAACAAGACGTAGAAAATGCGTTGGAAATCGGAAATAATGGGCCGAGAATTTTCATATCGACAATCCATTCGAATCAGAATCGTATTCTAAGAGATCAATATGGAAAAAGAATATCTGTCTGCATCCCTGAAGATGTGTTCTTTCACCAAATGATGATTTGTGGAAAAACAGGTAGTGGAAAAACAGTAGCAATGAAGTACTTAGTACACTACTTTGTCGAAACGTACGGAGGGTCAGTCCTTGCAGTAAACGTAAAGGACGTAGACTTCCTTCAAATGGATAAAGCATCCGACAATCTAACTGAAGATGTAATTGATGAATGGAATGATCTGAGTATTAGTGCCAATGGACTGAATGGCGCTACAATATATATGCCAGCAAATAGGCGCAATATACCTCGTAGTGTGAACGAGGATTTAGTAGAGAAGATAACGTTGGATGCCAACGAAATCCGTCCAATCGCTTTGACTGGCCTACTACAAGGTGTTACTGACAAGGCAGCATTAGTACTCCCAGGCATTTTCAATCACTGGAGAGAATTACAGACCCCGAAGGGTAAAGCCACATTCAAGGGCTTCATCAAATACTTTACAGACCGCAATGAAAGTAGATCTTTCGCCACACTTTCGGAACGTGGTGATGAATCCACTATCACAGTTCACCCCTCAACTTATGAAAGTATTGCACGCGCCTTGGTAGCGGCCAGTGACTTTTTCGATTCTGACGATGCTAAAACCATTGATGAAACGGATATTCTTCAACGCGCAAAAACTAGCATTCTAGACTTTTCTGGTGAAAATGGCCCCCGTTTCGGAGCAATTCTCCTCCGTGACCTTCTTAGAAAAATAGTAGACTGCAAAGATCGGATGGAATCCGACGTTCCCATCTTAATCATAATCGATGAGGTGCATATGTTCTACGGAGAATCAGCAGCTTCAGAAGCTTTAGACGATCTTGACACGATCTGTCGTACTGGTCGTAGCAAGAAAGTAGGGGTTATATTCGCATCTCAAAACCCTTCTGATATCCCGAAAGGATTATCATCCGTGATAAACACTAAAATATTCTTCAAAACAGACGCGTCCTCTGTTAAAGATGTTGGAACAAAGATCAGCTCCGATGAACTAGAAGGGCTAAAAAAGGGATATGCCGTAGCTCAAATACATGGAATTCCTCAACTTCGCTACATTAAGTTCCCGCTTTCACCGTGTGGAGTAATGAAAAATGATGACTAACGATACTTATATGAACAGTATAGCAAAAGATGATCTTCAAAAATTTATCCTCGAACATCTGGACATGGATGAGGATAGTCTTCTTGAGGCTTGCATCAAATTCCTGGAGGAGAATCAATGTTGAAGATAGACTATGTCGTCAAAACTGATGAAGATGTAGAGGTTATTACCCACCGCCAGCCCGATAGTCTCAATGAAGTTGACAAAAATATTATACTAATTGAAGGGCCGGGGTCTACTGGAAAAAGCACACTGCTCAACATGATAGCGATTGGTTGTTTTGGTATAGAGGACAATAGCCTCTCTGAATCAACACTTGGAAATTTGGAAGAGCTATCCAGCGAATACAGAGATGTCAAATTTGACATTCAAATCAACGATCCGACCTCTGGCGCATTCCTAAGACTACAGAAAGAAAAGGGTAAAGCACTTAAGGTCTCTGAAAGTATGGAAGGTCGCCCAATCACAGCTCGCGAGTTCCGTAATAAATACAAACTCATATACGACGTTCCGGAAGATCCGACTAAACGTCTAAAAGATATGACAAAAATGATTAAGAATAACAATAAAGAAATAAGTAATAAAATCAAAGACTTATCTGAAATAGTTGCAAATCATAGCGAAATGATTGATGACATCCCCACCGTACAAGAGATAAGTACAATCCAAAAAGATCTAGACGCTGCAAAAAAATATTTAGACGACACGCAAAATGAATATGATAGTCTAAAAATTAGAGATAGAAAATGTAAGCTTGTGCTTCATCTAACTTCATTATTAGAATGTAAGAGCAACATCGAACAGCTAAAAAATAAAATCAGGAACGAGGAGAATAAACCTTCATCTACATCAGAACGCATCGGCTCCATCCAGAAAAAGTGGATCCAGAAGTATAACTCACTGAGCTTAGGTGAAAACATAAGACAAATTATAGTTAATTCTCGGAATGAGGAATTGATCTGTATTGTCGAAAAACTAAATGAAATGTGGGATGACTTAAACCCATATGATTTAGAATCCAGCATTTTTTTCCTCAATGACTACGAATCACTACTGCGTGAGTTTAAGGTAAAAATACCAAACAATAGTGCCGCATGCATTAACATACGTTTGGCGAATGATTTGATCAATCTGTTGAATAAATCAAACCCAGACGAATCACTCGGAGAACTTGGAACCGTTAACCATGTAAGAGAATGCTTAGAAAAATACAAAGACGGATTAAATGCAATCAATTATAATCCAGTCATCGCCCAGCTATCTAAAATTCTGAAAGATATCTCCGATGCAAAGGAAATACTAAACAATGCAAACGAAGAGGAGATATCAGATCTATATAAAGATGATAATAAATTACAACAATGGAACGACGATCTAACTAAATCTCAAAATAACTTACTCAACATTAAAGAAGAACTACATAAATTGGACTATTTCGACTTAAATCGTTCCCAATCCACCATACAAAAATTGATCAAAGATCTATCCAATGAATATAGTATCGATGAAAGCACGTTCAAGGCCACATACATGAAGTGGTCTGACGAATTAAATAAATTCGAGTCAAAGAGGAAAGATCAAGCAGACTTCATAGTTAAAGCAAATAATATGATACAAAGATATGAAAATGCCAAATCACTTCCTTTTTTCGATAAAAGAGATGAAATTCAGAAAATCGGAAATGCGTGTTTATCGATTCGCTCATCGCTTATAGAAATGGATAAAAGATTAGACAAAATCGATAAACAGGATAAAACCGAGTACGAAAAACATCCCGAATTATACGACCCCATTTGGGAATATATGGGCAACAAGCTCGGAACCGTTAGGAACAGAGGGGTTACGTACGAAGTAAAAAGTGTTAACCTTCTGATGGACAAAAAAGGTGTTATTACCACTTCCGATGGAAGAAAAATTCACATCGATTCTATGGGCACAGGAGAAGGCCAACAAACATACCTTAAGGGACTCCTTTCAACCGATGATTCCCGGAAAATCATCGCACTTTTTGATGAAGTCGGAAACATGTCTGGAAATATATTGCATGGAGTAATCGAAGATCTAGTAGAAAAACAGAAGGAGGGAAAACTGATGCTCGGAATAATGGTACAACCACGTGATGATGAAAAGGTGACAACGTATGGCATTTGACGATATCATCCTGGAAGATTATGCAAGAAATAAATTAAAAAAACTATACGACGACTGTCTAATGGAATGCAACTCCAAACCAGGTAATCTCATAGTGGATTTGATTTCGAAAAAAAGTAACGAACGGTCAGTGATCCTTAAAGAATCTTCGATCCAATCCAAATATGTCGATTCCGAAACAATAGAATCCTTGATTGAACATGGTCTCGTCTCAGGTTTGAACAATTCTGAGAGAATTACAATCACGGTACGTGGGATCCTTTATATTGAATCCCTAGACAACGACCAATACATCTCAGAACTTGCAGATGCTATACAATCAAAATATCTGGATATTTTCAACACAGGCGCACCGACCGCTCGCAACCGTATAGTACTTTTGACTATGGTAACGATGAGATGCTTTTCGGAAGAAACGGCTATAGATTTACGTACATCAACTGGCGATGCTGAGAGCTGGTGGTCTATCCTCCAAGAAGTTTCAGAATTCATGGTAGAAATGGGATCTGTCGAAGAAGCCAATTCGTTAAGAGAATATAGATCAAAATCAGGCACTGAAGATCCGGCCAGCAATGTCATTAGACATTCAGATAAACTACCTCGTCAAACAGATAATATCTTCTCAAAATCTGGAAAAAATCAATATTGGCTAAGTGTCGAAAAGAGTGATGGAATCGATCTAGATAAATTGGCTATGGTAATTCGTTTATCTTTAGGAAAAAAACTGGATAAAAATAATTACACAAAATATGCAAATTGGTGTAATAAAAAGTGCTTACTTAGAGGTCCTGATATCAAATATACCGTAAAAGATGACAGATATTTGTCGATGGACTACAACGATACTATAAAGGAAGCCTTTGAAAAAGCATCGTACTTCAACATACACTAACTCCTCAAACGAGATACGTTCAGGACGAGTGTGATCTTCATCAACATTGTTCCAGAAACAATGAACATACATCCAATACATGGACTAGAGTAAACATCAACCAAGGGGTTTAACTGAATATGAGATCGCCCATTACTTCGCAACTCCCGAAGGACATCGAGTTTTTCATTCCGATATTGAGATCGCTATCTGACGGTAATGAAAAAACTGTAGCAGACATCTACCAAGATGTCATCAAAGACATGAATCTAAGCCAGGATGTTCTGAGCATAGAATCCAACCAGAAAGGAAAGTCAATTGTCAGGTACAAGATGGAGTGGGCACTGACTCATCTCAAAAACAAGAAACTTATCCAGATCCCAGAACGGTCGATGCGTAAGATAACTGATTACGGCCTGGAAATACTCAATTCCGGCATTTCTCCACAAGAGATCTCAGGTCTGGAAGAAGACGAACATGTTGTTGACACCACCCCTGCCCTAGAATGCACCTTCTTCGAATATCTGGAGATGCTCGGACTCGATTTCAGCACGGAGACCGTCGAGGACTTCCTCTTGTCCCTCAAAGCGAAACAGTTCCTGATCCTCAGCGGGGGGACCGGGACCGGGAAGACCCGCTTGGCGAAAGCATACGGAGAATACATCTCTCACACCGAGGCCAAGAAGATCGATTTCGAGGTCACCATCGGGAAAGGCGGAGACAACAACGGGTTCACGCTCAGCCGGGAGGTGTTCTTCAACAACCTCCCGCCGTCCGCGAACAGGTACAGCGGATCCTACAGGTTTGCGATCGGAGACATAGAAGGGAAGTCGAAGATCGAGCTCGCTCCCAGATTCTGGTTCGACAAGAGCGACCCGAACGTCGAGCTGGCCAAGAAAGAGCTCGATGAGCTCAGCAAGACGCAGAAGAAGGCCAAGCTGTCCATCGAGATGCCGACTGATGCCGGATCCAACTACCTCGTCGTCCCCGTCGGATCCGACTGGACGGACAACCGCCATGTCCTCGGGTACCGCAACGCCATCACAGGAACATACGCTCATACCCCGTCTCTGGACTTCGTCGTCAGGTCCAACGCCCACGGCGCGTACCCTTACCTCCTGATCCTCGACGAGATGAACCTGTCCCATGTGGAGCGGTACTTCTCGGACATCATCTCCAGCATGGAGAGCAAAGAGCCCGTGCTCCTGGACTCCGCAGGCGACGACAGCCTCTCGGGTTCCATATCGCTGGACGAGAACCTCTTCATCGCAGGGACCGTCAACATGGACGAGACCACGAACATGTTCTCCCCCAAGGTGCTGGACAGGGCCAACGTCCTGGAGTTCGACCCGATATCCATCTCGGACTACGTGTCGTCCAGCGGCGCGGGCACCGGACCGCAGGGCGACGTGGAGTTCCTCCAGGACTGCATGAAAGGCCTGGAGTGCAGGACTATGAACGGGAAGGACATCATCGAAGCCATGCTCGCAGACGGCGGCAACAGAGAAGCCGTGGACTCGATCGTCAAAGACCTGGACTCGATCCAGGCCATCATGTCCGAGATGAAGCTCCCGTTCGGGTTCAGGACCTTCGACGAGGTCATGCGCTTCATGCACGCGGCCTGGACCTACGAGGGCCGCGGGACGTTCGCGAACTGGAAGAGGTACTTCGATGCCCAGGTCAAGCAGAAGGTCCTGCCCAAGATCCACGGCAACTCGTCGATAACCGTCCCGCTCAAAGAGCTCCGCTCTTTCTGCGAGAAGAACGGATACTCCCGGTCGGCGTCCAAGCTGGAGAAGATGGAGTCCGTCCTCGGATCGCAGAGGTACGTCTCGTTCAACTGCTGATGCCGTATGGCCGCTTGCGAATCGATACTCAGGATCGTCTTCGCCGACGATGAAGGCGCGAAGGCCGAGCTGACGCTGGCAGCGGAATGCGGAAACGCCATCGGGCAGGAGCTCCCACCCTACGTCCCGGGATACATCGGCCGCGAAGGATCTGTGAACGTCCCGTTCGTCTGCGAGAAGCGGCTCATCGACAGCTGCGCCCCGGTCATGGTCTACCTGGGAGACGACGGGAGCCTCTCGCCGATACTCCTGCTGGAAGAGACGAAGTACGAGCTGAAGCTTGCCGGCGACATCGATTCCGCGTTCTCGTACCTGACGGAGAACAGCCGGGAGGTGGCCCTGAGCAAGCTGTATTTCAAGACCTCCGGGGAGGATGCGCTGTACACGCTCTGCTTCAAGAGCTACGTCGGCAAAGGGATGTTCGACGTCACCGTCGGCGGGAAGAGGCTGTCCGTCCCCTTCGAGGTCCGCTCGAAGAAGATCGACTACCTGAAGGACTATCCGCTCATGCTCAGGGACATCTCGGAGTTCTCCACGTCCCTCCTGCTGGAGGTCAGCTCCCCTCTGCACGGCGAGTACGGGCTCGGCGACTCCCGCAACGACAGCCTCTACGAGGACTTCATGCTCCTCGACTACGTCTTCAACAAGATGGACCTGTGCGGGGCCTACGCCCAGGCATGCACGAACAGGCACTGCGAGATGGCGTCCTTCTCCGAAAGGGTCCCCGCGGGCATGGCCCGCGGCATCGACCCCTCCGACCTGCCGGACCTGATATCGGCCGGCAACCTCACCCCCATGGCCGGCGGCCCGGTCGCAGGCCGCTTCGCTCCGCTCTATGCGACGGACAGGAGCCGCAGGGACGACTACGACACTCCGGAGAACCGCGTGGTCAAGGACCTGCTGCTCACGGTGCAGAAGATGGTCTGCCTCCTGATATCCCGCCTCGAGGGCAACGTGAGCGCCTACGTGGAGAACAGGCTGAGGGAGATGGGCTCGGAGATAGACAGGATGGCCGGCGAGCCGTGGCTGGAAGACGTCGGGGAGCTGGACAGGATCCCGTTCGAGTCCACCGTCCTGCAGCGCCGCGCAGGGTATTCGGACCTTTTCGGGATCTACCAGGTCATAGGGCTGGGCGCCATGTTCAGGCAGGACGACATGGAAGGGCTGCTGAGAGGGCAGAGCTGCCGCGTCTACCAGGTGTACGAGTACTGGTGCTACATCCGCCTGTACAGGTGCCTGTGCTCCATGTCCGAGGACAGGCCCCCGTTCCCCCTGAGCAAGGATGGAGGCCGTTGGACCATGACGATCAGGAGGGACAGGAAGGCCGTTTTCAGGATCCCGGTGGAGCGCACGGAGGCGGAGGTCGCCCTGCTGTACAACAAGGGCTTCAGCCAGCGCGACGGCGGCTACAGGTCCTATTCCGTGGACCTGCGCCCGGACTTCACGGTCATCGCGAAGATAGGCTCGGAGCCGGGCCGCGTGTTCATGATCAACCTGGATGCGAAGTACAAGGCGAAGCCGAAGGAGCAGTGCGACGTGGAGGACGAGGAAGAGTGGGACGGCACGGACTGCTGGGAGTTCGACATCTGCAAGATGCACACCTACCGCGACGCCCTCCTGCACAGCTTCGGGTCCTACGTCCTGTACCCGGGATCGTCCGGCGTCTTGTACCCGAAACCTCTGAAAGACGAGGACTGGCCCCGCAGGCGGTCCCTGGTGATACCTTCCGTGGGGGCGATACCCCTGGTCCCGGGGTCCGACCGCGACGAGGAGCTGGAAGATACGCTACGCTCGATACTGTCGGCCATGGCAGGATATTCCACGGGCACGATATCCCTGGAGCCGGAGCCGCGGCGAGAGCGACACCTTATAAGCGCCCCCTCCGATGGCCCGTCCGATGACATTGCTCGGAGAGATCGGAGAGAGGAAGCTCATCGAAGGCTTCCGCAGGTTCATCCATGCCGAAGGCAGGATAGGCCCCGGCGACGACGCCGCCGTCCTGACAGACGGGACAGTGGCCACATCCGACATCGTCACGTTCGACAGGCACTTCCCCGCGGGGATGACCTACGAGCAGTTCGGATGGTATTCCGCAGCCGTCAGCTTCAGCGACCTGGCCGCCATGGGCGCCAGGCCCACCGGCTTCATAGCCTCCCTGGCCCTCCCGATGGACCTGGACGCTCAGGCCGCCTACGACATCATGAGCGGCATCGACCAGTGCTGCGAGTTCTGCGGCACCGGCATCGCCGGCGGGGACACCAAGCCCGGCCCCGGGATCGTCTGCGGCACCGCCCTCGGGACGATGGACGGCAGGCCCCCCATGCTCCGCTCCGGCGCCAGGCCGGGGGACGTGGTGGCGGTCACCGGCCCCCTGGGCTCCCCCGCCGCAGCGTTCATTGCTTTGGAGCACGGCATCGACGCCCCCGAGGCCAAGGATTCCCTCTATGTCCCGATCCCACGCATCGCCGAAGGCGCCGCCATGGCCGGCTCCGGGGCGGTGACGTCATGCATGGACCTGTCCGACGGATTGGGCACCGCTCTCAACACATTGTGCGAAGCCTCCGGCGTCGGCATGGACATCGAGCTCGGCTTCATCCCCAAAGGCGCGTGGGTGGACGAGATGTCCGCCCTCTCCGGAAGGCCCCTCGAAGACCTCCTCCTGGGGTGGGGCGGGGAGTACGAGCTGCTCTTCACCGCCGACAAGGACAGATTGGACAGGCTCTACGACGCTGAGGTGGAGTTCTCCATCATCGGCATGGTCAACGGTTCCGGAAGGCCGGAGCTGACAGACAACGGCAAGAGGACCGCGATCCCCTATGGCGAGTACCGACCGCGTGGAAGCAAGCTTCTACGAGCGCGAGGACGGCGCCTACAGGTGCGGCCTCTGCCCCCATCGCTGCAGGATCGCCCCCGGGCAATACGGCAGGTGCGGCTCCCGCCGCGGCGACAAGGACATGCTCGCAGCCTGCACCTACGGGAAAGTCTCGTCCCTGTGCATCGACCCGGTGGAGAAGAAGCCCCTCTACCACTGGCGCCCGGGGACCGGGTGCTTCTCCGTCGGCAGCGTCGGATGCAACATGTCCTGCCGCCACTGCCAGAACCACGCCGTGTCCGTGCTGCCCTCGGAGAAGCGCACCGCGTTCATGTCCCCCGAGGAGCTGGCGGCCATGTGCAGGAGCGAAGGCCAGGACGCCATCGCGTTCACGTACAACGAGCCTGCGATATGGCTCGAGTACATCCGCGACGTCATGGCCGCCGACCCGGGGCTGAAGCTCATACTGGTGACCAACGGCCTGGCCTCCAGAGAGCCCCTGCTGGAGCTGTGCTCCCTGGCGGACGCCATGAACATAGACGTCAAGGGGTTCACCGATGAGTTCTACACGGAGGTCTGCGGGGCGCGCCTGGCGGATGTATTGGAATCTGTCAAGACCGTGGCGGAGCAGGGGGTCCACCTGGAGCTGACGTATCTGGCGATACCGGGCTTCAACGATTCCGAAGACGAAGTGAGAAGGTTCTGCGCTTGGGTCAGGGACGAGCTGGGGGAGGACGTGCCGGTGCACTTCACCAGGTTCCATCCGGACTACCGGATGGCCGACGTGCAGCCGACTCCCCTGGAGACCGTGCTGAGATGCAGGGAGATCGGGATGGAGCGCGGGTTGCATTACGTGTACGCGGGGAACGCCATGACGGAGGATGCCGGCGGCACCTTCTGCCCCGAGTGCGGGACGGCGGTCATCAGGCGCATGGGGTACCTGACGGACATCGCATGCCTGGACGGGGACAGGTGCGGGGCCTGCGGGCACAGGTTGCCCATCGTGCGGCGAGGAGATGCGCGGTATCGCGGGGACCGAAACATCTTTCAACCGATGACAAGTTGGATTATGCATCCAATGGCCGGCAGATGGCATTGTCTGCATCGGATGAGGCCGTGCCGGCCGCGGACGTGATTCAGATGAACATTTCCAGAGATTCAATGACGGGGCGCAAGGCGCGGAGCGCCGCCCCGCCCCAGCTCAAAAAGAATCGCGCCGGGGGGGGGGTGCGACCGTTTTCGCCCGCCCGGCCGGCACGATCTGCTGCTGATCATACCGATTTTTGCGCTGCTGGTGCTCGCTTGCACGCTGTGCGCAGGAATGGCAAGAGTATCGGATTCCGACGGTGACGTAGGCACAGAGTTCACCGAAGGAGATTTCACTTACGTGATCACGAGCGAGAGCGAAGCTTCCGACACTTCCGGAACAGTAAGAATCAAAAGTTATGATGGCTCCATCTCCGAACTAACGATTCCCTCAACCGCCACCGATCCGGGTACAGGAAAATCGTATAACGTCGCTTCGATTGGAGTGATGGTGTTCGCCTGGAGCGAAACAATCGTCTCCGTCACCATCCCCGCTTCAGTCACGAGCATCGAAGATAGTGCGTTCAAACGCTGCACGAATATGGCATCCGTCAGGATTCAAGGCACGATCAAATCCATCGGGGAAGAAGCGTTCATGAAATGCACATCGCTGATATCGATCGCATTCCAGAGCTCTTCTGTCACTATCGGGAATACCGCATTCAGTGGATGCGAAAACCTGAATACTGTCACCATCACCGGAACGGGCGGGACCATCGGAGACTCCGCATTCTATGACTGCAGCGCGCTGGGCTCTATCAGCCTTCCAAGCTCCACCTCATCCATCGGAGACAGTGCGTTCCAAGGGTGTACCGCGCTGGGATCGATCGATATTCCCGCCGGCGTCAGATCGATCGGTAAGGAGGCATTCCAAGGCTGCACAAGCCTCCAATCGGCCTCCGTCCAGGAAGGAAGCAAGATGACCTCCATCGGCGAAGCCGCGTTCAACGGATGCAGCGTGCTGGGATCGATCGACCTTCCGGATTCCCTGACGGCCATAGGAGCGTCCGCGTTCAGCTACTGCCCGAAGCTGGACAACGTCATCATCCCTGACTCGGTGAAGACCCTCGAAAACAACGTGTTCGAAGCCTGCTTCGGGCTGACGACGGTCAAGCTGCCGGACGATCTCGAGACTATCAAATCTGCAGCATTCAACGTATGCTCGGGACTGGAATCGATCTACCTTCCGGATTCCGTCAAAACCCTCCAATCCCAGGCATTCTTCGGTTGCACCGGCCTCCAATCCATCCGTTTCGGGAAAGAGGTGACGGATATAGCCGAGGATGCGTTCGGTAGGGGCAAAGGCGTACAGACCGCATTCTATGACGAGAAAAAGGAGACGACGTTCAATCTGAAGACGGATATCGGCGAGCTGCAGGGAAGGCTGTTCAAGGCCGACGGGTCCGACACTTCGAAGATGATCAGGCAAGTTCAGTATAAGCTCACCTTCGACTGCGGAGAAGGCTCCGCGAAGGAAGTCATGTACAACGAAGGGGACCGCATCGCAAAGCCCGACGATCCGGAGAGGACGGGATACAGCTTCATGTACTGGGCAAAGGACGGCGAGGAGTTCGACTTCGCCAACGCGGTCATGCCCGCGGAAGACATGACGCTCACAGCCGTCTGGAAAGCCGATGCGTTCACCGTGACGTTCGTGACGGGGACCGGAACGGAGATCGCAGAGACGCACGTATATGGCGAGGCAATAACGCTCCCCGGAGAAGGGGGCGAGATATCCAGGGCCGGATACTCGCTCTCCGGCTGGCAGATCTCGGGAGAAAGCGATGTCTACGGGCCCGGAACCGAGTACACGGTGACTTCGGACGTCACGTTCACAGCCGTCTGGGAGGCCGTGCCTTCGCCCACACCCACGCCCGCGCCCTCATGGGATGACGATGACGACCCGTACTACCCGCCCAGTCCTTCGGGGGACTCCGGGCAGACAGGAAAAAGAACGGACAGCTCTGAGGCCGTCCTGATCGTCGTGGCCTGCATCGCAGCGTTCATGGCGGTGCTCACCGCGTACGTCTGCAGCGCCAAGCGCTGACGGCCGCCCTCCCCCGCCGCCGTGCGCACCGTCCGGTGCACGGCGGCTGAAACGCCTTTCCCCGGCTTTTCCCGATCGTCCGTCGTGAAGCGCATGCCTTATCGGAGCCGCTCGCTCCTCGCAGGCCGGCGCGCCGCCTTCCGGCATCCGTCCTCCTCCGCTCGGGTCTGACGATGACAGGCTGTTGGAAAACCGAAACATCTTTCAACCGATGACAAGTTGGATTATGCATCCGATGTTGGCAGATTTCACCATCTGCATCGGATGAGGCCGTGCCGGCCGCGGACGTGATTCGAATGGACATTTCTAGAGTTTCAACGACGGGGCGCAAGGCGCAGAGCACCGCCCCGCCCCAGCTCGAACGGAATCGCGCCGAGAGAGGGTGCGGCCACATCCGCCCGTCAAGCCGGCGCGGCCTGCTCCTCGGCGCACCGCTCCTTGCGCTGCTGATCCTCGCATGCTCGCTGTG
>CAVICI010000008.1:0-48012 GCA_963640995.1 Dialister hominis | reverse complement strand
AAGTTCGATTTCGGCTCCGCCGTGACATCCAACATCACCCTGACCGCCCACTGGAAGGCCGCCGTTGAGCCTTCTGACAACGAGAAGAAGGATTCCCACGCTGGCTGGGCGATCATCTTCGCCATCGCCGCCATCCTGTGCGTCGTAGCTCTGCTCTTCACCGGAGTAATCTACTTCGGAATACCCGCCGCAGTCTTCGCGATCATAGCGGCGCTGTTCGGACTGGGGGTACTCTGATGCCTTTCCAAACCTTTTCCAAACCCCTTCCCGGGGGAACGGCCTTCGCCGGCCCTCTCCCGCCGGGAAGGGGCATGGAATCAGCGGAGGTATGCGAATGAAAACCACAAGAACCGGCACTAAGCCTTTGATGAAAGCCGTCTGCCTGATGGCCTTGGCGTTATCCGCGTGCGTCGTCGGGTTCGCCCTGAACGATTCGGAGGATATCGCGGCAGCAACATATGGATCTGAATCATCGCCCTTAACGTCATTAAACGAATCAGCGTATGATGTGGATGGATCCACATACTATGTTGCCGTCGGTGCCAGCGTATCGATTACATCCGGTAGATTCAGTGTCTACTCGGTGACTGCTGGCTACGGGCTATCGGAGAAGGATGGGAATCTAAGCGGTACGATATCGAAAGCGGGCAAGATTACGGTAACATTGTTAAATAGTGTAGATGAACCTATTGGTGAAGTAGTAATCATCGCCGTCCAAGTTACCAAAGTCACGTCCGTAACTGTTTCAGCATCGGCAACCACACTCTATGTCGGCGGGACCATAACACTGACCGCCACGACAACGCCTACGAATGCAGCCGACAGGACGGTTACTTGGACAATCGCATCGGGAGCAACAAATGCAACCATCCAATCATCCGCCGACACCGCGACCGGAGGAACGTGCGTCCTAAGCGGAGTCAAAGCGGGGATAGTCGCCGTGAAGGTCACTGCCGACGGCGGTACGAACGTATCCAAGACTATGACGGTTACTGTCAAGAGTTCCGATTACACCCTGAAATTCGATGCCAACGGCGGCTCCGGAGCACCGGACAGTCTGAAAAGCACCTCGACGACCGGAAGCTGCGCATTCACGATTCCCAGCACCGCGCCCACCAAAACCAACTGCAATTTCCTTGGATGGGCCGAATCCAGCACGGCGACCAGCGCAAAATACAAAGCCGGGGGCACATACACTGCCACATCGTCAACGACCACGCTCTATGCCGTCTGGCAGGAGCTATCGAAAGATTACACCCTTGACTTCGATGCCAACGGCGGCTCCGGAGCACCCGGTTCATTGACCGGATCCTCCGGAACAGGATCCTACACGTTCACCATCCCCGCCACCATCCCCAGCAAGGACGGATACACCTTCCTCGGATGGTCCAAATCGAGCAGCGCGACCAGCGCAGCATACAAAGCCGGGGGCACTTACACGGCCACATCGACCCCGATTACGCTCTACGCCGTCTGGGAGACGACCAAATACACCTCGACCCTGAATTACAGCGCAACGGGAGCTACGAACGTCCCGTCAGCCGATTCCTATATAGGAACCGAGACGACGGACCACACGTTCACCATCAGCAGCTCCAAGCCCGCCAAGGACGGATGCACCTTCGCCGGATGGTCCACGACCAACGGGGCCACGAAAGCGTCCTATCAGCCCGGAGACACCATCCCCGTGCCGTACAACGGCAGCGTGACCCTCTACGCCGTGTGGAACACGAACACGTACACCAGCACCCTGAATTACAGCGCGGACGGAGCATCCAACGTTCCGACCGCCCAGACATTCAACGGTACATCCGTTGTAGACCACACGTTCACAATCAGCTCGGTCAAGCCCGCCAAGGACGGATTCACCTTCAAGGGATGGGCAACCTCTGGCGGCTCTTCGGCAGCCGAGTATCAGCCCGGAGACACGATTTCCGTTGCTTACAACGGAACCGTGACCCTCTACGCCGTGTGGATGCAGAACCTGTCCATCACGTCGAATGCGGCCGTGACCTGCGTCGTCGATACCCTCTACGTCTACAACGTCCAGACCAATGTTGACGGATGCACCGTGTCCGTGACCGGAGCATCATGGCTCAAGGTCTCCGGAAGCACCGTGTCCGGAACCCCGACCTCTGCCGGGTCCTACACGGTCACTGTCACCGTTGCCAAGGAAGGATGCGTGTCCGCATCCCAGACCTTCGAGCTTGAGGTCCTGACCGGGTTCAACGCCCCGCCGTCCGCCGCCGGGATATTCGCCTACGTGAGCTGAAAGGGGATGATCGAATGAGAACGAGCACCAGATGCCTTATCCTGACCATGGCAGTGACAATGGTCATTCTGGCGGTCCCGTTCATGCTCCCGTCGGAGGAATCCGACGGGGCATCCACCGTCGGGACCGTCACCTTCGACCCCAACTTCCCGTCCGACGCGACGGGAAAGACCGGCTCCGCCAAGTCGGTCTCCTTCATCCCCGACAACGGGATCGAGCTGCCGACTAAGATATTCAGCTGCACCAACTACATCCTGACCGGATGGGGGACCTCGAAATCGGGAGGCGTGACCTACTCTTGGGACAAAGATTACACCGTGAAAGCCGGAACCACGACGCTCTACGCCCAGTGGACATCCATAAGGACTGACGGCGGCCAGAACGTGTTTGACTCGAATGCTCCCAGTTCGTCAACGATCCAAAGCTCATATACGTATCAGCCTGTGACAAACGGCCAGGCCAACAATGATGAATGGACTCTCTATTATGCAATCGTCGAAGGGGGTTATAACGCATATGTCAAATCATGCCCTGACTGGCTGAACATATCACTTGAAAAACGGACAGTCACTTGCAAAGGCTCTCCGACTGCACCGGGCAACTATTATGTTGAGATCCAGATCCAGAACGCTTACAGCTCTGAAAGCAAATGGCATTACATCATCTGGACCATCAACGTCCCGTCTGAAACCGACGAAACCTACACCATATCCTACGACCTGAACGGCGGCTCCGGCTCCACGCCGGCATCGACCACGGGAACCTACGCTCAAGGCGTGACCCTTTCAAGGGCGTTCGTAGGCTCTACCGAGATAACCAAGGACGGGTACACTCTCGGAGGATGGGATATCGAGGACCAGTTCGGCACCGTATCGACATACCCTCTGGGGGCGCAGTACGGCCTTTACAAGAACGTCACAGCCAAGGCCCATTGGGTATCGAATCCCAACGTGATAGTGTTCTCGATGGACGGCGGCTCTCTCAAGAACGTGGAGGCCTACGTCACCGACACGGGCGAGTACTACTCGCTCCCGTCCAGCAGCAACGCTCTCAAAGACGGATGCACCCTGATCGGATGGCACGTGACCGGAGATTCCCAAGCGGTCTACGCTCCCGGATACCTGATGAAGATCTCCGGCAGCGTGAAGCTGGAAGCCCATTACGCCACTGCCGCCGAGCTGTCGTCTCTTAAGACAGTCACCTACAACTATTGCGGCGGCTCCGGCCCCGTCGCGTCGCAGCAGATCGAGTCCGGCGGATTCGTATACCTTCCGGAAGCCGGATGCGAGCGCAGCGGATATTCCTTCGTCGGATGGTCTCTGACCGACGGCGGGGAAGTGATCAACACGCTCTCATACGAGATAACCTCCGACATAACGCTGTTCGCGGTTTGGAAGGAGACCTCCGGCGGCGACACGCCCAGCGAGGACCCCGAAAGGTGGACGGTCATCTTCGACCCCAACGGCGGGAACACCTCTGTTCCGTCGCAGACCGTGACGGACAAGGGATTCGCCTACCAGCCCAACGGCGTTATCAAAGAAGGCCACATCCTGACTGGATGGTACTCCAAGCTGCTGAACAAGACATGGGATTTCGGCAGCGACCAAGTGACGCAGAACATGGTATTGACCGCCCAGTGGAGCACCCACTTCACCTACACTGTCAGCGGACTCCATGTGATCGTCAGCATCAGCGACGATTGGTCCGAGCTGGCCACGGTCAACTGGGGCGACGGCACTACCACGGAAACCTACTCCGGAACCGCCGAGCACGATTACATCGGCTCCAACTATTCGTCTCGCATAGTCGTTTCATCCGTCGTCGGCGGCACTGTCTACACGTCGTCCCTCCCGTTGAGCGGACTGGACGAAAGCCACGTGCCGACAGCCCGCACGTGCGAAATCACATTCGACACCGCCGGCGGGTCTCCGGACACTTGGACCGTGACGGTCAACCGTCTGGACACCGTGAAGAAGCCCGACGACCCCGCGAAGGAAGGATACACGTTCCTCGGATGGTATCTGGCCGGAATCGAGTACGATTTCACGCAGCCTGTGGAATCCAACCTCTACCTTATCGCCAAATGGCGCGACGATAGCTCCGGCACCATCGACCCCGACCCGGTTGTGATCAAGCCCGTTGCCAGCATCACAATGGAGAAGACCGACACCGGCTACAAGTTCGACGCAGGCAACTCTGCCAACGCCGTGCTCTGGAAATGGTACCTCTCCGGCACGAACTACAACAAGAGGAGCATCGGAATCGAAGAGACCGTGACCTTCATCGGCACTCTCGAACCCGGAACGTACACCGTGTCCCTGACAGTCTACTCGTCTACTGGGCACACCGACACCGCCGTGAAAGAGTTCGCCGTCGATCCCGAAAAGGAAGATGGCGGCGGCGGCGGCGGCCGCGGATCCGATTGGTTCTCCGAGCACAAGACGCTGATCCTGATCCTGATAATCGTCGGAATCGCGGCAGCGTTTATCCTAATGAGGTTTGTGATATGAACGCCAGAAAGAAAGGAATGTTCGCCGTGTTCGCCGTCGGCCTGATGCTCTGTGCGCCGCTGGCAGTGGCGATGGCGGACGAAGAGCAGGAATCCGATGCCGCAATCGGATTCGCCGCCGGATTCATCATCGGACTGGCCCTCGGTGGCGCAATCGGCTATACCATCGGCCACGCCACATCCCAAGGGTCCGACGATTACGCCCGCGCCGCGGAGTCCAACGCACTGACTACCGGTCTTTGCTTTGCGGAGCCGCAGATCGCAACCGCCATGCTCAACTATGCCCAGCTCTGGGGACTCACGCAGGAGCACTGGACCCGCCAAGCAGAACTCGCAGCGGCCGCCAACTGGTCTCAAGATGCGGAGTACATCCCCAACACCATCCTGAAAGATTCGGATGCCTACCTGAACTCCGCATCGATGCTGGCCAACGCGGGAGCGCAGACCGACACGCTCTTTGAGGATGTCGGGAAGAGGGTGAACGAGTGGGGCGAGAGGGACTACAACGACACCTCGAAGCTCAAGCTGATAGTGACTTCCGGCAGCTCTTCCATATCGTACTGCAGCTCGGACACCGTTTGCACGGTGATGGGCACTGCCGTGCGCAACGTGCAGAACGGGCAGCAGGCCGTCTATTACGGCGGAGGCTCGATCTGGGCATCCGAAGCTACCACTCTGATAAGCGCGAACGGCTACAAGCTCAATCTCCAAAAGGGATGGAACGAATCGGAGCCGGTAGGCACGTTCGCCTACGGCGACATCTACTATCTGACAACAGGACTGTCCTTCTGCGGACCGTTCATGACCGTCATCGACAGCAAGGCCGCATCGCTGGAAGCGGGAATCGCGTTCATCAAGGGCACCGATTGCCTGCTGGTGACGACCAACGGAACCACTTTCAGCACCGACGGAAAGAACAGCATCGATGCCACGGAAGGGATTGTGGTCAAGGTTGTCTACGACGGCTCCAACACCGACGAAGACAAGAATTGCGACTACTCGCAGGTCCTTCTGGATTACAGCAAGCTCTTCACGTCGATAAAGAAAGTGCTGTCCGACACCAACAAGGCCGCCAAGACCATCTGGAAGGTCTACTCGGCCATGGGCCAGAAATGCGCATCGCTGACAACCCTATCGGTTGTCAACACCTATTCGGAGATCGAATGGAGCGAAGGGCAGCTGGAAATGGTATCGTACATGATGATGGACGAACTCCAAAAGTACTGGGATTCCGGCAAGGACAATCTCAAGGGAAAGTCGTTCGACATGACCCCCGATTCCATGTCGCTCGTTTGCCGCGGGAACGTCAAGTTCTACAACTCCGAATCGAACGAATACGACATCGCCACGGGAGTTGCTTTCACGCCGATATTCTACAAGGACACGTCCCTGAAAGTTGGCGCGAACTCGACGACCGACTATTGCTACATCATCGTCTGGGGCGAAACGGATTCCCTTAGCACCTACACGACGGCGACGATGGACAATGCGACCATCCTCTACGCCCCGAAGGGCGCGGTCATGAATATCTCGGAGATGAAGCTGGGAGACGAGTACAAGAGTTCACTCGATCTGGACTGCAAGCAGGTTGATTGGATTGACCCGTACCACGCCGACGATCCCGGGCCGGTCAAGGACCCCCAGTCCAACAAACTGGCCTCGGTCATCGAGATCGTCCTGATAATCCTCGGCGCGGCAATGTTGCTGATCGGATTCACGCGCGGGAACATCATCCTGTGCATCGCGGGAGTCGTGATCATCGTCATCGGCCTGTTGTTCGCAGGGAACATCGCCGATGCAGCCGAGAAGTATCTGGGCTGGAAGGATATCTGGCCTTTCTAAACGTGATTTTATGGAGAACAGAACAAGAGGTGAATCGAAATGATGATTGAAGCGACGCTGATAGCCGCAGGGATAATCGGAATCGGCCTGATTGCCGGATTGCTCTGGTCGGCTGTTCGCGGAGACATGAACCGCGTGATAATGTTCGGGATGGCCACGCTGACGGGCCTATCGACAGTGATCGGCCTGATAGCAACGATAGTGATCGCAATCGTGTTCGGCTGCAAGGGCGACGGCCCCAAAGCAGTGAGCGCGATAGCCGGGTTCATTCTGGGCCTGATCCTGTTCATTGGTTTCATCGCCATGCTGGTGACGGCGGGCATCATTGAAGGGGCCTGACAACAGATTGGAGGAAAACGAAATGAGTAATAACAGAACGAAAAACCTTGCGATGCTCGCCGTGGTCGTCATGCTCGCAGTATCGGCAATGCCTATACTGGGGGATGCGGACGCGGAAGCATCGTCGGGGACGTGGACATACACCGTGTCGCTGAACAGCGATGGCACGGTCACGGTCGAGGGGTCCGGCGATGCCGTCGCCAGCCCCGCATCCGCAGGGATGACGAAGACCGACGGGACATACGGCACAGGCGCATACACCAGCTCCAACGGGACTAACGTCGGTGACTGGGGATTCGACAGCAACGGATACGGCCCGTTCGGCTCCTTCTATGCGGCATTCGATGCCAGCAACGGGAACAAGATGATCTGCATCCTGAACCCCAACAATCTGGACAAGAGCATTGACGGCACCATCACTTTGAGCACCGACTACCAGAACAGCGTCGTCAACATCATGTGGGTTCTGCCGACGGTCTATTGGAACGTCGATTCTGACGGAAAGCTCATTCTGACCAACGATCCCGATGCAGGCGGCGTTGCCTATGCGCACACCATCGATGGCCATGTGTACAACTACATGGCAATCGGAGTCTACGAGGCATCGAAGCTCAACAACGGCTCTGCCGACATTCTGACATCCTCCACAGGTCAAAAGCCCCTCTACTCCCAGACAAGGGCGCAGATGAGAGATCTGGCGGAAGCCCAGACAATCTCCACGGTTGACGGCACCAATGACAACGGCCACGCGATGCTCTGGAACGTCTATATGTGGCAGCTTTACAGGTTCGCGGTCATCACGACCGGGGGCGGGATGAACTCCCAGCAGATCTTCGGGAACGGGGATGTTTACGGCGGGCATTGCGGTACCAACGTGAATGCAACCGGCGATCTCGACACATCCGGACCATACGCCGGTTATGTTTCCAATCCCAACTCTTCCGGAGCGATGGGCACGCACGATCAATCCGTCAAAGCGTTCATCGAGGATGCTTGGGGTTCCCTGTACGATTTTGTCGATGGGGTCATGATATGTGAGGGCAAAATGTACGCCGTCCAGTCGTCCACACCCACGGACACTCTGGCCGACTACTCCCATAACATCATCGCTCAACTACCCACGTCTTCTGGATACATGATCGCAGCTCCGTCATCCGATTATCCCGCAGCATGGGGACTTCCGACATCGACTGACAGTTCCATCGGCAGCTCTAATCTTTTCGACTTCGGATACTTTGATAGCGAATCCTATTATTGTGGCTTCTTTGTCGGCGGCTCATCGGTCGACTTCCCCTCGTTCGCGCCGTGGTACGGCGTGTCGTACCTGTGTGCGGGCCTCGATGTTGGGTTCGCGGAGAATTACATCGGCGGTCGTCTCGCCTTTGTTTACGACGCCGATTCGGCGTCGTCCGAAACAACGCACACCATTACCTTTGAGACTTTTGAAGGCACCGCGATTGAATCTATGACGGTTGCCGACGGCGGAACATTTGATGCCCCCGATGATCCCAAAAAGTCGGGTTACGTGTTTGCCGGATGGTACACCGACGAGAAATTCACCGCGAAGTACGTTTTCACCGATCCGGTCAAAACGGATTTCACGCTCTACGCCAAATGGTACACCGTCCTGACGTTCAATTCGTCGCCGTCGGCGGACGGAATATTCGTCTATGTGACGAACAGCTAACGGAACCCAGCGAACGGATAATGAACAACATCAACGATATGGTAATAGAAATGACACCAAGCGCACCGGCACCTCTCCCAGCCACGATCTCGACCGCTCTATCGACACATGGAGCGGTTCCGCATGGCGATAGCCTCTAAGTTGGCGACAGCAGCAGTCATCATCGTCACGGCAGCCGCCGTTTGGATCTACGTCGGGCAGGACCCGCAGTCCTTCCTGACGTTCGTCCGCGACAACGCATCGGAATTAGCATTGGCCGTCCAGATCGGCGCGATGTTCATCCTTGCCGCCACAAGGCACTATCTGGCCGGCGGAATCCTTCTGATCACGTCCGTTGCAACCCTGTTCGGGGTGGTACTGTGATGGAGATCGTTCCCGTCATCGCCATTGCGGCCGTGTTCGGCGGGCAGTGGTTCGGCACCTTCATACGGGCACGCGCTCATGTGATGGTCCCGTTCAACGACCCTGTGTCCTACATCCTGATAGCATTGGCGATCATTCCGCTGTTCGTCGATGTAGGTCTCAACCAGTGGTGGTATTGGATCTGCATCGCAGGATTCTTTGCAGGATACTGCAAAGGCTATCTCGCATACGGCGCGGATGTGGTCTACGTCGCAGTCCACGATCTCGTCCGCCAAGAGCAGGAAGTGTACCCAATCGTCCGCTACACCGCTCCCGACGGCAGGACGTGCTGGCAGCCCCAGTCGTTCGGCAAGGTATGCCGCTCCATGTTCCTGAACATCCACAATCCGTTGCAGATGATGCCCGCTCGCAATCCGAGGCACGTTTCCGTCCGGAACGTGGTTGTCCGTGCGGAAGCATACGCATACGACATGGCCCACATGGAATCGACAATAACCACAGTCACCAAATGGCGGTTCAAATTCCAAGTCGAAGCCAGAAAATACGTTTCCGCGCCGCACAACATGGATTCGCCCTATGACTGGATCGCCAACGCCACAGGCTACGAGCAGCTGTTCTTAGAATACTCCAAAGCCCAGACCGAGAACATCGAAAGGCAGGTCAATCTCGACGTTGCCGCGCTCAAGGGCGCGAAGATGGTCATGGAGGCCATGGGTTCCAAGACCCCCAACAGGGAGATGATGGACGAACTGGGAATCGATCTCGAAGCCGCGCTCAACCGCAACATGGCCAAGATAAAGCGCGAAGCCAAGCGCAGACAGGAGGAAGCGGAAGATGGAGAATGAGTTCCGTCTGATAACCCCGATTCCCGATGACAACACGTGCGAGGCCATCGTCTACGGCAGCGCATACAAGTTCGCAAAGTCGTCGAAGTATTTCTGGGACCGTTTGGAGCACCTGATGCGTGCGGAGATCGAACAGCTCAAGGCGCAGCTCATAGACAAAGAGTTCTGTTGCTACGTTTTGAGCTCTCCGGGATTGCAGTCGATGATCTACCGCAAATCTCCGCCCGTGTCCGAGCCTGACAAAATCAAGGATCTCTGGACGCTCCGCAGAATCTCCAATCTCTATTCGGGACTGGTCAGCATGGATGCGATGCGCAAGCAGAACATCATGTGGTCGTCCATGAACGGAACGAGGGAGTACACGTCCAAGATGATGGAGTCGGGAATCTCCGATTCCCAGTGGAAGATCGCCGCCGATGGAATCGATATGCCCATCGAGTACGAAACTGTCCGCGCCATTATCGAAGGCGACGAAGCACAGTCCTTCCGCGACGCGGAAGAGATGACCATGGACATGGAGGCCCATCGCAGGGAATGCGAGCAGTTCGAGCGCGACTTGGAGAACTACCGCAGGATGATGGATGCAGGTTCGGAATCGGAAGACGACGATCTGCCGGATATCCGCGTGCTGAAAGAAGTGGAGGGCATAGAAGAAGACGAAGATGAAGAAGACGAATACGAAGAAGATAGCGAAGCCGAATCCGAGATCGATATCCCGGAGCCGGACTCATACCCGCTGCATAAGCTGATGGAGCTATCATTGGCGGACTGGCTGGAAGACGACATCCAGCGGTTAATCCGTTCTGTCGGAGCGGAGGCCTGATCATGGACCGCACAAGCCTTTTTAAAGACGTGACGACAGACCTTAACCAGTGCTACCGCGAGGTGGTCATGTACTACCAGCAGGGCGACACCAAGGTTGGATATCTCCGCGAGTTCGAGCTGTTCCTGTCCCAATGCTGCCCTGACAAGCAGCTTTGGAACTTCCCAGCATATCGCAGTCTCCCGCGGCTCCCAGAGAACACGAGGACAAAGATATCATCCGGTCACTTCCTGAACTGCCTGATCGTCTACGAGCAGATCATGCGCGAGGTCGGACTGATTGACAAAGACCCTATGAACATCGAGAACGAGCGCATGGACATTCCGATAATGAGCATGGGGGCCGATTGAATGCCGACAAAAGAGCTGGACGCTTACTTTGCGAAGATGTTCAAGCCGGGCGCGGTCATCCTGACCAGTGGATTCAAGGGCGGCGGCAAATCGCATACGGCCATCGCCGTTGCCGAGCAGTTGGTCAAAGGCGTTTACCCCAGCGTCGGCAAGGTGGAGGTCTTCACGAACATCCTGTTTTTCCACAATGTCAACGGGAAGATCGTGGAGGAAGCTCCGGAGCACGTCCACATCGTTACCACGATGAAGGACCTGTTTCCCATGCTGATGGACTCGATAGAGGCCAACGGCCGCAACGTTCTGAATCTCTTGATTCTGGACGAAGCGCAGGGTTTCATCGGAGGGGATTCCAACGGCACCAATGCATCGGTCATGATGAAAGAGATGCTGGGAATCATCCGCAAATTCAGATTGGCGGTATGGTTTCTGACACCTTCTGCCAGATCAATTGGTCCGGCGTTCCGCAATTGGCTGAACGACCCCAAGTACCCGGGCAATCTGACCGCCCGCTTCATGAAGGACTTAGGCTGGAATGAAAAGTACATCGCCGAGAAGCACCTGAACGTCAATCCGCAGTCGCTGATGCAGGTGAAGAATTTCGATTCCGGGCCTATCCTGTTGATCGTTCCCGTCACGGAATGGACGCAGACCCGCGATAAGCTCAAGCCCGGCGAATATTGCTACGACCACGAGGCGTCCGCCACGTTCTACACCGGCGACGATTTCGATTGGGAGAAGTTCAACCGCACCATCGGCGGCGTTTCATCGCTCCGCGTGATGGACACCATCCGCCGTTACTACCGCGAGAACCATTCCGGCGAGGAATCGGCAGCGCCGCTGACTCCGGAGGAAGCGCAGAAGCGGACGCAGGCGCAGATCGCAAAGAGGATGCTCGCCGACGGCGCGTCTCAAAGGGATGTTGCTAAGGCATTAGGCGTTTCTCATTCGACAGTCGCCCGCCGTATCGATAGATACGGCGCAAAGCACGCCGACGCAGAAAAAGCATCCGCGAACAATGCTCAAAATAACGTGAAAAACGTTGCAAAAAGCACCGTTTCGGACGCAGAAAAGCGTGTGCCAAAAAAATCACTACCCAGCAGCAATGGTTCATGGCCCAAAGAGGGGGTCAAATCACCCCCTATATATATTTCTAACAAAACAGCCGATATTAGGCGTTTTTCGGGCGGGGCGTGTGCCGGTTCGATAGATGAAAAACCGTCACACGACACGACGATAGAGCACGGTTTCGACACGCCAATCCCCGACGGCAAGTACACGTTCGGGGAGATGCGCCGTGCCGTGCATCACTGCATAGGAGATGAATCGGAATGAAGAAGAGAATGGATTCGTCAACACCGGGGATGGATTCTGTCGCCGTCGTGACCTACGACGTGGACGGCCAGAGGATTGAGATCCCGGTGGACAGGGACGGCAAAGTGCCCACATGGGCATTGGCTATGAGATTCCAAGAAGTTGGAAGCGTGGACGATCTGGACGACAAAGAGCAGCTTGTGCTGCCGTCGCAATGCACGCCGGACGAAGTGCTGGACTGGTGGCTGGACCCGTCCAGCTGCGATATCGACGGCATCGACACCGCCGACTCCAAGATCTACGACGTGTCGTCGGTCAGGGACCCGGAGAAGCGGAAGGCCCAGCGCAGGATTGCCGTGGTAGATGCAGACCCGGAAGAGAATGAGAGGATTCGCAAGATACTGTCCGATAGCTTCACAGCGGAGGAATTGCGCCAGATGGCGGCGGACGGCTCATTTGTCATCCGTTCCGTGCCCTACATGGGCGGAGCTACGGGATGCTACTACCGCAGGCAGGACGGCGTGGAGATTCCGCTGATCGTGCTGGACAAGGGCAATACCCCAGACATGATGGTTCATGAGATGACGCACCACAGCCGCGCGGTTGACAAGTCGCGCAAGGGCATCCTTTCGTCTCCCATCCGCACGGGCGGACGTTTCGGCCGCATAACGCAGATGATGCCACGCAGAAGGAAGGCGATAGAGGACGAAGAGAAGCTGACCGTTGCGGAAGCGATGGTCCGCACAGGACTGGATCCCGTGCAGTCCGGTTACTATGACCGCATACCCGGGAAGGAACCGAGGGCCGCCTACTTGGAAGACCTTCATACCCTGACCGGAACCCCTCCGGAAGTTCCTCCGGAAGATATCCCCAGACTGACAGGGAAGGCGGCAAGGAACGCCGTCCTCCACGGATACGCTTACACGAACATTGCGCGTGCCCAGATTCTTTCAAAGGATGTGCGCAAGCGTCAATGATAGCAGCCACGAACTCAACCGCAGACCCGTTCGGCCGGGCAACAGGCCGAAGAAAGAGAGATGATACAATGGCAACAGATCTCGACATATTGAGGAAACAGCAGGCAGAGGAACTGGCAGCGCTGAAAGCGCAGCAGAAGGATGAACGCGACATGAGGAAGATGCAGAGGACGATAAGGAAGTCCCGCGCAAAGAAAATGAGATCGAAGGCGCGGCAGGCCGCGAAAGAGACCTATCCCGACTCGAATCTTGTTCTGGTGTGGAACGGAAGGCCCATCGCAGTGAGGGAAGTGGAGCGTCCGGCGCAGATCGTCCGGTCGCCCAACATTCTGCCCCGCGCCGTGAGGAACGACAACATTCTGCCCAGAGCGAGCTACAACATCATCGCCAGCCAGAACGCCCGTTGCGCGTGCGGATCGAGCGAATGCAGAGGATGTGGGGGATGCACGCACAGCGCAAGCCCGATGGCATCGCCGAATGCAAGGCCCATGGCATCGCCCAATGCAAGGCTGGGAATCGACGTTCGCACCATCCTAAGATACGGGACATACGCCGGCGGAGTCACCCATCCGGACGGCGATACCGTCCAGTTCTTGCTGAACGATGGCACCAGATGGGAGATCTATCTCAACGAGTGTTTCGGAGACAGGGCCCCCAGCGATTCGGAGATCATCCGCAGCGCGTACAAAGTCGAGTGTATCGACAATGGCGTACGCAAGGCATCCGCACCGAAGAAGCCCAGCGCATCCAAGAACATCAGACCGCGCAGCGCACCGGCTAAGAGGCCGGCGACGAAGAAAGCAAGCTCCGGCGGGAGGAAGTCCAGATGATAGACGCGAACGCCTATCGTCAGATGATGGCCGACCCGTCATGCACGCTGGAAGATGCTATCATGGCGTATGCACGCGACAATATCGACGTTGCACGCCAGATGACCAATGCTAATGCCACTGTTAGCGAGCCGTTGGACTATCAGGAGCTGAAGAACTATCTCTCCGATATCGACCCCATTGCCATCCTTGCCATGGGGCATGATTCTCCGCAGTTCAGGTCCGACGCATACTGGTTCAAAATAACTTGGGACGACGAGATCTACACGTTAACGGACGAAGAAGCCGATGAATGGTTCCTCGATAACTTCCACGAAGCTGTCGTGCCGCTGATTCTTGCAGGCTCCATCCCCCTTCCGGATGATCTGCAGCGTATCGTCAGCCTTTGGAAACACCGTGGATTCTCCACGTCCAACTACGATCTGCCACCTTATCGCGGAGGAAGGGGCGGAAGCAAAACGCTGCCGAAGGATAGGGTTAAGCCCAAGTCCAAGTTCGACAAGGCGCGTTCCGCAGGGAAGAAGCCCGCTCCGAAGAAGCCCGTCCAGAAGTCCTCGAACAAGAGGCCGTCCGCAGGAACGGAGAAGAAGGCTGTCGCCAAGCCCAGATCGTCCGGAACTGCCGGCAGGAAGGCGAGAAGATGAACGCCGCCGACATGGATTATTTCGTCCTTTGCAGAAGGACCGATCCGACATACGACGCATCATGCGCGTTGCGCGATTATCTGTGTCGCAATCCGGATGTTTCGGGAGACCTGATCTACGAACTGGACATCTATTCCGATGAAATCCCTATGGATTTCAGCGGTCTCCAAGACTACCTGAACAGCATCGACGGAATCGAAGCGTTCGATCTGGGGAGGAACTCGCACGATTGCGAGATCAACAACCACGATTGGTTCGTCCTCACAACCTACGGAATCGAATCGCTGTCGCAGGACAGGTACGAAAAACTGTGCGTCAGACTCGTTCTGGAACACGCCGATCAGATACTTGGCGGCAAAGTGGCGATTCCGCAGGAACTCCGCGAAGTTCTCGACCTCTGGGGCGACAACGGAATCGAGCTATGCAAGAAGTATCCGTGCAAGTACCTCAACGTCCGCCCGGCATCTAACAGGACATCCGCGAAGCCGAAAGCGAAGCCGAAGAAGACGGTATCAAAGCCCGTGCAGAAGTCGTCCAACCGCAGGCCGTCGGCATCCAAGAAGCCGACCGTCCGCACGAAGGCCCCTGTCAAGGCGAAGCCAGCCAAGAGGTCCAAGAGATGAAGCCCCGCACGAACCGGACTATCACCCAGACGCTCCAATCAGTCGGATACGATCTGGTCAGCGTCCGCCAGCTCGGAGAGGATCCCGGAACTCACAGCACCCGCAGCGTCGTTATCGGCAAGACCGATGCGATGTACTCGGAAGCCAGCTATGCGGTTTGGAACTGCATCGACTGGCGCAGCGCCTACGACAAACAGTCAAGGAAGCTCGGAGTGGAGCTTTGCGCTCCCGCGTACAATCTGACACGCGAAGACGCAATCGAAGAGGAAGGGATGCGCTACATGGACCTCATGCAGAGGTACACTTGGCTCGTTCCCGGAACCAACAGGATCGTCCCCGGAAGCAGGGGGTCCAGATGACCCAATCAGCCACGAACTCGACCGACGGCGCACGCAGTGCGCAACATATCGGAGATGATTGTTTGATATGTATGATTGGGAGGCTTGTCAGATGATTGGCCTCAAAGGAAAAAGAACGAAGGGCAGAACGCTCTTCAAGAGCAGGAACGTAAGGCCCGTGGACATGGATAAGGTCCTTGCAGAAGACGACTATCACAAGAGCTGGACCGGATATTACATGACCAGCAGCGGAAACGTGATATCCATCCACGAATGGGAAGGATGCGACGATTACTACGGCGACGAAGACGACGAAGACTACGACGAGTGCGACGAATCGAAATTGATCGGCGGAGTCTACTACGACATCGCCACCAAGGATGGCAGCGATGGCGGGGTAATGGACTACACCGCAACCGACACGCTTAGGGATTTCAACGAGTTCCAGCGCGATCAGTCCGGCGGAGACATCGTGGGAATCATCGAATTCCCGAATGACGAGGTTGAGTCCGAATTCGAGGTTGTGTTCGATGACGCTACTTGCAATGCCGACGGATACGAGAGGTTGCAGGCATTCGCCAAGAAGCACGCCCTTTACAACAGGAGGCCGAGGGTATGAGACCTCTTTTCAACCGCAGGCCCAAGGGCAAATGCGAGAGCGAGGCGGCAGACCTTCTGGCCCACATGGGATATGAGCTGGAAGCCATGCGCATGGTGGGGCTGGACGATTTCACCATGGCGACGCATTACATCGTGCTCGGAAAGAAGCCCGATTCCCACTGGCAGGATGCCATGTACGCCACATGGATCTACATCGACTGGTCCAGCAACCCCAACGCCAAAGGGCGCGAAGGCTCCATTTCGCAGGGAATCTATCAGATTCCCAACGCGGATGCGATGCAGGCGTTCAACGATAGGTTCCGCGCTTATCAGACATCGTGCGGATGGGTGGACCCCGAAACGATGGAACCCATCATACCCGGGAGGTCCTGACATGGGCAGGCTGTTCGCAGTCAAGAACCTTGGACCGGCCCCGTCGATGGAGGATCTGGCGCAGGCGGTCTCGGATTACGTCATCGCATATGCCGATACCTACGAACTGATGGATGCGTGCGAGGGCGATCAGTCCGTGAAGGATTGCGCATACGACCGTTCGCTCCAAGCCGTCGCTGAAAAGCCGCGCGACGTTCTGGTGTTTCTCACATCCGAGCGCGATATCGCCCGCGTGGAAGGCGCAATCGATGAAGCCCAGATTCCCATGCTGGACCGCCTGATCGATGCGACCAAGGCGTACATCGCGGCAAGGGGGCTTTGAGATGCCGTACATCCAATGCCCCTACTGTCGCGCGTTCACACCGCCCGACGGAGACAGATGCGGCGTATGCGGAATGCGCTACCCAGATTGCAGCTTGCCATTATCTGATAAGGTCTCGGAGATCCGCAGCGATTTCATGTCGTCCTACTGCCCCATCCGCGTCCGTCCTGAACGCGGAAAGACATTGCTGTTCAAGGATGCAAGGCTGTCCGATCCGTACTATGCCAAAGTGTCCTACGGCGGACCGGGCGAGTACATGATCATGGACGAGAATTCCTTGAGAGCACTGATAGGCCCCATGTTCGCTCCCGACCGGGACGAAGTGATGCGCATGGACGGGAAGAAATTCGGAAAGAAAGTGTCCGTGAGCTACACGCGCAAGGACGAACTCATACCGAGCCTTAACCGCAGGCCCAGAAGGTGCCGCTAAGCAGAAAACCATCAAATAGCGTCGAACCGAGTTGATTTCGTCGCTATGGAGGTAGCTGAAATGGCGATGCTTTGCAGATGCCCCGATTGCGGGCGGGTTCTGGATGCGCGTAAGAGCGACCACGGGGAGCTTTGCTGCCCTGATTGCAATGGATGGTTTTGGATTCCGCGTTCTGTGTTCGATGCCGCGCCGTTCGCCAAGAGGATTCGCAACGGCAGGAGCATCATCGGCGTGTCGTTCGACATCTCGGACGGTTACACGGTCACATACAAGGACGCATACGGCCAGTTCCGGTCCGGCAGGTCATACGATCCCTTCACGGGATACTGGCGCGGAGAACAGGACGGCATCGACGATTTCAGCTACCGCAGAAGGTGAACTCATGAGATTCAGAAGAAAGTCGCAGCAGATGCTGATGAACATAGCTCCGGAAGGCTATTGGTGCCCCGCGTGCGGGTCACGCGGCCTTTCGAGCAAGAGCGCGGGATGGGGCCGCATCAAATGCCGTTGCGGCGAGTGCGGACTGTCCTTCACGGCAAGCAGCGGAATGTCCGACGAAGATTACGCGGAAGCGTGCGAGCGTCCGGAAGGCCCTATCTCGATAGACTGGAAGGAGTGCGCATCGCCCATGGATGCGGTGCGCAGGTTCGCAGTGCACATCGATCCGAATCTGACACGGTATGCTGCCGATTCCGACGTGTTCGCATGGATATGCGACTACTGGGATTACGTCAAGTGGAACGAGCACGGCAACGAACTGTCCTACGACGAACTGGCCTTTGACGGCGGATTCGCCGACATCATCCGCGAAGTCGTCTTTGATCCCACGGGCATAATCGAATATCTCGGCGGTGGGGAGAAGCCTGACAAGCTGTCCGACCGCGAGAAGGACCTTATCGCCGGAGTCCGGAAGATAAACAGGAGATTTTCTGCATGACGCTCCAAATCCTTTCACAAACCCTTTCAGATACCGACCTCGACCGCATTTCCGAGTGCAGGGATTATTCTGCACGCCACGGAAGCGGTCTGATCGTGCCGTTCCGTGCGGACGGTGCGGATGCCAGCGCGTCGCTCTAAGCAACCGCAGGTTTCTTACAATTCGCGCGACGGCAAGCCGTACCGCGTCGTTGAGCTGTTCTCCGGCATCGGGGCGCAGCGCATGGCCCTTGTGGAAGAAGGGATACCGCACGAGATCGTCGGCACGTCGGAGATAGATAAGTACGCCATAAAATCCTACGAAGCCATCTACGGCGATGACCCCAATCTCGGAGACATTACCGCGCTGGCCAGTCTGCCTGGCTCCGATATCCTGACCTACACGTTCCCCTGCACGGACCTGTCCGTGGCAAACTCCAAGCGCACAGGCATGGCGCGTGGGGCGAACAAGCGTTCATCGCTGCTCTGGGAGGTCCAGCGTCTCTTGGAGCAATCTGCCGCGGACGGGACCCTTCCGGAATGGCTGATCATGGAGAACGTGCCGGCGGTCCTCTCGAAGAAGAACCGCCCGCAGTTCAACGAATGGCTGGCCTTTCTGGAATCGCTCGGATACACGTCCGAATACGCGAAGCTGAACGCAAAGGATTTCGGTACCGCCCAGAACCGCAACAGGCTCTTCATGCTGTCGCATCTCGGATCGTACTGTCCGCCTTTGCCCGTGGGCAGCGGTCCGAGATACGTCCTGAACGATGTTCTGGAATCCGATGTGCCGGAGAAATACTATCTCTCCAAGGCAAGGCTCGAAGGGCTGGAACGCTCCAACTCGAAGGAGAAGGCCAGCGGCAACGGGTTCCGTTTCAAGCCGGTAGACCGCGACGGGATCGCCCACACCGTGACGACACGCGCAGGCTCTCGGAAGACGGATAATTTCGTCTACGACAGATGCCACCAAGTCGGCACGCTGGACATTAAAGGGTACGATTCTACGAAGCGCGTCTACGGGACAGACGGGCTATCTCCGACGTGTATCACAGGGTCCGGCGGCAACGTGCTCCCGAAGATTACCGAGGATGGGATGCGCGTCAGAAAACTCACTCCGAGGGAGACTTGGAGGCTCCAAGGATTCCCCGACTGGGCTTTCGACCGCGCGAGGGAATCGGGAATGTCGGACCGGCAGCTTTACCATCAGTCCGGAAACAGCATCGCCGTTCCTGTCATGGGCGCAATTATGCGCACCATCGACGACTACGACATTGCGAGGATGGAGGGCAGAGCTAAGAAGGGACGCAAGAAAACGACGCTGGATTGTTTCGAGGTGAGACCGTGAACTCGACCGACGGCATGGCGGATGCAGGAATCCGCCGCAGCATTGGAGGTACAATGCACAAAGCAAAGGCTGGAAACCCCAGCCGTGAAACCAGCTGTCAGACGATGGCCGCGAACGGGGGTGTGGCGGAATGAAAATGAGCTATCCGTTCAAATTCTCCCGCGACTTCCCAACGTATGTGTTCTTCTATGAATCGTATTACTGCGAACTGGAAGAATACGCATTCCAGAACAAGGACCGTTTCGGAGAAGATCCCGATTATGATGTGGTGAGAGAAGAGCTTGTCAATCTCAAGAACGAAGCTTTCATCGAGCCGCTGTCAATCGAGGTAGACTACATCAACCGCTATCTCGACTTTTACGAGATCTCCATGTGCGAGGACAATCTGCCCGGATTGGGTTGCGACTACATTCTGCAAGTCGTTCCCAAGGCGGAGCCGACTGCTTACCAGACACCAGCGGCGATGGAAAAGGAAACAGAAAAAATCACAACGTGGCTACGGACCTACCCGCACGAGTACGGGTTTGTTTGCATACGCGACCCAGTGACAGAACGTTATAAAGCGGAGCGCAGAGGGTTATACAATCTTAGGCCCGGCACACCGAAGAAAGCCGGCAGGAGGTCCAGACATGGCATCAAAAGGCGATGACTGGATGATCTACGGCAAGAAGCGCAAGGGAGGACGCTACATGGCGTTCGACGGACACGGATTCACGTCGAAGCTGATCTATGCCGTCAGATACCCGCCTAATCAGTGGGCTAAAGCGCAGGCGGCAGTGGAGCAGCTGAACAGGGACAACCCCGAATACGTTTTCGAGGTCCGCAGGGGCAAAGGGAGCATTTTCGGCGAACCCGAAGCTACGGAATTGGAGGACTGGAAGAGGAGCGGCGGCCACATCGAATACTACGATGAACCCCAGTCCACTCGCAAAGGGGACTACATCATCGCAGGCAGATTGAAGGGAGTCGGAAACTTCCTTCCATTCGACGGGCACGGATTTGAGGGCCCCGCGATGCGCTGGCCGTTCGCTTACAGGCAGAACGTGATGGCCATCGCGGGCGCACTCAACGACAACAACCCCGACATGGAGTTCGTTGTCGATCCTATGCCCAACACGATTTTCAAGCGTATTCCGGCACCCGGAGAAGGCAATGACCCGCTGCACACCAGATATCTTTACGGATTCGTCGTCTCGCCGCCTGAAAACGACGGATTCAGCCGTCCCAAGGATCCTACGCAGGTCAGACCCATTGACCAGTTCCCAGATTCCCCGGTTCCGCCGGCACCCGGATATCTAATCGATTATTCGACGCAGATGTTCGGCACGGAGATCGTCACGGAACCGATTGCAGGCAGGCGCACGTCGTCCGCAATGTGCCGCGCCATCGATGGCGCGGTGGCATCCATGACGATGGGGCAGGCCAGCGTGCTCAAGTCCACGATGAAGCGCGGAACTTACTATGCAGTTGTCGAAGCGTGCAATCCGGATCTGGGTTCATGCCAGCGCATTCTGCTAACAGGGCGCGTCGTAGATTGCCCGAACGGAGCTGTCAGCACCTACCTTCTGCAATCGGACACCGGCTCGGTCTTTTTGGATGCACCGAAAGCGTATCTCAAGATGATTGACCCGCCGAGGACGGAAGCCGACGAAAGATATCGCAGGATGATCGACGAACGGATGGCAGGCGACGGAAGGCCGTGGGGCAAGCGCAGGTACACCATGAACGGCACCGAAATGGACGCTGATCAGATGGTCACCAGCGTCTCGAAGCTCACCGGCCGCACCCCCTATGAGGTCCAGACGACGCGCGGAATCCGCGCTATGCGCGTCTACGATTCCTACGAAGAGAAGGGCGCGAAGCTGGTACGCTGTTTCAACATTCGGCGCAGGGGCAGGGCGTGATGCGATGAAGAAGATCCTGACGTTTAACGGCGAAACGGTCAAGTCCTTTGGAGAGAAGCACGTGGCAGACTATCTGGCCATGCACGGCATCGACTACATTTACGAAGATGCGTTCGGCATAGGCAATTACCATCCAGATTTTCACATCATAGGCTCGAACGTTTGGATCGAGTTCTGGGGCATCGGACGGAGGGGAAATGTTCCGCCGTGGTTCGATGGCGGAGGCATCGATCCGTCCATTGCATACAGAGAGGCGATGGAATGGAAGCGCAGGGTCCACAAGGAATGCGGAACCGACTTGATCGAGTTGTATTCGTATCAGAGGTCCGACGGCACTTTGGACGAAAATCTGTCGCGCCAGCTCAAACAGTACGGCGTGCGCGGCTCGCTCATGAAATCCATCGCCAACCGTACCAAGAGATTCCTGTCCCGCTCCAAGGATCAGAACGAGAACTCGACCGCAGGGCGTGCATCCGCCAGAAGATGCAAAAGCAAGCACAAGAGGTTGATTTGAAATGGCAGCGAAAAACAAAAACAAAAACAAAATGAGAACGACAAAGGATGGTTCCCCGATCATAACGATGGATGTTGTTGCGAACACATCCGGAGGGACCGTCCAGAGGACGAAAAGGGAGAAGGCGGCAGTGACCGCGAGAAATGGAACAACCTATCTGATCCCCGTGGACAAATACGGCCGCGTGCCGCAGGATGCTCTTTACGAGCACTTTCTGGACGTGGGAAGATGGAGCAGAGACGGCGGTCGGCGCAACGTCAGAGCCGACCTTTGCACCACAGCGGAGAAACTGCACGCCCCGGAAGATCCGAGGGGATGGAGGCCCGAAGAGCTTGTTAAGACCGGCTGGTGGGGCGCTGTCAACGAATCTGATATTGTCGGCGTGGACGACGGCACATCGGGCGCGTTCCCCACATTCGATTCGATAAAACCCAGCATGAGGGCACCTTTCGGAAAAATCGCTCTTGTACTGCCGGAAGACCGCCAGAAGTTCGTCGTCGAGACGTTGCAGAACGACTTCACCGTATCGGAGCTGAAACGGATGACCGCAAATCACGGGCTGGTCATCATGGAGGCGAATCCCGGCGCGAGGGCAGATGGATGCTATTTCGGCAGGCAGAGAGGCATTGATACTCCGACGATCTACATCAGAAATTCAAGCGGAGAGGATACCGTCACCCACGAAATGATCCATCATGCAAGGGCATCCGACCCCAGAAGGACTGACATCAGTAAGACTCCCGAAAAATACGACGCTGATGGATATCTGATCCCCGAATCCTGTGTGTACACCAATCTCGAAGAGGCCGCCACTGTCGCCGAGTCCACCTTGAGGACGCGCCAGCCTACTACCAATGTTGGTTACTACTCCAAGCTTAAAGGCGATCCCCGCGAATTATACAACGCCGATAGGAAGCTCCTGACCAACGGGACACCGCTCAGAGGGAAGAGAGCCGTCGATAGGGTCAATGCCAAGTTCGAGGACACGGCGATATCCCAGCTCAAGTTCACCAGTGGGCCGAGAGCAGCGGAAGCCGTCGAACAGTTCCGCGCCAAGGGGCAGTACAAGCCGAGACCGAAGGCCAGCGGGCAGTCGTCCGCGAAGAAAGCCGCACCTAAGAGCAGTGGAAGCAAGAATGCTGCGACAGCCAAGAAGAATAGCAACGCGTCGTCGAAGAAGTCCACGACCAACGGGAGGAAAACCAGCTCCAATGCACGCGCATCCAAGGCTAAGTCCGGAGGCAAGAAAAGATGAGCTGGACCTGTCCTTATTGTGATTCGCGCGATGCTGTCATGCGTTCGGATGTCCGCACCGAGTTTAGATCGGCGGAGCAGGAGCTTATAATCGTCCGCACGGGGCACTGCCCCCAGTGCAGGAACGATTTCTACGCCATCCGCACGATAAAGGACAAGGAAGAGGACTACCACCCGATAAGGCGCGACGAACTCGAACCGATGACGGGCATTCGCATTTACCATCGCCCGTACCTGACAAAGAGGTTCATCTGATGCAGATCCCGGGCATTCACGGCGACTGGACAATGATAGACTGCAAAGACGGTATGATGCTGATGCGTTCCGTCGATAACGGCATCCATGAGCCGATGCTCGTTGTAGACAAAGAATTGAACCTTATCGGAGAAACCGACACGTCGCTGGAAGCATTCATCCGCAGCCAAAGGAGGGGAGCGCATGGCCCGTGAAAAAAAGACACGCAAGAAGAAGCTGAAACTGACCAAGGCCGCCAAACGCGATATCAGAGACAACGCATCCGCGTTGATGACCGGAGTTAGCACGGCGGTTGGAATCGCCGCGCTGATCATCGCGCTCAACGAACGGCCGGAGGATGACACGCTTTACTCCGAGCTTATGGGTCCAGTAAAGCGCAGATAAACGTTTTAAGCATGGCCCCAGATCGACTTCAAATCGGTCTGGGGCTTTTTTTTCTGTTCATTCCATTTTTTTGAAATTTGCCCGCCATGAATCGTAGAAGAACAGCGATTGGTCGGCAATCACGTTGCGTTCGATGCGGCCAGATTTCAAGATGCTGTCCAGCACGAACACATCGACGCGCATAGACACTTTGAAGATATCTTTACGATCTACCATCGGTAGCATCGAAGGGCCTTTGCGCAGGCACTCCGAATAAAGGCGCATGGCGAATCCGATCACCTCGGAGACGGAACTGAACTCGCCCGATTTCACTAACTCTTTACACAATTCCAGATTGCTTTCGTGGATGAAAAAAGATGTCGGTTCCTTCATGGGACTGTACCTCGCAATGGTTATCGATGTTCGATTAAATAAGCTTTCATTTGAAAGCTATAAATAGATTCACGATGAATGTGGGTCGGGATGGGAATCATGGACAGAAGATCGGTCCGTTGCGGTGGAATGCGGTCGGACCGGTCAACTGAAGGTGGTTCAGTTGACAGACAACACATGGAATGAGTTATACAAAAAGGCGAGCGTCGAAGGACGCAAAAGGCATGATTTGATAACCGAAGAAACGCCGATTCCCGAATGGGCCGAGCAGATCCTCTGGGAACACATGGCCGAAAAGGAATGGTCATTGAGCTGGAAAAGGCAGATCCTGATCAACACCCGCGCGGCGATGCGGGCCATCGTCCGCAGATATGGGGAACTCGATCCCAGCACGATAACCGAAGACATGATTCGGTCCATTGCCGAGATTTGTCCAGAACGCAATCCCAAGAGTCTATACGGCGTTAGGGTCGCCGCAGGAAGGCTGAACGCGCTTTACACGGGAACGGACTTGTGGGAGAACCGTCACAAGTTCCGCGTCAGTCCGCGCATCGTCTCGGAAGATGCGGAAAAGCTGTTTTTCGAGAAAATGGAACGGGCTGGATACAGTCGCACGAACGCATCGAAGGAACTTGTGCTAATCGAAAAGGCCCTGTCCGTTCTGTCCGAGAATCTGGAAGGGTTCGATCCATGCCATTTTGATATCGGCGAGATAAAGCAGGTCGGCAGATTCATGGTCGGGATAACAAAGCGGCAGATTCACGCCTATCAATGCGCATTGAGCCGCTATCTTTGGGTCCTGACAGGAATAGACCCGATCAGAAGCATCAGAACGAAAACGAATGAGATTCCGCCGAGACTTTGGAGCCGCATTATCCTAACCGGGTTTGAAGAAGAGTTTCAAGACTTCATCGCATGGAATCGCGGACGTGGCGTGAAGTGGAACACGATCAAGAGCTACATTTACAAAATCCTGTCCGTCTGGGAACGCTTGGACGCGATTATGCCCGAAGGATGGAAGCTGACCGATGTAACGGATAAGGATCTCGTTCGGCTCCGCATCGATTCATCCCACGACGTGAAGGAAACGTCTCTCCGCGAATCGATGGTGGTTTTAGGGATGTTCCTTGAGTTTCTGGGCAATAATGCCTATCGTCGTGCGAAGATGATGTGGAACATCGACGAAGACACGACTTACCGCACGTGGATAACCCACGACGAATGGCTGCAAATAATGCAATCTGCCACACCAATGGAGAAGGTCATTTTGGCGTTGGGCGGCGGAATGGGATTGAGACGTGCGGAGATAGCAGGTCTCCGCGTATCGGATATCGAGGGCAATCTGATGACGATCCACGGCAAAGGGCATGGGGCCGACGGGAAGGTTGTCCAGAAAGCCATTCCAAAGGCCATCATGGAGATTATCAGCGACTATCTCCCCATCCGCGAGGAATTGCTAAGGGTCAAGGGTGACACTGGCGAGGACATCCTCTTGATTTCGGATATGCGCTACGCAGGAAAGCCGCTCGGAGCCGAAGGGGTCGGATACGTTGTCTACAACTTAGCAAAGGCCCACAATGTCAACATGAGCACCCACACATTGAGAAGGCTCTATGCAACGTCATTGCGCGACATAGGAACCGATCTGGATACCATCCGCAGGATGATGCGGCACTCGAAGCTCGATACGACGGTCAAGAACTATCTGAACGCGGATCCGAGGATGATGGCCAAAGCCAACGACGGCATCGATTCGTTGCTTTTTGGATGATTCCGTCAGTCTGAAAATGACCTTAGAATGCGTCTGTTCATGCATTCTAAGGTCAAAATACCCCTTGTTGACTCCATACTGGGGTTATTTATACCACGTCATCAGATATGGTTATCGTTCGATTGCGTCGTGTTATACGGCCAAATGCGTTCGACAACTGGTATCATTACCGCGAACCAAACGCATTCGGCAATGAGCGATGCGATACATGGGAGAACTGCATTGGGATAGACCGTGGCGAACAAAGCCATTGTCAACGACACGCTCATGCCGGAATTCACCCATATCGCGCACTCGGAAAAACACCATGAATCGCACTCGAACGGGAGTCGGATAGGGATGGATAGACAATCTCGCTCCTGTGCATCGGGAGCTTGTCAAACGGTTTCAATCGGTTCAGCAACAGTGCCGCCGATCAGTCCAGTCTCTCTCCGCTTTGCACGGACGAACTTGACTGATGCGGTGGTGGTTTTCAGTGTTCTGCTGTGACCTCTCTGCATCCTTCTGCACGTGCCGTCGTACCTGTTTTTCGGCCCTTGATCCGGTCAAGGAAAAGGCTCTCGGAGATGCACCGAACGCCCACAATTACCATGCCGAGACCGACCGTCAATTGACACCCCCCCTGACAACAGTTTTGGGGGACCTGTCCAGACAGTCGGAAAAACGTACAATTGGACAACCCCTCTACGGGTCCCCTACGGGTCTACCCGTCGGGGGGGTGTCATGTACCGTGTGCCGTGGAGGTCTCCGATGACGCATCCGAAGCTCAACAAAGAAGAGTCGGATGTGCTCAAGAATCTCCTTTCGGGAATGAGCGCATCGGCGGTAGCCAGGAAGCTGGGAATGCATCGTTCCAAGGTCAAGAATATCATCGACCGTTTGGTATACTACGGCCTTGTCCGTGCAGTCCCGGGAACGCAGAATCCTGTGATCTACGTCGATCCGTACAAAGTCATTCCTTTCCCCCCTACGGGGGGAACTCCCCATGAAACCGACCATACACCATCGGTGTCCGAATCGAGGACACCCCCTGTCAACTCCGACAGTGAGAATAAGGTTGACCTAAATCTCGTCAAGGGTACCGGAATCTGCACGGATAAGGAGTGTCCGCCCGGTTTCGTCGAAGCTCACATGACGGGCTGCATTCGTATGCAGATCGTCCAGATTGGAGCTTTCGAGACCATCCGTGACCCCGCAGGATTCACGATAGGCTACTGGAACGACCCGAAGCCTATCAAGGGCAATGTGGTGTACAGCGGAGAAATCCGCGTTTTCAACCAATCGATAACTTGGCAGTACCGCGAGGGCAACAAGGGCGCAAAGACGTTCATGTTGTACCCCAGCCGCATTTATCTCGACCCTAAGCAGTTCAAGACCAAGGAAGAAGCCAAGGATGTTTTCATCGACCGCGCAACGTTCGTCGCATCCCTTTTTGAGCGTCAAGGATGGAAGCTCACAAATCCCCAGATTCGCGGGAATTTCGAGTACGCCATCCGCGACCATCCGCTGATGGGGCTTATCCCCAAAGGAACCCCCATCCCCAGTGGAAGCGACATCGAGATCGACACGTCAAAGGGCGTGCCCGAAGCGGAGATGAAAGACCCCGACGAATGGGAGAAGGTCCAGATATGGGCCAACGCCCCGTCGGAGATTCTTAGGCTCAACCGCAAGGTCCAGTCGCAGGACGATAAGACCGTCCAGCTTGACGCAACTCTCCAAAGCTCGCAAGAGCACATCGCGCGTTTGGAAGCGGATGTGGAGGGCCTGACTCGGTTGATCGAGAAGCAGAACGTCATGATCTCGAAGCTGGTTGAAACATCATCGAAGTTGGTCACAGTAGGGAGCAATCTCGTTACGGCACAGGCACAGGCAGATTCGCTCGGAGTCAACGCATTTTCGCACGCCATGTCGGACGTTGTGCCGACGGAAGCGGACTTGGACCGGAGAAAGAACCCAGAAAAGTGGGAGGGTTACAACTGATGACGAAGATAGATCCGTTCAGTCCCTACAAGAGAATCAGCGATCGTGTGCTCATGATCGCCAATCTGTCGTCCACCCAGAAGGATGTGTACGACAAAATGTCTAAGAGATATCGCGGTGTGTCTCCGCAGCTCTCCGAGAAGGAGCTTTTGGAGCAGATGCAGAAAGCCGCGTTTGATTCCGTCGTCCAGTCGGCAGAGCTATTGTCCGCCGTCAACGACGAACTCCGGAGGTGCAGCTCATGACGGTCAACGAATACATGGCCGACTTCCTTCTGGCCGGTGCCGACTACGACCGCCTGAATGAAGCGGTGCACGAGTATCTGGACAACTACGACCGTCTCGATGCCGCGTCGAAGAACGAATGCATCCGCAGAATCTCCGATTGCATCGCATCATGCAAGGAATCCATCGACCGTGCCAAGGGGTCCGCACATGGCGCGTTGAACACGGACATTCCCAACGATCAAGTCTACGAGGATGTTGTCGCATCGTTCGGAATGGTGCGCAGCTGGGAGAACAGCGTTTCGATGCTGATCTCCATCATGCGCTCAATCGCGCTGGAAACCGACACCGACTGCATCGACCTTCTGGCCCGTGCAAGGGACAACGCTCATGCGACCAACACGCACAGGGCCGAGCGCACGCTGGACATTGCCGAAGGCATAGAGCTGTTCTCCGAGTATCCCGAAGAGGACGAATCCGAGGATGGAGACTGCGCCGATGACGCGATCTACGAGGAATCGGAGGGCGAGGACGCGGACGGCATCGAAGACGACGATTCCGAGTCCGACGACTCCGCATCCGACGAAACCGAAGTTGTCGGTGGCTGGATGCCGTCCGATATCCCGACCAATGGGCCGATTGAATCGGAAGCTGAATCCGTCGATGACGGCAGTTCGGAGATATTCGTCGTCCAGACCGCCGAAACCGCCGATGCTGGCAGCCCCGTTTCCGTCGCCCCAGTCGCCGAGCCGACCGTTGAGGTAGCTCCGACCGAGATGCCCTTGACCCGCGACGAAATCCAATCAATCGTCCTTGAGACGATGAAAGAGTTCTTTGCTCAATCCGCAACCGCGGCCCCGCCGACGGCGCAGGAAGAGAAGAAGAGCAAGAAGACGACCCGTCGCAAGTCTAATGCCGTCAAGTCCGTCAGAACGGCGATACGGCGCAAGAAAGCCGACGACTCCGAGGAATCAGCGGAGGAAGAGGAATGACGCGCGAGGTCCTGATTCCCACGGGGATAAGGTTCGACAGCATAACCTACACCGAGCTAAAGGCCAAGGCGGAGGCCCATGCTGCCGAGCACCCGGGGGAGACGCTTGTCGTTGATGGCGACACCCAGACGATCTGCATCTGCAAAGAGGTGGACGAATGACCTTCCAGATCATCATCTACACCGCATCTGGCCGCAACCTGACAGAGAAGCAGGCTGACGAAGAGCAGTGCATCGAGACGATGGAGAAGATTGAACGCGCCATCGAAAACGAAGAGACCTTCTGGTTCGGCCGCTCAAGGGTCCACTCCCGTTGCATCGAGGCATTCTTTGCGACGAGTGACGAAGGATTCTACGACGACGAGGCCAGAAGGGTAGACCCCAAGGAACTGATCGAGGGTCACGAGTTCATCCAGATTGGCGGAGTTTGTGAACCTATCTACGACAAGGGAATGTGGGGGCCTCTCCGATGACCGCCAATCCCGTGCTGGATATCGTCCGCTCCGGAACCATGCTGGATGCCCAGCAACTCGCCAAGATGGGCATCCACGCATCCCACTGCGCCCCAGCCTACAAGACCGCGCAGCCGTCGATGCAAGAGATGGGCGATTTGGAGGACCGCATGATTGAGCGTGTCAACGCTCTAAGCGATTCGCTGATCAACAAGAGCAATCTGGCCCACATCGTCACCGACGATTTGAGCGATTTCAACCATGACGGGCTGGACTACATTACCCGCCGCATCAACTCCGGAGAAGCTTTCGGAGCCGAGTTGAAGGATCTGCGCACGCTCAAGGCCATTGCCGATGTGATAGCCGACAGCGACGCGGCGAGGGCAGCCATCCGCTCGGAGGACTGGACGAAGCTAAACCGTCTCATGTCCAAGTACTCGCCGTCAACTAAGGAATCCCGTCGCTCGAAGTCCCGTGCCAAGGACCGCGCGGAAAGGGCATGGAGGATGGCCGCATGACCAGAGATTATGAAGGAATGCGTGCTGTCCTTTACGCCCGTGTATCCACGGATGACAAGGACCAGACCACCGAGACGCAGATCCGCAACATGAGGGCGTGGTGCGCCGAGCAGGGCGTGGAGATCCTTGCAGAATACGAAGAGGAGAAGTCCGCCAAGGATTTGGACCGTCCGAGATTTGACGAATGCATCGGCCGCATTGCAAGGGGTGATGTGGACATACTGTTGGCGTGGAACGAATCCCGTCTATCCCGTGACATGGACGACATGACGAAGATACGGCAGATCACACGTTCATACAGAACGTACATCCGCTTTGTCACGAACCAAGTGGAGCCGGAGAAATCCGCGGGTAAGTTGCTCAACTCCATCAACACATGGCAGGCAGAAGAAGAACGGCAGAAGCTCTCCCTGAACACTAAAGTGGGCATGGAGACGGCAAAGGCGCACGGCGTGCATTGTGGAAGGATGCTCGCTATGTGCTGGTCGCACAAGGTCGCAGAATGCGAATCCATGATAGCGAAGGGGGAAGGGTGCAAGCGTCCTACCAAGATCGTGTCGATTGATGTTGTGATGGACTTGGCGAAGCAGGGCTATACCATCAACCGCGCGTCGAGTATTGTAGGTGTCTCCCGCAACACGCTCAAGGACAATCTGTCGGCAGAAGGCAGGCTCGAAGAGTTCCTTTCGATATCCGAGGAAGCCCGTAGGAATTGTCAAAAAGGGGATGCGTCAACAAGGGGTGCAAAACCCGCCGATTCCCTGTCAACAAGGGGTGAGGTAGCATGATGTCAACAAGGGAACCCTTTTTGACGGATGATGACCCGTTGTTGACAACCGACAACACGGACGTTGACGTGCAAGCCGTCGATTCGGCGGATTGTGGGCAGATTGCCCACAATGAACCCGATGAAGCGGTTGACGCTCCGAAGATGGCGGTCAACGTCCGCATCGATGCCGATTCGTGCAGGTTGCTCCGCATCGCCGCCGCGATAGACGGATGCTCTCAATCGGAGATCGTCGAGGGCGCGTTGTCGGCGTACTTCAAGAAGTACGAACTTCCGCTGCCGTACCTTCCGGAGAAGGTCATGTCCGCCGACAAGAGCCGCAAGACCTTCTACATCGCGGAGTCAGTCTACATGGAGCTGACCGCCCGCGCAAGGATGGAGGTCCACTCTCTCGACACGGTGATCTACCGCGCGGTGCTGGACCGTCTCGCCCTGTTGCCGGAGGCGGTGCTATGAGCGGAGATTGCTCAAGCTGTCAGTACCTCATGCAGTCCAGATGGGCCGCGTGGTGCCATAAGGCCCATGCGCCCGTTCTGGCCATCAAGGAATGCCCCTGTCCGCGCGAGCGTTCCTTCTTTGAGCCGCTGGACATTGCTGAGATCGTCCGCCAGTCGCAGGAGGAATCCGCATGACGCATCACATGATCGCGTGGTATGCATCGGATAAGCTCTCTCGCTTCCAGCAGTCGGAGAATCGCTCCGCATGGATTAGGGAGGCCCTGTCCATGTACATGGATGCCGAATCCGTCGATGCAAATGTCATCGCGCAGCTGCCTGTCGGAAAGTACGGGGACGGAAGGAAGATCATAACCTTCATCGGCGACGACCTCTACGGAATGCTCTCCGACTTCTCCGCGAGAATGGGGGAGCCGATGTACTCCATCGTCACCAAGGCGGCCCTGTACCGCCAGATCTTCGAGGACGGGCATCGCACAATCACCATCCGCCTGACGGATGCCGAGGTCAGCCGTCTCACGGCATCGGGCAGTTCGATAGCAGATTCCATCCACGCGATGATTGCGGAGGTCTCCGAATGAACGACGTGGAGATATCGAACGCGCTCAAAGGATTCTCCAAGCGTCTCTCGGCGTTCGGTACCGTCATCACCGTGGATCACTCCGGAATCGCGCTCTCCCTGAACGCCATCGCATCGGATCTCCAAAAGATTGCCGAAGAGATTCTGGCCGAAGATGAAGTCTACCACGGATTCGACTGGATAGCGATAAGGGATGCGCTGGCCGTCGTCCGCCCCGACCTCTCGATCCAGATAGATCGGTACCTCAAGGGGGCCGTCCAATGATTGTGGACACCATCCGCAACGAGGACTGCAGCATCGGTCTGGATTCGATTCCCGACGGGTCCGTTGATTTGGTCATCATGGACCCGCCGTACTCTCTGGACACCCACGGCAACGGGGCCTTTGGCCCCGCCAACCGTTCCTATTTCGGGGAATTGGTACCAATGTCCGACGGCGTGTCGGATGACCTGTTGGAGAAAATCGCTGCCAAGACCGACCCGATATCGATGTACGCCTTCTGCAACAAAGGGCAGCTCACGCAGTACATGAAGTTCGCGGAATCCCATGGCTGCACGTGGGACCTTCTGGCATGGCATAAGACCAACCCTATCCCAACGTGCTCCCAGAAGTATCTCTCGGACACGGAGTACATCATCTACATCCGCGGCAAGGGAGCGAAGCTCTGGGGACGCTATGCGACGAAGCGGAAGTTTTTCGTCACTGCCGTTAACCGCGCGGAATGCAAAGAGTTCAACCATCCCACGGTCAAGCCTTTGTCGATAGTCCGCACGCTGATATCCAATCACATCGACCCGACGGGGGATGTGACCGTGGTTCTGGACCCGTTCATGGGGACAGGAACCACGGCGGTAGCCTGCGCCGAGCTGGGCGTGCACTACATCGGATTCGAGGTCAATCCCGATTACTGCGAGACCGCACGCAAAAGGCTGGCCCAGACGCACATTGCCGAGGGGGAGCAATCATGATCCCGGGCGCGACCGTGGATTTCTACCTTTCGAGGGAAGAGATCGACGCGATACTCAACGGCAATCTGGAAGCGATATTCCGCAAGGAGAAGGTTGCCGAGCCGTTCGACGTGTTCCACATCGACGGGAGGGCGTTCTACATCATCAGCGTGTCAGCTCTCGGCATGGAAGCTCTGGCCGAGTTCGCCTACCCCGATTCGGGATTCGGCTCCGCGTCCGAGTTCGCCGCCAGTCTCTCCGAAGCGATGGAGGGCATCGAGGAAGGCACTCCGATCTACACGCACCGCATCGCCGAATGCAGCTGCGACAACTGCATCAAAGGATGCCGCGGCAAGCTCTGCGAGGATTGGAGGGGCTGGGGGTGGATGCCGTGACCATCAGCACCAAGACCTGCCAAGCTGTCATCGACGGATTCCGCGACCGCGATTTCAGCGGATGGGAAGTGTGGGGGAATGTGAAGGACGGATTGTTCCTCATTGCGCTCAACGACGACCTCTGCCTGACATTCGATCCGCACCTGCCTGCGCCATTCGTTTTAAACATTCGTGGAGCGGAGTTCAGCGTCCGCGATGTCGAATGGCATTGGGACATCACGATCAATCTCGGCAGCTGGAATGTGACCGTAAGGAGAACCACATGACCATCGAGGGGCGGATAAGGAGGACTTGGGGCGTGTCTCCGAACACGACAGACGTTCTTAGCCGGCTGCAGCTTATCTCCGGATTGGAGAAATCCGAGCTGGTAGACATTGCGATCTGCCTGCTCTCCCAGACCACTCTCGCCGTTCGCGAGAAGACGGGCCAGCCGTCCAAGGACATCATCAAGGCGATTGCATCGATGTTTCCGACAGACGAACGTTTCGCCACGATGGAGCTGGATTCTGCCCTTCCTACATTCGACCTCACGCAACTTCTTTCGTTGCTCAAAGGAGACAGTTCAATGATTCACACATCAGATTCAACCGATGCCCGCATGATTGCGGACACCGAGGGCGGAGGGGATGCCCGATGCCCGCACTCAAGCGCATTGACCGCACCATCCTTTCCAACACCGACGTTGGCAAAGGCTACACAGTGTCCTACCTGACAGGCAAGCTGGACAGGGGCCATCACGAGGTCACAGGCTCCATGACCCGTCTTTCGGGCATGGGGTACTTCCAGATAGTCCCCTGCGAGTATCCGCGCGTCTACATCAAGGTCCGCGAAGGGGGCGAGGCCCGATGATAACGGTCCCTGACAACATTCACGGGATGATCTGGGAGGTCTCCGATTATCTGAACGCCCAAGGATTCGACGACATACGCATCGAGATAACGGCATCCGGAGTCTACATCCAGCGCAAGGATGCCATCCGCTGCCGCAAGGACAGGAGGTTCCAGCAATGAACCAAACGGACATTTTGGAGATCCTGCGGGAGAACGGCCCCATGACCGTCCGCGAGATCCACGAGCTGACGAATCTCGATCTAAGCTCAATCCGCACGAAGCTTTCGATGCTCCAGAAATGGGGCGACGTGGAGCGCGTCGAACTGAAAATGCAGTCCAACGGGCACGAAGCGTTGGTATTCGGGGCGGTAGCATGACCCTGAACTACGGGTTCAAGCCATGCCCTATTTGCGGCGGAGCTCTTGCTCTCAACGGCATCTTTTTCTGCGCCGAGGACGGCGAGGTTATCGAAGAGCTGACGGACCGCAAGGACATGGAGAACATCCGCAATCCAGACAATGCGCTGGACGACGATCCATCGGAGTACGACTACGAAGATTGGCAATTGGCCGTCATGATCCTGAACGAATGCATCGATGCCGTGGAGTTCATCGGCATATCGTGCCGTTGCGGATTCCACTTCTACATCGACAAAGACAGAACGGACTTCCCCCACATCGGATGGCTGGACCAGTTCGAGGCATTGGCCAACAGGAGGCGGAACGATGGTCAGTAAGCAATGCGGCAATATCAACTGCCGCAAGGTCTACGATTGCATCAAGGCCAATCCCAAGGGGATAAGGATGGCAGATATCGCCGAGGAACTGGAACTCGATATCCACGAGGTCAGAAGCCATGTCATGCGTCTCCATGCCAACGGCGAGATCGAGCACATCGGGCGCGTGAAATCGTCCTGTACGAAGATCTGGGGGGTTAGGCGGTAACATGGCTTTCCAATGCCGCACTCAAACGGACCGCCGCAAGGTCTACGATTGCATCAAAGCGCACGCCGAGGGAGTGAAGGTCTCCGATATGGCATCCGAACTGGGGATGCCCATGGAAGAGGTCAGAGGCCATGTTACAAGGCTACGCAACGAGGGGGCCGTGCAACCTGTCGGATGCCGTCGGGCGTTTGTATGGAGGGTCAGACGATGACCGCAAGCGTCCTGCGCTGCCATCTCTCCGGCATCCATTATGCCGTTCTGGTCGCTCTCATAGAATCCAGACGCTCCACTCCGGAGCTATGCGCCGTCCTGTCGGGCTATCCGTCCGAAGATGTCCGCGATGCGCTGACCTATCTCAAGAACACTGGGCACGTCCACAAAGGCTCCGACGATCCGTCGGCGTGGGAGGTCTCCGCATGACTTCCGCATTGCTTATCGACGTGGACTCCACGATCCCCAATCTCGCACTCATGCACATCAGCACTTGGCGCAAGAGTCTGGGAATCGAGACGGGATGGAACATCAAGGACCCTGACGAAGTATGGGCATCCTGCATCTTCCACAAGAACGCGCACAAGCTGGATGGGTTGAAGTTCTTCTATCCTGACGCGAAAATCGACACGGGGGGGGGCGGAATCAGTCTTCAAAAGAGCCTGCCGCCGGAGGTGGATCTGATGATGCCTGATTACTCCCTGTATCCAGATTCCCATTGCGACGTGGGATTCACATCGCGTGGATGCAATCGCGGATGCTATTTCTGCGTCGTTCCAAAGAAAGAGGGCAGATTCCATATCCATCAGCATCCCAGCGAGTTCCACGACCCGTCGCACAAAGACGTGATGCTGCTGGACAACAACATCCTGTTCGATAAGGATTGGTTCTTTACCGTCACCGACTGGCTGGTGGAGAACAATCTCCGCGTCGATTTCAATCAAGGTCTCGACTTGAGACTGATGGACAGGGATATCGCCAAGAGGATATCCGAGCTGCGCCCGACGAAGATTTGGCATTTCGCGTTCGATTCCATGAGCTACCGCGATGATGTGGAATCCGGAATCAGAATGCTGTCGGATGCGGGGGTCTCGGTCAGATCCAAAATGAACGTCTACGTCTATCTCCACGATGACGCGCAATTCGAGGATGCATTGGAACGGTGCGAGATACTGCGCAATCTGGGCACGCTGCCGTACATAATGGTCAACCGCGACGCTCCGAGGACCCAGCGGATGACCGACCTGAAACGCTGGACACGTCCGCACATTTTCTTTTCAACCGATTTCGACGCATACCGCCGCAGCGTCCGCAAGGGGGCCGCCTTATGTCGATGGCATCCCAATGCTACGGCGAGTCGTTGGCTCCCGACATGGATCTGGACAGGCTCACGGCCCTTTCTGTCGAGGACAAAGCAACCTACTCCAAACTGATCATCCAGAGGTTCTACGTCGCCAACAGAGGGAAGGTTTATGTCAGTTACAGCGGAGGGAAGGATTCGACAGTCCTACTCCACCTTGTCAGATCGTTGTATCCGGAGGTCCCCGCCGTTTACTCCGACACTGGGCTGGAATTTCCGGAGATACGCGAGTTCGTGAAAGCCACGGACAACGTGATTATGATCCGTCCGAAAATGAGTTTCAGACGGGTCATCCAAGAAAAGGGGTATCCCGTAGTGAGCAAAGAGGTTGCCAACATCGTGGGAGGTGCCCAGCGCGGCAAACCCTACGGCATCAAGTGGACGACCATCAGTCGCGAGGAATCATCTTTCAGCAAAGCCCATTACGCTTGGCTGGTTGATGCGCCCTTCCAGATCTCCGCCGATTGTTGCAACGAACTGAAAAAGAAGCCGATGAAAGCATACGAGAAGGAATCCAACCGTCATGCGATCATCGGCACAAAGGGGGTTGACAGCCGTTTGCGGATGACGAATCTTCAAAGGTACGGCCCCATTCTGAACGATAAATGCACGCCGCTGGGCATCTGGACCAACGAGGACATCTGGGCCTACATCCGCGCCCACAATCTGCCTTACTGCGATATCTACGACAAAGGATACGGCTCGACTGGATGCATCTTCTGCGCATTCGGAATCATGCAGGACAGGAATCGGTTTTTGAAGCTCAAGGCGACGCATCCGAAGCTGTGGGAGTATTGCATGAGACCTCTTGACGAAGGGGGGTTGGGGATGCGCGAAGTGTGCGATTTTCTGGGCATCCCGTCGGGATGCGATCAGCTAAACCTCTTAGAATTCGCCGTCCGCAAGGAACAGGAGGAAAAAGCATGAACAATGAAACAGAGATTGAACACAACGTTGTCGGCCCCGACAAGGACGGGGACTACGAATGCGAGGACTGCGGATACGTTTTCAAAGTCCGCGATGGAGACCCCATCGAGTGCCCGATATGCAAGCAGATCTACCAACCGACGGAACCGCTCAAGCCGTGCCCGTTCTGCGGAAGCATTCACGTCATTTTAGACTGGGAGGTGGAAGATATTCCGTTCCAAACACGGCATCGCATAAAGGCCATGTGCACAAGGTGCGGAAGCGCGACGGGGCGGTTCTACACGGGTGCGGAAGCATCCGCACGGTGGAACGAGAGGCACAAATCGCGTTTCACAGCCAGCGCAAAGCTCCAATCATGCCCGTTCTGCGGCGGGTATGGGAAGGTCACGGAGTTCAACGGCGAGATCAGCATACGTGAAAGAGGCTGGCAGTTCCGGAGCTATGCCGTCGTATGTTCCGAATGCGAGTGCAGAACCGGATTGTCCGACGGCGTTTGGATGGAGAATCACATGGGGCCTGACGAGGACGAACAGGAATGCGTCGTCGAGGAATGGAACAGACGCGCCGACCATCCTAACGGACTTGAAGACGGCGGGGAGGGCGCATGATCCCCTTCCCCCCATCGGCCATAGGAATGAACTCAACCGCTCTCCGCAACGATTCCGTCGTTGCTCCGCGCCACGGGGCCGATCCCGGGCGCGAGGGCGGTTCCCCATGCCAGACAAGCTCATGATCGCCGTTATTGCAGTGGGGATGCTGGTATTGGCATTCCCGATCTACGACCAAGCGGTTCCGATAGGGCCGCACGGCGACGACGTGGAGATAACGGTGTCCGCGTACCACAGGACCTACGATTGCACGGTCAAATCGGAGCACACGTACCTTCCGCTGACGCGGAGCGGATTCCAGTTCGATTACTACCGCTACTGCCAGCCCGACGATTGCATAAGGTCATTGGTGAGCACGATCCAATCGGATTTCGTGCTGGAAGGCACGGCCCTTCTGCGGGAGTTCATGACAATCTGCCACAACATCGAGTACAAGACGGATTCGGATGCGCACGGACGCGCCGAATATTGGCAGCTGCCATGCGAGACCCTTCTGCTGGGCACGGGCGATTGCGAGGATAAGGCGTTCCTCTTCATCGCCATGTGCAAAGCCGCAGGCTATGATTGCGTCATCGTGGAAGAGCCTAACCACATCTCGGCAGGTGTCAAGGTCCAATGCGGCGGGGCAACCGTGGAGCACAACGGGGAGAAGTATCTGGCCGTCGATCCGACGGAGGACAGCTTTGGGAAGATTAGCCCGAATGTGATCCATGTATGGGATGACGATTGGGGCAAAGAGCAAACGATGTTCTTTGCGCTGATTGCCGTCATCATCGCGTTCTTTGTCTATCTGATAAAGAAATGACGGGAAGGGAGACAGCCGGCCTTTAGAATGTGAAGGTCGGATAGGGGCCGGCTGTGGCAATAAGCCTATCGGGGCGTGTTCTTGCTGTAACCCGATTTCCGCTGACGCTATTTTATAGTTGCTCTTATAGCGTCGATTAATCTTTTGCGAATGTCGTTGTTTTGCTGGTCCACGAATCGAATAGCTCTTCCGGCTCTTTATCCGATATCAATCTCGCCACAGTTGCGAACAATCCGTCCGCCGCCTTCGAGATCCTGTCGGGGTCTTCATCGCGGATGCGGCGCAGTATTTCATCCCGAACGGGGTCATCGTCGGCAATGCAATGGAATTTCAGCGCGATCAGATACTCCGCGATGGATTGGATGTCCTCTTTCATCGACAGGCCCCATTCGCGTTTTTCGCTGGTCAAGAACCAATACACGTCATCGTCGCGGCACCGCCCGTAGTAAGGCTCTGCCAGCGTCCAGCTGCTGCCATCGGGCCTGACGATTCCGGCTTTGCGCATGGTCTCGATTAGATCCTCCGAATCCGGGAACATGGCATCGAGTTCCTTCTGGGAGAGGGTCTTCCATTCCAGCGCATCTATGATCGCTGCCGTGCGCCAATCCCGGGACAGATAGTCCGCCGTCGATTCGTCGATAGGCGGGAGATACTGACGACATTCATTTGGCTGAATATCGCGTGCGATATCGCGACGGTCGTATGCCCAGACCGATTCATCATCGTTCATGGGCTATTGATTGACCGCCAGCGGTTTAATGGATGCGTTCACAGTATGCAACAATTATCGGATTCATGCATCGCTCTTCCGGCGGTTGCATTCCCTGCAAAGCATTTGGAGATTCGACAGTTCGGTATGCCCGCCCTTGCTCCACGGGGTGATATGATCGGCTTCCATTTCGTCAAACTCAAAAGTTTTCCCGCATCTGGCGCACTTGCCTTCGCATCTGGAATAGGCTGTTCTCTTATCGTTCTTGCTGAACTCGCGGATGCTTAATGTCTTCGTGTCGCCCGACAACAGGTACTCAAATATCCCAGATTTCTTTGTAACATCGGAGTCGTCCATGCACTTCTTGAATTCTGCTTTGAGTTCTGCTGGGTTCGGGTCGAAATCCTTGTGGTATTTGTTGTAGAAGATGCCCCACGGCAGACCTTTCTTGATATCGTTGCCAAATGGGAATCTGGTGTCGGCCCAGTCGATCACCCCTAAGAAATAAAGCCATAGTTCGTTGGCGTTTGTATCCTGCTGGTGCGTAGACATATAGCCTTCAATGGTGCAGTTGTCCCTGTCCGAGATCCATTTAAGAGCCGTCTCCAAGTGATCCTGCCTGTCCTTCTCCCCTTTCAGATAGTCTTTGGCTTTCTTGTATGCAGCGGCGTTCGGGCTGGAAAAATCCTTCTTGGCGGCTGTCAGCCACGGACCGGTATACATGGCGTTGCGTATCTCTTGGTCCCTAAGCTCTTCACCTGCGATGTTGATTATCTTGAACCATTCCAGCTTCTCGCTCTCGGTGCCTTGGCAGATGTAAATCGTGAACTCGTAGTCCAGTATCTTTTTCTGATTGTCGGCAGAAAGGTTGTGGAATCCGAACGGCATATTGGGGTCTGGGAACGATTTTGACTTGACGGAAAACGCCCCGTCAACATAAGTGCACGCGCTCATGATCCGTTGCTGGCCGTCCAATAGCTCGTAATTGCCGTCATTTGTCACGGACCAGTAGATCGTATTGAGCGGGAATCCTTTGATAATGGTGCGGATGACCTCTGCCTTCTGCTCCCCCTTATAGATGAACTCGCGTTGGTAGGCGGGGCGGATATTGAGCCTTCCGCCGAATCCGACAACCCCTTCATCCTCGTCATTCCTGAATCCGTCCATGATTTCGGACAGTTTGACCTTCTTTTCGATTATTTTCACGATAACATCCCATCAAGTTTGTTTTATGAAGATGCGTTTATACGCACGACATCCGTTGATAACGGGTTGTGCGATCTTCGATTTAGGATTCCATAATCCTTGTGAGAATCCTTTCCCCTCGCTTTCAGTAGCTCCGATTATGCGGAACTGTTTGGGGGAATATTTGTCCAAAAATGTGATTGGCACACCCATAGCTCCGTTGCACCAGCGTGTTTCTGCACCAGGGATTCCCAAGCCAGCACAGATAAGTTTCATCCTATCCTCCGGATGATCACGCGAGCGTACGTCTCTCTCTCTCAAGAGGAATCTTTTTCCGGGATTGGGATTATCCTCGATGTAACGATCTAATCCCAGAATGTTGAATTGTTCTAACGAATACTTTTCTAAGAACGTGATGGGCACTCCCATAGCCCCATTGCACCATTGTAGTTCATTTTCTGGGATTCCCAAACCTATGCAAATGAGTGAAATTGTTTTCCTGTCCATTTCGGCGCAGCCCTTCTCCTTGACGAATACGTATTCTCTTCCGTTGATTACTTCCTTCCGAACTATACAGAACGATTCCAAATCGAAGCGATCTGCATATTCCGAAGGCACTCCCATGGACTCTATATAGTCGTCTGGAATTTCGCTGACTTTGGAGACCTCTATCGCGTCATAGTTGTCATATTTCGGATATTTATCCGGGTCATATTTCGCATAAAGGCGCAGCGGTTCGTGGCGTTTCTTATGATCAAGATTCGTAAACCAGCAAATGTTCCCCAAGTCGCGCCAAAGTCTTCCATTGTCATCTACTTTATATCCAGCTCCCCGTATGCGAGCGCGATCCGAATTTCTAATGTGTTCGGGAATCTCGTATGATTCTGGAACCGCAAAAAGCGTGTGTCCAGAATGATAGCCCAGCCACACTTTATTGTCTCTTATCAAAGGGAAGAACTCTTTGTAAGTCAGCGCATTTTGATTCCCGATGATCAGAAACTTTTTGTTGTACTTCATCAGTAGAGCTACATACTCCCTGAAAAGTGAAAACGGAGGGTTAGTGACGACGATATCCGCCTCTTTCAACGCCTGAATGCATTCAAACGATCTGAAATCGCCTCTTCCTTCTAAAATCGTTGATGTGTTGGCATCGTTTCTCAAAAGGTATTCCACGTCGGTTAGATCAACAGCCCCATCATTGTTGTAATCTCCAACATTGGTAATTTCGATTTTGTACGGAATCTTCTTACGACCTGAATTATCATCGACTTCATTTTTGGGAGTCTTTTCGTCTGGTTTGCCGTCCAGCCAATTGTCGAGGCGCATGGCAGTATGGGAGACGGGCGATCCGACGTAACACGTGGTTATCAGTTTCTTTAACCCTAAAAGATTAAAATTCAATGCAAAGTACTTGAAAAAATTAGATTCATAGGGGTCATCGCAATTACAAAGGACCACTTTACCTTTGAAGTGATCCCGATAATGGATTAGTTCCGATTCGATATCCTCTAAGCACGTGTAGAATTCGTCCTTCTTTGCTTTGCCCGCGGCCGTTAATGCGCTGTTCCCCGCCATGATCTCTGACCCCAGTAGCTCTTATCCGCTATTATATTTTTAGATTACAAACTTCGATTTTAATCTCTGGTAACGAAACTCGCTAACATTCGGGATTAACATAAATCTTATATATACATAAGATATATAAGATAATCAAGATGCGAAAGGCAAATGCCCAGCAGAAAGGAAGTGTGAAAAATGAACGGTGAATGGATTGCAAGCGAATTGGACATCGAGGAAGGCTCCGGAGTGTGGATCCTGAACAACTGCGTCGTCGTCGAGACCGACAACGATTACGATCTCAAAGCCTACGCGGTCTACATGGAAACGGCCAACAGTAGCATCAGCAGGCAGACGGTCATCCCAGCAGACGTGCAGGCGTGCGACGAATGCAGGGCCGCGCTCGACAGGGAGGAATCCCCAGTCGGACTGTGGGAGGACGGCACGGGCAGGACGGTTGACCCCGACAACGGGGAGATCGTCAAGGGCGGTTTCTCCTTCGAGTCCAACAACGGCAACTGCGGAGACACCCTTTACTTCGACACCGCCGAGGAAGCCGTGTCCGCTGCCGAGACCGCATGGAATCATCTGTCCGTCGGGAACAGGAAGACCTATCTGACGACGGCGGGCGCGGTTTTCATGGTCGCTGACCCCTTCGGAATCGAGATCCGCGATTTCATCGCCGAGGGCAACTCGCCCAAGGACGAATGGAGAGGGTTCAAGAAGGTTTCAGCGTCGGGAACATCGCTCACGATTGCAGTCACCGACGCTTGCAGGGAGCTGGGCATCCAGCGCGGAGAGTTCGTCGAGGTCATCATCAGAAAGGCATGAACAAGGTCTCCGGACCGATTCCTTCCGGTCCGGAGACCTTCAAACCGCTTTCAGATTATTAGAATTCATCCAAAAATTAGATTACCCCCAGCATCATCCGAATAACCATGTTTGGAAGGATGGGGAGGGAGTCTTTTGAGATACTACGTCTCCAAATGCCATGACACGATGAACCGCGCCGAGTATTCGCCGGAGAAGGCCACTCCCTATCTTTGCCTTAACCCCTACTACAAGGTCACGCTCGATCCCGGATCCAAGGCCAGCTATATGCTCGACAGCGGCGCATTCCAAGACGTGCGCTCGGAGCACCGCCTGACCTTCAAGCAGGCACTGGACCGCCAGCTTTCCTTCGAGAGATCCGTGGGAGTCCGCGCGGAGGCATTGGTATCCTACGACCGTCTGGTTGACGAACAGATCGGAGACGAGGGGCAGTTCAAGAAGCGCGTCGATGCGGACATCGGCGCGGAATACGTGGAAGAGACGGTCAAAGCCGCCGAGTTCCTGTCGTCCAAGCGCGGAGAGCTCGACGGGAGGAAGCTCATTTTAAGCTGCCAAGGCACGAGCACGCGGCAGTACCTTCAATGTCTCGAATCGGTTCTGGACGCGGCGGAGCCGGAGGACGTGATCGGAATCGGAGGGTTCTGCATCCTGTCCAAGAGCAAGGCATACGAGAGGGAGTTCTACGAGATCATCGGCAGCGGATTCCCCATGATGCGCGACGCGGGCATCAAGAGGGTCCATATCTTCGGCATGGGCGTGTTCCGCGTGCTGGTCCAGACGGACGTTTTCGCGCGGATGAACGGGCTGGAATGCAGCTACGACACATCCGCGCCGGAGCTGAACGCCGTTTTCGGAAGAGCTTTCAACCCCATCAACGGGGAGATGAACAAGGTATTCGACAAAATCCATAAGCACAACGGATACGTCCCAGCTGATCTGGCGATGTTCAACATCCGCACGATCAACCACTACTGGGAGAGCATCGGGAAGATGCCGCTGCCGTGCAATTTCACCCCATCGATAGCCTGAATGTGCGCCCAGTGTGTTGCTTTTATCGCTGGGTATTTAAGTTCACAATCCCACCCAGCATACGATGGAGAAGATTTCTATCGACAAAGCGAAAATGCTGGCGAAAGAGAAGGGCCTTAAACCCGCCAAGGTCAAGGGCACGAGCGGAGTGTCCCTGACCAAAGGCAATCCAAGGCTGGACATCATTACGTGGGAAGAGTTCGAGAAGCTGCTCATGTCAAGAGGGCTGGCCGTCTATGAGTACGGGGGATGGATGAAGATAATGAAAGCCTGATTCTATTCCTTCTGATTGCTTAGATCTCGACCGCGCCCGACAGGGCTGTTGCCTTTTATCTCCGAATCATTTCATCCGAGCCGCGACGGACCGGGATGCGCCGCTGGGAATCGTCCCAAATCGCAAATCCACGTAACAGAAGGATTGGGGAGGATAGCGGAGTCCGTAATCGGATAGCGTTCTGGGTCCCCCGTATCTGATGACGTTCATGAGTTCGTAGGCGACGGCATTATCCCGACCGTCGTAGTATTCGTCAAAGAAATGCCTGCTGATGCCTGCCGCATCTTTCGTTTCGTTCCAAACATCATCCGGACTGCCCTCTATGACGCGGACTATGCGAGCCTGTCCGACGACCATCTTCACCGGTGCGGTGCAGTATATGACCATCAAATCGACGGGACTCTTGCATCTGCTCCGCCTGAACTCATATCTCTTCGTTCCGTTGAGGATGTTGCTGACATGATCGGGATTGATGGATAAGAGCAAAGCTTTCATCTGGACCGCCTTCCTTCGGACTGTTCCGATTACGATACGGTCTATGAAGGTCTCCATTCATGAATCCATTGCTCTTAGCCCTGTGGCGATTCGTCGTTCGTCTTGAGTAGGTTCGCTCGAATCATTCCGCAATGACCTCTCCGCCGTATAATCCGTTCCTATGCGTCTGCTTTGCCCGTAGACGCGATAAAACGGTTAAGACGTTCTGCACATCGTCTTTGATGCGGCGTGCCTTCTTGCCCTGTTTGCGTGCGATTTTGAGAAAGCGGCTCCGCATGGGGCGACACATCCATCGAAGAAATGTTTGTAACAAGTCGTCAAAGTCGCAAATCAAACGGAATTCAACAATATTGATATAGACCTTCATCAAGCCCTATTTTAATTTAACATTTTGATGCATCGATGCATCGATGCGACGCTGCATCGCATCGTCGATCCGCTGCATCTTTGCATCTTTGTTGCAATTCCCGACTCTTATATTCCGTAGGCTCCAATGACTATCCGCATACCGTTTCTCCGGGACCCCGGATGTTCGGGTGCAGGAGAATACAATGTTTGAACACAAAAGCAAAGTCGCGGCGGCGGTTGCGCTGGCAGCATCGTTCATGATGGTGCTTTGCGCGTTCGTCATCGCGGCACCCGGCTCCAATGCCGATACCGGGGCAGATCTCGATACCGTGAAGTACGGGGCTGCCAGCGAGATCGCCATTGCGCCCGGTTATCAGTGGAGCTACACCACGACATTCCCTTCCGATCTTGAGGAAGGAACCACCCTCTCATTCGCAACGGACGGCGAAACCGTTCTGAACGAGCTGGGATCCAACGCCACTTTGAACGGCCATACCCTGACCGTCAAGATTCCGGCGAACATGGATAAGGGAAAGTACAACATCGTTCTGATGGCCGAGCATGAGGCATCCGGCCAGACGGAGGCCAACAACAAGGCCGTTTACCAGTGGATAAGGCTCAATGTCGGATCGGAGATGACAACCGACTACTCCGAGCACATCACGCAGATCCTTAAGTCTGCGTCTCAAGAACTCACTCTCAAGGCGGAGACAACCGTCGAGGGAACAATCGAGTGGACCATGGACACGGCCAGCAGCTCTCCCGGATTCGAGCTTAAGCAGAACACAGAAAGCGGCGAGTGGAAGGTCACCGGTGCTCCAGAAAACGTCGGGGCAAATGTCATCAAGCTCACCGCCAAGCTCATGATCGATGGCAAGGTCGGGGAGACCAAGGAACTCAACATCGAATTCACTGTCTACAACATCATCAAGGTCGGCGACGGCGACGGCAGTACCATTAAAGCCATCGGCGGAGTCGGAGACGAGGATACCGTGCTTCTGGCCGGAGTCGAACAGGACGGAATCGGACAGGTCGGAGATGTCAAAGCGACATGGGCAACCAATAAGGCACTGCCAACCGGTCTGAAACTGGATGAAAGCACCGGGGCCATCACCGGATCCTACACGGCCCCGTCATACGGCTCCCTCGAATTCACCCTCACTGTCAGCAGCAACGCGGGACCGAAACAGTCCGAGTCCAAGGTTGTCACGATCAACTTTGAGCCTGCGCTCACTTTTGGCGATGTCAAGACCGTCAAGAGCTGGGTCGGGAACTCTGATGTGACCGGCGAAGACATGAAGCCGGAAACCGAGCACTCCGAGATAACCTACTCCCTTAAGTCCGAAATCACCGGGATTGATGTTGACACCGCAACCGGCGCACTGATCGTGAAGGGAACCGCCGCAGCCACTGCCAGCGGAACCGCCACCGTCGTTGCCGCCACCGAGTACGGACAGACCGTCAAGAAGTCCGTCTCGTACATCGTTGAAGAGGTTCTGACCGCACCGGAATCTGCGAAGATCGTATCCTACATCGGCCACTCCAACTCCATAACCATCACCACCACTGGGCCGGCCATCAGCGATTACAAGCTCTCCGACGATCTCGGAAAGGCCCTGACATTCGACAAGGCCAAAGGCGAGCTGTCGCTGTCATCCCAGTCCCTCTACTCCGAGGCCGACAATAAGACCGTCACGCTGACCGTCATATCCGACGCGGGCCAAGAGAAAGAGATAACCGTCCAGATTGTCAACTACTCCGCATTAAAGTTCACCAGCGCACCCAGCGCGGACGGGATATTCGCTTATGTCAGCTGATGGAGGGATTCGCATGACCGATTTCAAATCAATCATGGCCGAGAAAGACTGGCGCATCGCATTGGCCTTTGGCGCGGCTCTTATCGCCGCGCTGTCCGTGCTTATCGTGCTGCCTTCCGCCGATGCAGATACCGCCGATGATGACAAAGAGTGGGACCTGTACGGATACACCGTGACCATGGGCCTTATCAAGCCCGATCAAGTCGTCAGCGTTGAGTGGGACTTCGGAGACGGCTCCGAGCACGAGACCGTCGTTCTTTCCGAGCAGAACCCTGTCGGGACCGTCACACACACCTACGCCGCCAAGGGCGACTACACCGTGACCGCCACCATGCGCAACCAGCACATCGACAAAGATTCCGGAGAGATGGTTGACGGCGAGTCCAAGCTCACCTACATCTACCACATTCTCGGATACCCTGTGATCACCTTCGAGTCTAACGGCGGCTCCGCCGTGGATCCCATCGAGGGTACCAAGTCAAGCTACGTCGCAACGCAGCCCGCCGATCCGACCAAGGCCAATCTCCACTTCACCGGTTGGTTCATCGATTCGAGTTGCACAACACTCTTCGACTGGAGCACCGTGGTTGACAAGAGCATCACCCTTTACGCGGGATGGGCCTCTGTCATCCACACCGTGCACTTCGATTACAACGGCGGCACGGGCACCGTTTCCGATCAGATCGTCGGAGACGGGAAGACCGCGACCATGCCCGGCAACCCGACCAAGAGCGGATACGTCTTCGACGGATGGTACA
>CAVICI010000007.1:0-53089 GCA_963640995.1 Dialister hominis | reverse complement strand
GAAGCAGAAGAACAGGGGCGGCGGGCGCAGGCCCAGGGGCCGCTGAGCCTTTTGCATGCGGCGCCTCCGGGATTCCGGAGGTGCCACACAGGCCTTTCCCCTGCCCAAAATATATAATCACGCGGACAATCAGGTAGCTCTGATAGTATGAGGTCTGCAGCACAGTTTGACCTTCGTATCATTCTCTCCCTTGGGGGAGTGAATCTCCGGCCGTGAACCGGGAAATACAGAAAAAGGATAGTGAGACCAATGTGGGAGATGAAAGAGATCAGAGAGCTGAAAGAGGGAAGGTACGTCAACGTCGATGACGAGCCCTGCAAGATCGTCAAGATCACGACCTCCAAGCCCGGAAAGCACGGATCCGCCAAGGCCAACATCGATGCGGTGAGCATCTTCACCGGCGCCAAGAAGTCCATCGTCGGACCTGTCAGCACCAAGGTGCAGGTCCCCATGATCGACAAGAGGAAGGGACAGGTCCTGTCCATTTCCGGAAACGAGGCGATGATCATGGACCTGGAGACCTTCGAGCAGATCTCGGTCGAAATCAACCCCGATCACGAACAGCCCGTCGAAGAGGGCGGAGAGCTCCTCTACATCGTCGCGATGGGCAGATACAAGATCATGTGAGGTCTGGTAGAACGTCGTACGGTATCGGCTACGCGGGTGCTGAATCGGATTACAACGATGCCGATGCGGTCATCTTCGGGATACCGTACGACCACACCTCCTGCTTCAAAGCGGGAGCCAGGGAGGCCCCGACCGCCATAAGGCGGGCCTCCTATAATTTTGAGGAGATCCATTTCGAGCACGGCCTGAACCAGCCGCGCCTGAACGTCTACGACTACGGGAACTGCGATGACTTCATCCTTCCCGAGGACATGTTCGCCGAAGTGGACTTCGCCGTCGGTCCCGCGATAAGGGACGGGAAGTTCCCGATCTCCATCGGAGGGGAGCATTCCATCAACATCCCGATCATCAGGAACTTCGAGCCCGACGAGGTCGCGCTCATCTCCATCGACGCGCACCTGGACTCCAGAGACGAGTACCTCGGGACCCCCAACAGCCACGCCTGCGTCACGCGCAGGGCCGCGGAGCACCTTGGCCTCGACAACGTGATCGTGCTGGGCGCCAGGGCCATAGGGGAGGAGGAGCTGGACAGGGACGACCCCGTGCAGTTCATCAGCTCCTACGAGATCATGGACAACGGCATCGCGTGGGCGATCGCCAAGGCCCTGGACAGCCTGAAGAACGAGAAGATCTACCTCTCCGTCGACATAGACGGGATAGACCCCGCTTTCGCGCCCGGGACCGGAACGCCGGAGCCCTTCGGCCTGATGCCCATGGATGTCAAGAAGGTCATCAACGCCATCGGCGACAGGCTGGTGGGGTTCGATGTAGTGGAGGTCTGCCCTCCGGCGGATCCAGCAGGCATTACCTCGATCCTCGCTGCAAGGTACATCAACGAGGTCATGGCGGTCCACGCCAAGAGCCTCAGGGCCTGAGTTCAGCTCTCGCTGACGTATCTGGCCGCTTCTTCCGAATAGAATCTGGAGCGCTCTTCCGCTTTCGCGGCATCGGTGGATTCGGAATATATCCTGAAGCATTCCTCCGACGTAGACGGCCTCAGCAGGACCCAGCCGTCGTCGAAGATCGCCTTGATCCCGTCGGTCGTGTCCGTGCGGCACTCCGACAGCTCCTGCTTGAAGCGCTCCAAGAGCCCTTTCTTGAGAGTATCCGGGCAGCTGACCCTGGACTTGACCGTGGTGTACCTGCGGAGAGGAGCGGCCTGGTCCTCCAGATGCCCATTGGCCGCGATGCACTCCAGCATCTTGGCCATGGCCATGCTCGCGTCGCGGCAGCATTGGAACGCGGGGAAGACCATCCCTCCGTTCTCCTCTCCGCCGAAGACGGCCTTGTTCTCGAATATCTTCCTGACGACAGTATGAGAGCCGACGGCCGTGTGCTTCACAAGGCCTCCGGCTTCCTCGACGGCATCCTGGACGATCCTCGAGGAGCTCACCGGCGTGACCACCTTTCCCGGATGGGCCTTCAGGATGTACATCGCCATGACGGCGAGGCTCAGGTCCCCCTCGATGAAGCTTCCGTCGGAGCCAATGAACATCGCGCGGTCCCCGTCGCTGTCCTGGGCGATCCCCAGGTCGGAGCCGGTCTCGCGGACCATCGTCTTGAGCAGGGACAGATGATCTTCGGTGAGCTCGCTGGACGCGCCCTCCTTCCCGGGCCCGGGATCGGCGTCCAGCGAGACCACGGAAACGCCCAGCCCTTTCAGTATCTGGGGAGCGGTGATGCAGGATGCGCCGTTGAACAGGCATATGCAGACCTTCAGGCCGGCCTTGCGGACAGATCCGGCGTCTACGCACGAAAGCACCCCATCTACGTACTCCGTGGCGGCGATGCCGTCATAGAACATCTCGCCGATCTCCGACTGGTCATGATCGGGGATGTCCGTGGCCGAGAACGCCGCCAGGGCGGATTCGTCCTCGGACGAAATCTCCATCCCGTCGGGACCGATGAACTTGAACCCGTTCTGGTCCGAAGGGTTATGGGAAGCGGTGACCATCACCCCGCCCGTGACCTCCTCGTGGATGCGGACATAATGCTGCAGGGCGGGGGTCGGGAGCATCCCCAGGTCGACGATGTCGCACCCGGAGGCCATCATCCCGGAGGACAGGGCGCTGCGGAGCATGGCCCCGGAGCTGCGGGTGTCCACCGCGACGGCCACGCGCTTGCCGAACGTCACTCCGACGGCCCTCCCGATCTGAAGGGCGGCCTCGGCGGTCAGGTCTGAGTTGACCTTGCCCCTGACGCCGTTGATTCCGAAGAGCGCCATATCGGCCTCAGACCCTCTTGGCGTTGTAGAGGATGGTTATGGTCTCGGCGCAGCCCTTGCAGGTGTCCGCGGCCTCCTCGATGGAGTCCAGCATCCTGAGGGCCAGAGTGGTCGCCCTGTGGTCCATGTCGCTTGTCAGGACAGCCTTCATTATCGACTCGTACGCCTGGTCGACCCTGCGCTCCTCCTCCTTGATGTCGCGGACGGATTCCATCAGGTCGTCGGAACCGGACGTCATCGCGTTTATCGCATTGATCAGCGCGTCCACCTCGGCACGCAGGTCGGAGACGGTCGACGTGAACGCCTCCAAGACCTGGACGGGAACGACGACCCCTGTGTCCACCATCAGCTTCAGGTGGATCCCCGCCTGCTTGCACCAGTTGGCGATCCCGTCGGTCTTCTTGACGAAATGGAGGAAGTCCTCCCTGTCCTGCGGGTCCAGCTCGCCTATGCTCAGCTGGTTGCACAGCATCTGCTCCAGCCCGTCGGCCTCGTGCTCCAGCACGTACAGCCTCTGGACGGCCTTCGATGCCGTTCCCTTGTCGCCGGAGGCCATGGCCGCCATGGCGTTGCCGAGCTCCGTGACGCAGTCGAACACTGCGATGGCATGCTCGTGCATGCCCTTCTGGAGGACGCCCTCCTTCCTCTTTCCGAACCAACCTATGATGCTCTTCGCGTCTTCACTCAAGCTTAATCTCCTCCTCTATCCCTAATTCGGGCCTCCTGAACATTACAATCGCCTTGCGACTGAACTCGAGGCGCACCCGGGAGCCCGGCTCGGGGGCCTCTTCATCTGAGCCTATGTTGTACTCCACGCTGTCCCTGCTGGCAGCGACCGTGCGGACCCTCCAGTAGGTCCCCATGAACACCGCGGCCACGACCTCTGCCTCGAGGCCCTCCTCCGCCGTGCGGACATCTTCCGGACGGACGGATATGACCACGGGATCCCCTATCTTGAAGTCGGTCTTCCCGGCCTTGACCTCTGTCCCCCCTCTCAGGGCGACCCTGGTCTTCCCGGTCTTGGACCTGTCGACCACCGTGCATTCCAGCAGGTTGGTCTCGCCGACGAAGTTGGCGGCGAATATGGACTTGGGATTCCTGTATATCTCCAGCGGGGTGCCGGTCTCGGCGATGGCCCCGTAGCGCATCAGGACGATCCTGTCGGAGACGGACATGGCCTCCTCCTGGTCGTGGGTGACGTGCATGACGGTGATACCCAGCTTCTTGACGAGCCTGCGGACATCGTACCTCAGCTCCATGCGGACGCGCGCATCGAGAGCGGACAGGGGCTCGTCCAGCATCAGCATGCGCGAGCCGGATGCCAGCGCCCTTGCGATGGCAACCTTCTGCTGCTCCCCTCCTGACAGCTCCTCGGGGATCATCCCAGAACGGGACAGCATCCCGACGAGCTCCAGGTACTCCGACGACAGGGATTCCATGGCATCCTTGCCCTGGTCCTTGACGCGGGGGCTGTAGGCCACGTTCTCCTTCAGCGTCATATGCGGGAAGAGCGCGATGTTCTGGAACACGTATCCGACGTCGCGGTCCTCCATGGGGATCCCGGTGACGTCCTTCCCGTCGACGTAGACCTTCCCATCGGTGGGGGTCCATATACCGGATATGACCTTGATCAGCGTGGTCTTCCCGCAGCCTGACGGCCCCAGGATCGTGATGTACTCCCCGTTGTTGATGTCGAGGTTGATGTCCCTGACGGCATAGAAGTCGCCGAACCTCATAGACACATGCTCAAGCCTTATGCGACCCATGTCAATCCAACCTCATCTCTTCTTCCAGTCCGCAGGGCGGGATGGCGAACACGGACGCCTTGGAAGGCTGCCACCCGATGCTGACCTCGTCGCCTGCAACGAAGTCGTCGTATCTCCTGTTAGGGAGCTTCGCCGATATCAAACCGATGCCTTCGGCCGCGATCTCGACGGTGACGGTGACCCCTTCGTACAGGACGCGCTCCACGCGGCCCCTGCAGAAGCCCTCCGGACCTTCTTCGGCCTTGGCAATCCTCGTGAAGCCCACCTTCACCGTGAGCACGGCCTCCTCCCCCGCGGGAATGTCGGACCCGCGGGCCTCGAACCTGGTCCCGCCGGATGCCTCCAGGACGGTGAGCTCGGGGCTGCTGGACACGATCCTGCCGAGGATGACGTTGGAGCGTCCCACGAAGTTCGCGACGAACGGGGTGGCCGGGTTCTCGAACACGTCCCTGGGAGTCCCGAACTGGACGATGCGGCCTTTGCGGATGACCGCTATCCTGTCGGCCATCTCCAGGGCCTCGTCCTGGTCGTGGGTGACGTGGATGCATGTGAGGCCCATGCCCTTGGCCATGGACCTGAGCTCCTTCCTCAGGTCGATCCTCAGCCTGGCGTCCAGAGCCCTCAGGGGCTCGTCCAGCAGGAGCACCTTGGAGCCTGAGGCCAGCGCCCGGGCCAGAGCGATGCGCTGCTGCTGCCCTCCGGACAGGTTCCCGGGCTTCCAGTCGGCCTTCTTCTCCAGATGGACCATGTGGAGCATGCTCCTGACGATCTGCCGGGAGCTGTCCTCGGGCCACTTCTTGATCATGGGCGCGAACATGACGTTGTCGTACACGCAGAGGTGGGGGAAGAGCGCATAGGTCTGGGAGAGCATTGTCGCGTTCCTCGCGTCTATGGACTCCTCCGTGACATCGCGGCCGTCCATCAGCACCTTCCCCGAGTCGGGCATGGTCAGGCCGCAGATCATCCTCATGCATGTGGTCTTCCCGGCCCCGGTGGGGCCGAGGATGCATACGTACTCCCCGTCGGCGATCTTCAGTGACAGGTGGTCGGCGGCCACGGTGCCATCGAAATCCTTGCATATGTCCCGCAGCTCTATCTCAGGCATCCTTCTTCGACCTCCCTGTGACTATCCTCAGCGCCAGCATCATGGCGAAGCAGATGAAGATGAGGATCATGGAGCATATGGCCGCCTCGGAATACAGCCCATCCGAGACGAGGTTCGTGATGTAGATCGGGACCGTGTTCACCTTCGAAGAGATGGAGATCGTGGCACCGGTCTCTCCGAGGCTCCTGGTGAACGCCAGGATCCCTCCGGCGATGACCGCCGAGTGGATTATGGGGAACAGGACCTTCCTGAACGCCTGGAACGGCTTCGCGCCCAGGGTCATGGCGACCTCTTCGTATGCGGGGTCCACCTCCTCTATCGCTCCGACAAGGTTCCTTACGACCAGCGGATATGTGAAGGAGATGTGCCCCAGGATGACCAGCACCAGGTCCATGGCTAAGTTGAACCCGAATCCTCCCCAGAACAGGGCGAGGGAGAACCCCAATGCGGTGGTGGGGATGATCAGCGGAACGTTGACCAAGCCGTCGAGCACGCCGCCCAGCCGGGACCTCCTGTGCCTGGCGATGTACATCGCCATCGGGATCCCGAAGATCACGTCGGCCACCACAGCCACGAATGCCACCAGGAACGACATCCCGGTGGAGCTGAGGAGCATCATGTAATCTATCTCCGGAACCGGCTGGGTCAGGTATGTGAATATGTAGAATGCGGGGAGGAGGACCACCACCACGAGGAACCCGATCGTCAGGGCGTCCTTGAGCTTCGGAAGAGATCCCCTGCTGAGCTTCCTCCCGAGGCCGGGCCAGACCTTGATGACGGGGAACCTGAACCCCTTGATGAGCTTCTTGGCCACCACCAGTATGGCCAGCGCCAGGAGGATCATGATCACCGAGATCAGGATCTGGGCGCCCATCATCTCGTCTGCGGTGTAGACGGATTCGTCGCTCTGCATCCAGCTGATGAACGACGGCCCCGTGAAGAACGAGGACTCGACGCCCATGATGGACAGGGCGATGTACGTCCCCCCTGTCTCGGAGAGGGACCTAGCGAAGCACAGGACGAACCCGGTCGCCAGCCCTGCCCTGAACAGGGGCAGGGTGATCGTGCGGAAGGCGGTCCAGCGGGATGCGCCCAGCGTCATCCCGGCAATCTCGTAGTTGGGCTCGATCTGCTCCAGGATGGCGGACAGCGAGCGCACCATGTACGGATAGGTGAACAGGATATGCAGGAGGATCATCATCGCGTAGGGGGACAGGTTCAGCCCCAGGCCCGGGATCGCGATCCCCTCGGGACATGTCCAGAACATCAGAACGGATATCCCCAGCACAGCCGTCGGGAAAGCCAGGGGCATGTCCAGCAGCGTGTCCAGCCACTTCTTCCCTGCGAAGTCCTTGCGGATCATTATCCACGCCATGGGAAGCCCGACGATCACGTCGATGACGGTGACGATGAGGGCTATGCTGAACGAGTTGTAGACAGCCGACAGGATGATGTCCATGATGCTGCCGTTGGACAGCACCAGCTCGACCAGGTCCCAGTCCGTGAAGATCTTGGTGACCACGAATATCGACGGCACCACTATAATTAATATGAACAAGGCGCAGGCGAGCGCGAACCACGAGTCGCGGACCTTCCGGCTCCCCGACATCTCGTCCAATCTATCAATCAGCGACAGCGGAACACCATCCTCGCATCGGGCCCGCAGGAAGCCCTGCGGGGCTCTGATAGTCGTCTTCCGTCCGTCCCTCGGACGAGATTGCTGGCATCGCCATGAGCATCAGCCATGATGAGCCAATCGTCTGATAAATAGATGTTGGACGGTCAGCGGGGGACGTTCCAGGCGGCGACCGCGACTTCTGCCGAATAACGGGACACGCCGCCGTTGGTCACCGTGGACGCCAGGTCCCTGGCGCACTCCCTTGCGTCCGTTCCCGGAGGGCACAGCGACAGCATGGCGCTGAACAGGTCCTCCTCCGGGCATTCGATGTCCTCCGAGAACCTCTCGATCCTGACGTCCCTGCCGGAGCCCCTGAGGGCGGACAGCACCTCCCTGGAGTCGGGGAAAGCGGGCAGCGGCTCATCGGAGCCGGTGCTGTGCAGGAGGGCCTTCACCAGCTTCCTCCTGTCGCTCCTCACAGGTATGACTGCGATGCAGCTCCTGGACGACACCTGCTCCATCCTCATGATCGATCCCATGTCGAAGCACAGGCGCGACGGGGATATCAGGCAGGAGTCGTAGCTTCCGCGGGAGACGGCGTAGGAGTTCCAGTCCTTCGCCATCATCTCCGCCCTGCATCCGCCTTCGACGGCCGCCTTCGTCCTCTCCAGCGACCCGGGGCGGATGTCCATGCAGACCATCACCCTGACGCTCCTGGACAGGGCGCGGGCGAACTCCCCCTTCCCGGTGGCCACGGCCATGGCGCAGTCGTTCGGCGCCAGATAGCCTTCCGACATGAGGAAGGAGACGGCCCTGTCGGGGATGAGGCCGAACTCGGAGCCGGGGATCATTCCGTCTCCTTCGGCTTGGCCTGGGCCTCGATCCAAGCCCTGATGTCCGACTTGCGGGTCGACCCTATCCCGAAATGGTCGGAGAACTTCTTCGTGGTGGTGAGCTCCATGGTCTGCCCGGACTTCCTGGCGGAGACGAACCCCATCTCAACGAGCTTGTGCACATCGTCGTAGGTCCTGGGGCCGCGGGCCTTGAAGAGCTCGGACTGGAGCACGGGCTGGTTGTAGGCTATGGTGGACAGCGTCCTCATGACCCCGCCGGACATCTCCGCCCTGGCGAACATGCCGGTGTAGTCGGAGTACTCCGGGCGGAGCATCATCCTGAACTCGTTGCCCGTCTTGGAGATTATTATCGCGGACTCGCGGTCGTCGTATTCGCGCCTCAGGTCCATGACCGCCGTGCGCAGGTCCTCCTCGGGGATGCCCGTCTTGGCGGACATGTCCGGAAGGCTGAGCCCCTCGGCGCTGGAGAACAGCGCGGCCTCCACCGCGCACTTGACGTTCACGTCAGATCACCGCTTCGGGGATCCTTCCGCCGGGAGCGGCGTCCTCGATGGTCCCGGAGGTCAGCCCGGTCTCGATCTCGAGCATGATCTCCCCGCCGGGAAGGATGTCCTGCCAGACGCTGAGCTTGCCGTCCCTGACCAGATGGAGCACAGAGACGAATACCGTCAGGTTCTCGGAGAGGCTGCCCGTGTAGAGGTCGCGGATGCTGATCTGGCCGGTGCCGAGCCTCTCGATGCACTTCCAGACCGCCTCGATGTCCTGCTCGTCGTCCTCCTCGTGGGCCTTGTTGTCGAACTTCTTGGGCTCCTTGGCCCTGAGCTCGGCGCGGACCCTCTCCCTCTCCCTCTGGATCTCGATCTCCTTCCTCGCGTCCTCGAAAGCGTCGATGAGCTCGTACATGGTGACCGGGCGGGTGGGCTCTCTCCTGTAAGCTTCCCTGAAGGACACCTCGGGGACGTACAGGGGCTCGTCGTCGTAGAAGAACGAGTCGTCCACCTCCTCGATGACGGGCTCCGGCGGGGGCTCGCTCCTGACCCTGGTGCACTCGGACTGCATCCTCAGGATGCGCCATGCCATCAGCAGCAGCTTCCCCGCCACGATCATGTCGAACCTGTCCGAGGAGACCTTGGCCTCGTACATCCTCACGAACTCCGAAAGGTCGATCTCCCACGGGTCGATCCCGTTCTCAAGGACCAGGCTGAACACTGCGCGGATCGATTCGTCGACCGGGTCCTGCAGCTTCTCGCCGCTCTCCGCCTTGGAGAGAATGTCCATGTATCCGCCTATGCGCCTGAGCGACTCGCCGTCGTCTGCCAGCGCCCTGTGGAACAGCAGGTGCTGCTCCAGATCTTCCATCCTTGTGTACCCATCCATTTCACTCTGCCTCCTTCTGACGCCTCAGGGCCTCCTCTTCGTAGCGGGAGACCTCTGCGAGGTCGGGCTGCATGATGACCTTGCTGATGCCGCTGGGCGGCCTGGTCACTCCGATCAGGTGATCGGCGAGGGTCAGCGTGACCTTCCTAAGCGAGACCTGTATGAACTGGGCCTTTGCAGAGCTCTCCTTCACCCTGCGGGCCACCATCTCGGCGTTTATCGAATCCAGGAACATGTCCACCTCGTCCAGGACGTAGAACGGGGAGGGCTGGTATTCCTGTATGGCGAATATGAACGACAGCGCGGTGAGGGACTTCTCCCCTCCCGAAAGGGCCTCCAGCCTCAGGAGCTTCCCGTTGCGGGGCTTGGCGTTGATGAGCAGGCCTCCGGAGAACGGGTCCTCCTCGTTGTCCAGCCCCATGAAGGCCTCCCCGCCTCCGGAGAGCTGGGCGTAGATCGCCTTGAAGTTCTCGTTGACGGCATCGTAGGACTGCATGAAGAGCCCTTTCTTCTTCGATGTAAGGGACTCCATCAGCGAGCTCAGCTCGGAGATGTGCTTGTTGAGGCTCTCCACCTCGGCGTTGAGCCCGTCCAGGCGGGCCTTGCGCTCGTCATACTCCTGGATCGCCCTGAGGTTCACGCTGCCCAGGGAGGCCATGATGCCCTCCTGCGCCCTTATGGTGCGGCGGATCTCCTCCTCGGAGGGGATCGGCTGCCTGACCTCGAACCCTATCTCGGCCGCCTCCGCCTTGAGCTGCTCCACGGCCTCCGCGGCCTGGATGGCCTGGGCCCTGAACGATTCTACCGTGGCAGAGGCGTTCTCTATGTCCTTGGAGATCTCCCTTATCTGGGAATCGAAGCCGTACTTGTCGGCGACCAGGGCGTCCTTGCGGTTGCGCAGGTCCGTTATCCCGCCCTCCATCTCGGACTCTATGGCCCTGAGAGCCTCCAGGTCTATCTTCGCGCGCTCCAGCAGGGCCTCGTTCTCCGAGATGACAGCCTCGTCGGAGACTATGGCCCTCTCCACGGAGTCCAGCTGTATCTGGAGGGACTCGTTCTGCTTCCCGTACCCGGCGATCTCGGTGTCGATCCCGCCGATCTGCAGGGAGATGTCGGAGACGGCCCCCTTGAGCTTGAATATCCTGTCCCTGACGGCCTGTATCCTCGCCTGGAGGTCCGCAGGGGCGATCTCGGCCATCCTGGCCTTGATCCCGTTGCGGCTCTCCGTGAGCGCGGTCATGCGCTGGGAGATCTGGCCGAAGGACGTCCTGGCCGAGTCCAGCTCGGAGTCGGCCTCCTTTATCCTCTCGCCGGCCGCGGACAGCTCCTTGGAGGCGGCGGCGCGGGACTTCTCCAGCTCGGCCACGCGGCCCTTGAGCTGGGCCATCTGCTCCCTCTGCTCCATTCCGGACGAGGTGCTGCGCCTCATCTCGTCGTCGATGGAGCGGATCTCGTCCCTGACCTGCCTGAGCTTGTACCTGACGTCGTCCAGGGCCTCGCCTGCCTTCCTGAGCCTCTCGCCGGTCTCCGCCAGCTTGTCCTCGGAGGCGGCTCCGAACTTCAGCATGTTCTGGCCGACGTTCCCGCCCACCATCGCTCCGGACGCCTCTATCAGCTCTCCGGGCTTGGTGACGATCCTTATCCCGCCCATGATGCGCCTGGCCACGTCCATGTCCTTGACGACCAGGGTGTCGCCGAACACGTACCAGAACGCGTTGTAGTACTTGTTGTCGAAATCGACCAGGTCTATGGCGTACCCTTCGGAGTCCTTGACGCTCATGATGGCCTTGGCCCTGGGCTTCCCGCCCATCATCTTGGTCAGCGGGAGGAAGGTCACCCTGCCGAGCTTCTCCCTCTTGAGGTACGATATGGCGTCTGCGGCGACCTGGTCGTCGTCCACGACCACCGCCGTCATCTTCCCGCCTGCGGCGACGGACAGCGCCGTCTCGTATCCGGGCTCGACAGACGCCAGCTCCTGGATGGTGCCGTGTATCCCGTGCATCTCGCCGCGGTTCCTCAGCGCGAGTATGGCGTCGACGGCGGCGCTCCCGCGGTTCACGCGCTCGGACACCTTCTTCTCGGCCTGGAGGGCGTTGTACTCCCCGTCGATGCGCTTGTACGCCGCGTTGAGCTCGGCCTCCTGCTTCTCCAGCTCGGCCTCCTTGCGCTTGGCCTCGAGAATCCTGTTCCCGAAGTCCTCGGTGCTGGGCCCGGCCTCCGCCTTGAGCTGGTCGATGCTCCATTTCGCGTCCTTGACCTCGAAGTCGATGTTCTGAATCTTCTCGTTGAGCACGGCGAACGACGAATGGGCCTCCTCTGAAGCCATCTCCGCCTTGGCCAGCCTTCCCTGGGCCTCCCTGAGCTCTCCGGAGCATCCCTCGAAGTCGGCCTCGGCCGCGACGAGCTGCTCCTGCAGCCTCCTGCTCTCCTCGCCGGTGCCGGCTATGGACTCCGAGATGTCGGACTCCTCCTTGGATGCCTTCTCGAGGTCGGCCTTGGACGATTCCAGCTTGTCGGTGAGGGCCTGCCTGTCCTGCCTGAGGCTGTTGACCTCGGCGTTGTTGCGGGCCATCGACTCCTCGAAGCTCTCCTTGAAGGACCTCTGCTCTTCCAGGTCGGCCTCTGCGGACTCCTTGCGGTCCTTCTTGGTGGCGAGGTCGATCTTTGCCTGCTCTATCTTGGACTTGAGCTCCCTGTACTCGGGCCCTATCTTGGAGGCGATCTCGTCCTCCACGGCCTTGATGTCCATCTCCGTGCCGGCCCTGCGGGCCTCGAGCTCCGTGCGGGACTGTTTGTCCTGCTCTATCTTCCCGGCGACATGCTCCACCTGGCGCTGGACGGACTCCATCTTGGACTGCTCGATCTGCAGCCTCCTGTGGGTGTACTGGGCCTTGGCCATCTCCAGGGCGCTCTGCGCTTCGACGTAGGCTTCCGCGTCCTTCCTGTCGCGGGCGAGCCTCTCCACCTGATGGGAGAGCTCCTCGACTATTATCCCGATCCTGTCCAGGTTGACCTCGGCCTCCTGCTTCTCGCTGCGGGCACGGTCGATGTCCGCGTCGAAGCTGGCGATCCCGGAGATGGCGTCGATGATGCGCCTCCTCTCCATGGAGCCCATCTGGACGATGCGGGTGACGTCTCCCTGCTGGACGAGGTTGTAGCCGTCCGCGCTTATCCTGGCCTTGGTCAGGAGGGTGTCGAACTCGGACATGGTGGACTTGCGGTCGTTGACGAAGAAATAGGAGCTGTAATCGGTGCCGTTGTCTGAAAGCTTGACGTGGCGGGTGAGGCGCACGATGTCGTCGTCCCAGGGCATTATGCGGTCGGTGTTGTCGAAGACCAGGGACACTCTTGTGAACGATGCCTTGCCCTTTCCCTTCCCGCCATCGAATATGAGGTCGGTGAGCTTTCCCGCGCGGACCGCCTTGGAGCTCTTCGGCCCCAGGACGAAAAGTATCGCGTCGGTGATGTTTGATTTGCCCGATCCATTCGGCCCGGTGACCGCCGTGTACCCCTCCATGAGGGGGACAGTGAGCTTACCGCCGAAGGATTTGAAATTCTCCATCTCGACTGCTTTCAAATACAACCTTTGCACCCCGTTCGACCCGGATCCCGTTCCGCGTCTGTCGATATGCTTCCGGATGCGCTTCCGCTTCCCTTCGCGCGGGCGCGCGCATATCTGGTAGTAAGAATGTGTGCGCGATATTTAAATAGTCTGATGGCGGCAACCGACCCAGGCCCATCGGCCCTCTGGCTGAAGGAGAGCGATGGGCAGACATCTCGAACGTGGCCTGGACCGGAAAGCCGACTCCTGGGGGCATGACGGCGGCATATCAAGCATGCATCGCCTCGCGAGCGACTGGTGCAAAGGCGATCTATCGATTGCTTCCCACACTCTCAACAGGGGTTGCGAAGGAAGGGCTTCGGAACCATAATCTTCGAGTGGGCCTGGATGTGGAATGCGGACGGCGTTTAAGACATGGCATCCCATGTGGCTCATCGAGCTGTTCTTCAGGAGGCTGGAAGGCACGATGGAGCAGCGACACTCGGGGGCATTCCGATTACAGCGTCATAGCCAGCAACTTCATCGACTGTCGGTCGTCGATCACGGTCTCCCGCATGCCGACGTTCCTTAATGGCCAGGGGCTGCTGGGCAGCAACGCCTGCGGGACGCTCAACCTGATGCTCAGGACCAAGATGACTCGCATCGGCAAAGGCGAATGGAATGACCGCAGGTAGCCGAGAAAGAGGCGGGGCTGCTGGAGTAGACGGGCCTGCCGATCCGCCCCATCGTCCCGAAGGAGGCCAAGAAGCACGGACGTACCCAAGGAATCGAAGGACTCGGTCCCGAGAAAGAAGAGGACAAAGAAGACAGACTCTGCCCAGGCATCGTGACCTCCGTTATGGTACCGCAACGAGGAAAGTACGTGTTAGACAAAAATAAGATTAAAAAGTTTAAAACCTCCAAGCACGGGCATTGGCTTCAGACAACGCTCATGCCGTTGAGGGAAACGGTCGACTTTGCGACCGAAACGGCAATCTTAGGAACAGACTCCATGATTGATAACAGAAATAGAGATATTTATAGGAAACGAGGAGGAATATTCTGTTCGATAGTTCGAACTCGAGTGATTTCCATATCTTGGCTCCTTTCCCGCGTCTATGCCTTCGGTGCCGATGCGCTGAAGCGCCATCGCCATCCTGTCGGAACTGTGGGCCCGGGTCATCGGATCTGCGATTACCCCCCTTTGCCGATGACTTTCATGATCTCCGCGCGCTTCCGTTTGTGAAAATCGAAGAAGATCGACACCGCCCCCGGCATCGTTACATCTGTTATGGTACCGCGGTGAGGAAGTACGCGTTAGACAAAATGGAGTTAAGGGGTTTGAAGCCTTACAGGTACCGGCATGAACTTCAATAGATAGTCATGCCCTTGAAAGCACCGGTCGACTTTGTGGCCGAAACAGTAATCTCAGGTATAGACTCCATGATTAGAAAATGGAAAATGCGATATTTATGGTTTTGTTCATCGACTCGCGTTTCTGTGTGAAGTGCCCCACAATGGGATTGTGATTGGCTTAAGCCGCATGGCGGAAGATGACGGAAGACTGTCAAGTACGGTTCTTAGAGAAGGGCATCCCGTGATGGAGAGTCCTTACTCGACCCAGCCAATGTTGAGAACATCACATAACCGCACCTGTTTCACCGAAGACGTAAACATGCCTCTAACCGCGATCTGAACCATAGGATGCCAGCCTTGAAAACCGAAGGTGTCTGCGACGTCTCCCGAGAAAATGGTTGCAAAAGCAACTTGATAGGTATCTTTTATTACTAAAAAGAACTCATCTGATACCATTTTATAGATAGAATCTATCTCAAAACCATGACGACAGTTGCGTTCTCGGTCAGAATGGAGCAAGAGCTGAAGAATGATTTCGAAAAAATGTGTCAATCGTTCGGGATAAGCATGACAGCGGCCATCAACCTGTTTGCGACCGCTGTCGTGAACGAAGGGCGCATCCCGTTCGAGATAAAGAGCAAGTCCGTGACCAGATCTGAAGCTCTAAGAACATTCGAATCGATGAGGACCCAGGCCCAGGCAGCCAACCCTGATGAGATGTCGTTGGAAGAAATCAACGCCGAGATATCCTCATCGAGATTGCAAACAGATTGATGTCAGCACCTGTTCCTGTGGCGACATGAAGATGCCTCGAATCGCAATCCGGATCGGCGGATTGCCAGCAGACAGGGGCTGCCGCTATCGCCAAGAATCATCTGGACCCGGCAATCAACGCAGGGATGTCTGCGACCGAATCCAGTATGGCAGTAGGGCTCTTGTCCCATGCGTCGGCCATCTCCTTCGACGTCTCCCCCGACAGGACGAGGATCGACTGGGTCCCTGCATCCGCTGCCATGGCGATGTCCGTGTACAGCCTGTCCCCCACCATGACCGTGTCCTCCGGGGCCACGCCCATCTCGCGGGCGGCCATCTCCAGCATCAGGCGGTTGGGCTTCCCGATCACTTCCGCAGTTGTCTGGCACATCTGCTCGAAGAGCCTGATGAACGGTCCGATGTCGATGTCGTAGCCGTCCTCGGTCGGGCACAGATCGTCGGGATGCGTGGCTATGAGCTCCGCGCCCTTGGATAGGAAATGATAGGCCTTGTTGATCTTGTCGTAGGCGATAGTGGTGTCGAACGTGAGCATGACGATGTCCGGATCCTCCTCGGTCAGCTCTATGCCTGCATCCCTTATCTCATCGATGACATCCGGGACTGCGACAGCATAGACCTTCTTGCCGGGACGCTCGGTCAGGATATATCTGATAGTGGCGATAGTGGAGGTCAGGATGTTGCCCATCTCCGCGTCGAACCCCAGACGAGCGAGCTTCTGCAGGTAGAAGCCGCGCCCGTGGGCCGAGTTGTTGGTCAGGAAGACGAACGGGATGCCGTTGTCCTTCAGGTACCTTATGAACTCCTTCGCCCCGGGAATGGGGTTCCCGCCCTTGTATATCGTCCCGTCCATGTCGATCATGAATGCTCCGAACCTCATTGCATCGCCTCCTTCACTATGCGCATGGTCTCTCTCAGCGACTCGCGCGACTGCCTGTTGTATATCGTTGCCGCAGGATGGAACGCAGGGATGAACCTCACCTTCTTCCCGTCCACATCGATGAAGACCTCCTTGTTGACGATCTCGGACATCTTGCCCTCGAAACCCATAAGGTCCCTGCATGCGGACTTCCCCAGCCCCACGACCAGCTCTGCATCGGCTATCTCGGAGTTCAGGAACGGCCTGCAGGCCTCCATCTCCTCCTTCGTTGGGTCGCGGTTGTCCGGCGGCCTGCATTTGACCGTGTTCGTTATCAGGACGTCTTCCCTGGAGAAGCCGGCCTGGAGCATCATGTCCGAGAGTATCTTCCCGGACCTGCCCACGAACGGCCTCCCCTGGAGGTCCTCGTTCTCTCCGGGGCCTTCGCCGACGAACACTATGCGCGACGAGGGGTCCCCGTCAGGAAGGACCATGTTGGTGCGGCCTTTGCACAGCCCGCACAGCTCACAGCCCTCCGGAGGCCTCATCTCTTCACCAGTTCGGAGGCCCTGACAAGAGGGCGGAACTCCACGCCTATCCCGGCGAGGTTCTCAGCTCCGCCGCCTTCGCGGTCGATGACGGAAATGACGTAGGACACCTCTGCGCCAGCCTGGCGGAGCGTGTCGATGGCCTTCATGCTGGAGCCGGCGGTGGTGATGACGTCCTCCACCACAAGGACCTTGTCGCCCTCGCGGAGGTCCCCCTCGATGAGCTTCCCGGTCCCGTGGTCCTTCTTCTCCTTGCGGATCATGACGTAGGGGATCCCGGTCTCAAGGGAGAGCGCGGTGGCCAGCGGGACCGACCCCAGCACGACGCCGGCGATCCTGTCGGCCTGTATCCCCTCCGACCTCATCTTCTCGGCCATCAGCCTGGCTATGAGCTTCAGGACCTCGGGGTTGGTGCTGGCCTTCTTGATGTCTATGTAGTAGTCGCTCTTGGCGCCGGATGCGAGTGTGAACTCGCCGAACTGCAGCGCCCCGCAGTCCGTAAGTGCTTGAGAAAGCTCGCTCATTTGAATCACCAGGGTTCTTTCTTGAGGCCCATCTTGTATCCGATGATGTTGACCAGCCTGTGGATGGCGAACATCACCGCCAGGATGAATATCAGCGCGCAGATGTGCCATCCCTCGATGTAGTTGGCGTAGACCCAGTCCGGGAAGAACAGGGACGTGACGAGGAACGCGCCGATGACGAAGTCGTACTGGTCCAGGATCGGGGCCTTCTGCCCCCTCTCCATGCCCAGGCGCCTCTTTATGAAGGCTCCGCAGAGGTCTCCGAGCACGGCGCCGAAGGCCAGGCAGGCCAGGACGCCCACGTTGCCCCAGAACGGCCCGAAGCCCCAATAATCGTCGGGATCCCAGAACGACGAGACCCCTATCAGGACCAGCCCGACCGCGATCCCCGATAAGGCCCCTCCGAAGAAGCCCCTCCAGGACTTCCCGTCTCCGAAGATCCTCTTCCCTCTCCAGGACTTCCCGAAGTCGATCTTGGTCTTCCCTCCGAACACGACGGCCGCCGAGTTCGGGACCATGGCCGGAAGGAAAAGCCAGATTCCTGTGAACATTATCGCGATGACTCCGATGACATCCATGGGTATACCGCCACCGCCATCTCCGCGGATGTTGTAAAACTTTGTGGGGGCATCGCGCCAACCTTAACTACCACGAGCCGATGGCATGGGCATGATAGTGCTGGACAGCTCCGCATTCTTCTCGATGGACGCCCTCCCCGAAGAGGAGCACGTCTGCCCTCCCGGAGTCATAAGGGAGCTGGAGAAGCACGAGGACCCCAGGCTGGCCCTCTGGGGCGACATGGTCCGCGTCTCGGACTGCTCCAGGGAATCCCTGGAAAAGGTGGAGGAGGCCGCCAGGAAGACGGGCGACATCGGGCGCCTGTCCCCCGTGGACAAGACCGTCGTCGCGCTGGCCCTGGATGTGAGCGGGACCATCTGGACCGACGATTACTCCATCCAGAACGTCGCCCGCGTGCTGGGGCTGGAGTTCAGGGCCGTAGGGATGAAGGGCATCCAGAAGGTCGCGAAATGGAACTACCAGTGCATAGGATGCCGCAAATGGTACAAGGAGAAGCTTCCGGAGTGCCCTGTATGCGGGTCTCAGATGAAGGGATGCAGGCGCAAGCGATCACGGGAAGATGCGCTTGCATCTGATTAGGTTGCCCAGCCTGCGCTGGCCCAGGACGTTCATGCAGAAGCACGTGGACCATTCCGACCTGAATCCGAACATGTCCGCCAGCTTCTTGTTCTTGGCGGCGGTCTTGAGCGGCTTCTCCATGACGTGCCTCCATTGAGATTCATAATCGGACAGCGGAGCGCCCGACGCGATGTTGGCGCCTGCGACGGTCCCGCAGATCCTGCCCGCGATCATCGCGAGGGGGATCCCTCCGCCGTTGACGGATATGACCTGCCCGGCGGCGTCTCCGACCACCATGCCGTTCCCGGCGACGGTCTTGGCGATGGGGCCTTCGCTCGGAACGTACTTCCCTTCGAGCTTGCAGTCGACCTCGAAGCCGTTCTTCTTCGCGAAGACGTCGAAGAAATCCGAAAGGGCTCCGCTGGCGAACTTGGGAGAGAACCCCACGCCGATGTTGGCCCTTCCGTCCTTGGGGATTATCCAGCTGTACGCGCCTGGAGCTATGTCTCCGAAGAACATGTGGAGATAGGGCTCGAAATCCCCTTTGACCTGGGCCGTGACTGCGGGATAGGGGTTCCTGTTCTTGGGAAGCCCCAGGCTCCTCGCCACCCTGGACCCCGGGCCGTCGGCCCCGATTATGACCTTGTACCTTATGTCTCCCTGCGACGTCTTGGCGACGCCGTCCTCGATACTGCGGAACTGGCAGCTCTTGACCAGCTCGGCCCCCTCCTCGCAGGCGCGCCTCGCAAGGTACTGGTCGAAGCGGTCGCGGTCGGTCGTGTATCCCGAGTGGTCCAGGACGGTGACCTTCCCCTTGGGGTCGATGAGCTTGATCCCGATGGTGTCGAGGCAGCGGAGCTCCTTCGGTATGTCGAACAGCGATTCCCCGTCGGTGAAGTTGGGGAACATTAGCTCGATCTCCTCCAGGCTCGGCATGAACTCGCCGCACCTGACGGGAACGCCCACTTCGGGGCGCTTCTCGATCATCATGACGCTGGCGCCTGACTGGGCGGCGAACCTCGCGGCAGTGCTTCCAGCAGGACCGGAGCCCACGACCAGGACATCGACGTCGTTCCTGTCCATGATATCACCTGTCGCGGCTGACCACGTAATCGGCCAGGCTGAGGAGGGACTCCTTGTAGACCGAATCGGGGATGGCGCTCAGATGCCCCTTGGCCTCGGCGATGTACTCCTCCGCTCTGGAGGTGCACCTCTCCACCGCATCGGTGGCCCTGATGAGCTCGATCGCCTCATGGACATCGTCCAGCGTGACATCGACCTTCTCGAACAGCGCTTTGATCCTCTCGCCGACGGCAGGATCTTCCATCGCATAGATGACAGGGAGCGTGGGCTTCCCCTCGATCATGTCGGTCCCGACAAGCTTGCCGGTGTTCTTGGTGTCTCCGACGACATCCAATGTGTCGTCCATGATCTGGAATGCAAGCCCGAGCATGAACGCGTAGTTCCCGAGAGCTTCCATGGTCTCGGCATCGGCCTTCGCGACAGTGGCTCCGGACCTCATGGAGGCCTCGAAGAGCTTGGCGGTCTTGCCGGTGATGATCCTGATGTAATCCGCCTCGGTGACGTTGGAGGCGTGCTCGAAGTCCTTCTGGACGAACTCCCCGGCGCCCATTGAAGCAGACGCATCGACGACGAAACCGACGATCTGCGGCGCCGCAGAGGCGAGCAGGCGGAACCCCATTGCGAACATGTAGTCGCCTGCGATGATGGCCTTGGATACCGTGTACTCTTTGTGGAGAGCCTTCCTCCCGCGCCTCACATCGCCCTGATCGTTGATGTCGTCGTGGATCAGGGTGGCGCTGTGGATGATCTCGAAAGCAGATCCCATATCGACGGCTTTCTTCGGATCCGTCCCTCCGCAGATCTTGTATCCGAGGATGCACAGGGCGGGCCTGAGCCTCTTGCCGCCGGAGGACACCACGTATTGGCACATCTCTGTGAGTTCCGGATTCTCTGATACGAGATCCTCCATCATGAGCGCCTCCACCTGGGATAGCTCATCTGCGATGCAGGAGTGCCATTGCTGGGTCATCGCCGTTGAATCACGGTTACGTACTTAAAGGTTGGTCGGAGCCAGAAACCCGCTGCCGAACCAAAGGCAAAGGAAAAGGGTAAATGGTTTGGGGAAAGAGTTTGCGGACCTTGCTCAGAATCCGAACAGCACAGAGGCCGCGGTCTCGCAGTAGTCGTAGATCAGTCCGGGGTAGACTCCCAGGATGATGACGAATGCGACGCAGATCGCGATTCCGATCATGAATACGGTCGGCACCTTGACCTTCTCGGTGGTGGCTCCCTTCTCGACGTACATCGCCTTGACGACCCTCGCGTAGTAGTACAGCGAGATGGCCGAGTTCAGGACGGCGATGAACGCAAGCCAGACCCACATGGAAGTGACTCCGTTCACGTCTCCGATAGCGGAGGAGAACAGGAAGAACTTCGAGGTGAATCCTGCGAGCGGGGGTATTCCGGCCAGGGAGAACAGGAACAGCATCATCGCGGCTGCCAGGAACGGAGACCTCTTGGCCAGTCCCTTGTAGTCGGAGATCTTCTCGCCGACGCCGGCGCAGATGAGCGCACCGACGACGAGGAAGGCTCCACCCTTCATGAACACGTGGGTGAACATGTGGAAGAGGCCGGCGCTGAGCGCGTACTCGGACATGACGGCCATGACGATCAGGATGTAACCGGCCTGGGCGATGGAGGAGTATGCGAGCATCCTCTTGATGTTGTTCTGCGCAATGGCGACGACGTTCCCGACGGTCATGGTGAAAGCCGCTATGATAGCGAAGAGGTACTGGACCTCCTCGCCGCAAATCTGGGCGCATGCCGACCCGGCGACGAACATGACCAGGAAGATCTGGAAGAAGACAGACAGTCCCATCTTCTTGGATCCTGTGGCCAGGAACATCGACACGGGGGAGGATGCTCCCTCGTACACGTCGGGCGCCCACATGTGGAAGGGCACCGCGGCAATCTTGAACCCGTAGCCTGCGATCATGCAGACTATGGCCACGGCGAGCATCCAGTTCATGCCGTCAAGGGCGACGGTGTCGGCGATGGCAGCGATCTCGGTGGTCCCGGTGAGCCCGTAGAGCATAGAGATACCATAGATCGTCAGAGCGGTGGACATCCCGCCGATGACGACGTACTTGACTCCGGCCTCTGCGGCCCTGGGGTCCTTCCTCTTCATGGTGACGAGGGCGTAGGACGAGATGCTGGTCAGCTCGACTCCGACGAAGATGGTCAGCAGGTCGGAGGACCCGGCGACGAACATCATACCGACGGAAGCTCCCATGATCAGAGCATAGTACGCTCCGGCGTGGATCCTCGTGGTCTCGACGCTGGCGTTGGACACGAGGACGGCCAGGAACAGCACGATCTGGAAGAGCAGGACCATCAGCCCGCTGTATGCGTTGTAGTCGTAGGCGCCGAGGGTCGAGCCGGTCCACTCGTCGGTCAGCATCAGGATGTTGACCAGCATGGACACGACGACGAACACCAGCGCCACGGCCCATGTCGCGGTGTTCCTCTTTCCGAGGAACTGGACCGCAGGCATGATCAGCGCGCCGATGAGCAGTATGACCAGGGGCGCGATGGCCGTGTAGTCACCGAATATGCTTGTGAAATCCATCAGAGCACCTCCATGAGGGTGTGTATGTAGGGTTCGACGAAGAAGAGGGCTCCATCGGGCCACACTCCGTACAGGGCGATGAGGACCACGAGGACGGCGAGGGCCGCGAACTCGGGCTTGCTCACATCGTGCACGTGCTCCAGGTCGATCTTGGTCGTCTCGGGCCCGAAGAGGGTCTTCTGCATGGCCCACAGGTAGTATCCTGCGGTCAGCATCAGGGTCAGCAGGCAGAAGAGGAGCAGCCACAGCATGTCCTCGCCGTGGATGAACTCGTAGAATCCGTAGACGAGAGGGAACTCTCCCCAGAATCCGACGAGTCCAGGCAGTCCGAGGGATGCCATGAATCCGATCATCATGAAGGTGGAGAACACAGGGAGCCTTCCGGCGAGGCCGCCGAGGAGGGGCATCTCTCTGGTTCCGACCATGTGGCCGCACATTCCGCACACCATGAACAGGACGGCGGAGATGAGCCCGTGAGCGAACATCTGGAAGATCGCGAATGTGATCCCGATGTCGGAGAGGCATCCGATCCCCAGCATGACCATCCCCATGTGGCTGATGGACGAGAACGCGACCATCTTCTTGAGATCCGTCTGAGCGATGCAGGCGTAGGCTCCGTAGACCATGGAGACCAGCCCGATGGCGATTATGACCCACTGCCAGTAGTGAGCTCCCAGGGGGAGGGCCTCCAGGCAGACGCGGATGATACCGTAGGAACCCATCTTCAGCATGACGCCTGCCAGGAGGACGGATCCTCCGGTAGGGGCCTCGACGTGCGCGTCGGGCAGCCATGTGTGGAAGGGCACGGAAGGCATCTTGACCATGAATCCGAAGAACAGCAGGGCGAAGACCATCGCCTGGAAAGCCTCGGAAGTGGTCGGCATGATGCTGTTGACCGTCTCGAAGGAGAAGTCTGCGACTCCGGTCATCGAGGCGACCTGGAATCCCATGGCGAATATGCCGATCAGCATGACCAGCGACGCCACGTGGGTGTAGATCAGGAACTTGATGGCGGCGTAGTGCCTCCTGGGGCCTCCGTACCATGAGATCATGAAGTACATGGGCACCAGGGTGATCTCCCACATCACGTAGAACAGGAAGTAGTCTGCAGCGAGGTAGACTCCCATCAGCCCCACTTCCATGGCCATTACCAGGGTGTGGAAGTAGTTGGGCCTGTCCTTCTCCTCGGAGGAGAACACGACGACCAGGAGGGTCAGCAGCGCGGTCAGGAAGACCATCAGGATGCTGAGCCCGTCGACAGCGAGGGCGAAGCTGATCGTCACAGAGCTTGTGCTGATCCACTTGTGGGACTCGCTCAGGTCGCCCATCTCGGTGGCGAACATGACGTAGAGGGTGATCACGAGCGTGATGGCGGAGAAGGCTCCGGCCACGTATTTTGCGTATTTCTGCCTCTCTCCTCCCATGAAGAGGGTGGCGACTGCACCGATCAGGGGCATGAGGATGAGCAGACTCAGTAACGGTATTTCCATCTCACATACCTCCGAGGATCTTGGCGATGACGATGAACAGCACCGAGAGCGCGGAGACTCCGATCAGGACCATCGAGGAGTAATCCTGGACGTGCCCGGTCTGGACCTTGCTCATGACGTCTCCTCCGCCGATGACGGCGCCGGAGAGCCCGTTGACTGTCCCGTCGATGACCTGCCTGTCGACAAAGTTCACGCCGCGGGCGACTCCGTCTCCGAGCTTCCAGGAGACCTGGTTGTAGAACTCGGGGAAGTACCACCTGTTGGCGAGCAGCTTGTAGATGACGGACTGCCCGTCCTTGTTGAACTTGCTGGGGTCGACAGTCTTCTTCGCGTACATCATGTAGGCGAGGCCGATTCCCAGCAGGGCGAGGACGATCGTCAGGTAAGTGTAGGGGTTGGTGAAGAGCTCGCTGAAGTATCCGAATCCCTCCCCGTGGCCTCCTCCGACGACGAATCCTGTGGATGTGATGTCGAAGGCGATCATCTTGTCCAGTCCGAACATTATGAAGAATCCGCTGACGACAGCGAACACGGACAGGATCATCAGGGGGACGGTCATGGTCTTGGGAGACTCTCCGTGGCAGTGCTGGCTGGCGTGGCCCTCCTCTCCCATGAAGGTCATGAACCACATGCGGAACATGTAGAACGCGGTCATGAAAGCGGTGATGACGGCGAGCAGCCAGAGCACTGTGAACCAGACGGTCTCGTCTCCGGCGTCCAGAGCCATCTCGAGCACGAGGTCCTTGGACCAGAATCCGCTGAAGAGCGGGAATCCGGCGATGGACAGGGAACCGAGCAGCATGGTGATCGAGGTGATCTTCATGTGGTTGTGGAGTCCGCCCATCTGCCTCATGTCCTCTGTGCCCACGGCATGGATGACAGATCCGGAGCACATGAACAGCAGGGCCTTGAAGAAGGCGTGGTTCATCATGTGGAAGCATCCTGCGATGAATCCGGCGGACCCTGCGGCTATGAGGGCGTCGTTGCCGTCCCTGAGCCCCAGGGCGATGAGGTATCCTCCGGCTCCGAGGGCCAGGATCATGTATCCGAGCTGGGAGACGGTGGAGAAGGCCAGGACCTTCTTGATGTTCATGTTGTTCATCGCCATGGTGGCGGCGAAGAACGCGGTGACTCCTCCGATGATTCCGACGAAGAGCATGACCTCGGGGTTCTGTACGAACAGGGGGTACGCCCTTGCGACGAGGTAGACTCCGGCCTTGACCATGGTCGCGGCGTGGATTAGAGAGGAGACGGTCGTAGGACCGGCCATCGCATCGGGCAGCCAGTCGTGCAGGGGGAACTGAGCGCTCTTTCCGATGACTCCTCCGAATACGAGGAACATCCCGAGCATCAGCATGTCGGAGTCGGCGGCGGCGATGTTGGCCGCGTCGAACAGGTTGGCGTAGTCCAGGCTGTGGAACTCGCCGAGCAGCACGAAGAGGCCTGCCATGAGGCACACGTCGCCGAGACGGGTGACCAGGAACGCTTTCTTCGCCGCGGAAGCCGCGTTGGCGGAAGCCGCGTCGCCCTCGGGGTGCCTGAAGGACCAGAATCCGATGAGCAGGTACGAGCACAGTCCCATGACCTCCCAGAAGATGAACAGCTCCAGGAAGTTGCTGGATACGATCAGCCCGAGCATACCGGTCAGGAACAGGGAGACCTCGGCGTAGTACCTCGTCTTCCTGGGGCCCTGGTCGCCCATGTATCCGATGGAGTACACGAAGATCAGGGTGGAGATGAACGAGGAGAACAGCATCATCATGCAGGTGAGGCCGTCCACGTAGTATCCGAGGTGCATGGTTATGTCGCCGATGTGGAACCACTCGATGGATTCGGTCACGGCATTAGGGTACTGGTCTCCGGTGAGGTACTCGCAGGAGATCAGGGCCGCTATTATGAACGAGAGCAGAGCGCCCGCTATCGCGATGTATCCGCCCTTCTCAGGCGTCTTCCTGCCGACAAGGCCGATGATCAGGAAGCACAGCATCGGGATGAGGGGCACGAGCCAAGTGTATTCTATGAACATCTTACCACCTCATAGATGTGAGCTCCGCGTCGTCGAGGTCGCTTGTCTTCCTCAGCTTGTACGCGTTGAGCAGGATAGCTATGCCGACCGCGACTTCAGCAGCGGCGACGGAGATGGTCATAACCACGAAGGCCTGGCCCATCACGTCGGCGTTGAAGGCGCCGAAGGCCACGAAGTTGATGTTGGCCGCATTGAGCATGAGCTCGATGCACATGAGCACGACGATGGCGTTGCTCTTGGTGAGCACGCCGTATGCTCCGATGACGAACAGGATGGCTCCCAGGGTGAGGAAGAACTCAATCGGTATCATCCGCTTCCACCTCCTCTCTGGAAATGCACACTCCGCCGATCATGGCTCCGAACATGAGGAGCGCGAGAGGTATGAGCACGAGGCCGAACTTCTCGAAGACGATGTATGCGAGGCTGTTCTCTTTGACGTTGCCGTCGTCGTCTATTATCCCAGAATCCCCCGAGGGGTCGATAGTGGGGACGTCCTGAGGCTCGTCGTAGCTGGTGAAGTCGTCCCAGTCGATCGTGGCGATGCCGACCATGAGGATGGCCAGCAGCACAACGGAGACTGCTGCTCCGACTACTGCCTTCTTACTCATCGGAATCGCCCTCCGGTTTCATGATATACCTTCTTGTCAACATGATGCTGAACGCGAACAGGATGGTGATCGCTCCTACGTAGACGAGGATCTGCACCACTCCGAGGAATTCCGCTTCGAGGAAGAAGTACACGAATCCGACACAGAGGAAGACCAGAGCGAGATAGAACGCGCTGTGGATGACCTCTTTCCTGGTGACCACGCAGAGGGCACCGAGAACGGCGATGGCCGCCAGTATCATGAACGCGACAAGGTCGAGGTTGCCCAGCAGGAAGCTGCCGAAGTCCCCGAGTCCGTTCCAGAACGAATTCCACAAATCCATGAGAGCTCCCATCAGAGCACCTCCTTGATCTGAAGCGCATCTTTCGGACAGTCGTCCACGCAGTTGCTGCAGCAGATGCACTTCTCATTGTCTATCACCGGGCGCAGGATGGGCTTGCCCTTGTCGTTGACTCCCTTCTCGACCATCTCGATGGCCGTGACGGGGCAGACCTTGGCGCACTTCTTGCATCCGATGCACTTGCTGTCGATCAGCTCGGGCCTGTCGATGTCGAAGAGCGACACGCGCCTCTCGGGGTTGCCGTTCTCGATATCGGAGGGCAGGGTGACCTCCAGCTTGACCTTCATCCCTTCCGTGGTCCCCTCGTAGTTGAGCCTCTTGGGGCCGTAGATGAGGTCGAACCTTGTGTACTCTGCGAGCTCGTACTCGGGAGTGACTGTCATGGCGTCCACAGGGCAGTACTCAGCGCAGTATCCGCACATGGCGCACCTGCCGAGGTTGACCTGGGGCCTCTTGACGGCCTTCCCTTCGGAGTCCTCGCAGTCGACGAGCTTGATGCATGCGGTGGGGCACATGCGTACGCACATGCCGCATCCGACGCACTGGTCGAACACGAGCCCGGGGCGTCCGCGATAGTTGTCGGGCACCCACTCCTTCTCGTAGGGGTACAGGACCGTCACGGGCCTGTGGGCGATGGTCTTGGCGAACAGCTTGAGGACAGCCCACTGGGGCCTCAGGACCCACAGGCTCTTCGCCAGGTTCTTCGGGTATTTGTCTAGATATCTGATCGTCATCAGAAGATTCCTCCCGACTTGAGCAGTATGACGACTGCCAGGTTGATCACGGACAGGGGCATGAAGACCTTCCATCCGATGTTCAGGATCTGGTCAGGCCTGACACGGGCCAGAGCGGCCCTGACGAGGATCATCAGGAAGAAGACGAACCAGGTCTTCAGCAGGAACACGATCTCGGGTATGGGGCCGTCTCCGATGAAGGGGAGGGTCCATCCGCCGAGGTACATGATGGTGACCATCGCGCACGCGACGTATCCTCTGAAGTAGTCGGCCAGCATGATGAGACCCCATTTCATTCCGGCGTACTCGGTCTGCCATCCTTCGACCAGCTCGGCCTCTGCCTCGGCGATGTCGAAGGGCAGACGCTCGGACTCTGCGGTGGCGCAGAAGAAGAATGTGATCACGCCGATGATCTGGGGTATGAAGTACCAGACAGTGTTGTTCTGCGCATAGACTATGTCGCCGATGTTGAAACTGCCGGCGAGCAGCGCAGTGGTGGCGATCATTATGAGCATGGGGACCTCGTAGGAGATCATCAGCTCGGCAGCCCTCATTCCTCCGATAAGGGAGTACTTGTTGTTCTGAGCCCATCCGGAAACCAGGATGAAGAACGGAGCGAGGGCGAAGAAAGCCATCACGATGAGGAGACCGGTGTGGTAGTCGACGACGTACCATCTGCCGGACAGGGGGATCATGCATGCGACGAGGACCGACACGCCGACGACCAGGGACACAGTCCACATGTAGGTCATCTTGTCGATCTTGCCGGGGAGGGTGTTCTCCTTCATGAAGGTCTTGAGACCGTCTGCAACGCACTGCAGGAATCCCTTGAGACCGATCATGGTCCCTCTCCTGTCCATCATCCTTCCGAGGCACTTGCGCTCCATCCATAGGGAGAGCAGCGTGCACACGAAGACCACGATGAACATGACCAGCATGAAGATGATCAGGGCGAAGAGGGTCGAGGCGCCGTCGCACATCAGCCACTCGGAGACGCAGTTGCCGGGGAAGATCAGGTTGATCAGCCAGGCGATGGCTCCTCCGATCAGCTCCCACAGCCTGTACGAGATAGCGTATGCCAGGTTGTAGTTGTCGAACGGATAGTAGGCGTTGTCCATCAGCGGCCTGCCGAAGTTGATGAAATCCAGTATGCTTGTGTATTCCACTACCAATTCCATCACCTGTCGGTCTCTCCGAGGCACATGTCGATCTGGGCGAGGATAGCCGGAACATCAGCGATCCTGCATCCCTGGCACATGGCCTTGGACGTCGATACGTTCGTGAAGATGGGGCTGCGCACCTTGAGCCTGTAGGGCTTGTCGGTTCCGTCGGACACCAGGTACATGAGGGATTCTCCGCGGGGGTCCTCCATCCTCATGAAGCTCGTGCCGGCGGGCACTTTCGTCGGGGTCTTGATCCTGTAGGGGGCGTTCTTTCCGAGAGCGTTGATCTTCTGGACAGCCTGCCTGATGATGTCGCAGGACTGGAACATCTCCTCGATGCGGATCATATACCTGGCATAGGAGTCCCCCTCTGTCAGGACGGGGACCTCGAAGTCCACCTTGTCATAGTTGTCGTAGGGGTCGTCGCGGCGGATATCGAAGTCCACTCCGCATCCCCTCATCGCGGGCCCGGTCATTCCGAGGTTGGCGCACTGCTCGCGGGTCATGTAGCTGACGCCTTTCATCCTGGAGACGATGATGGAGCTCTCGTCCATCAGGTCGATGATGTCCCACATGGCCTTCTCGAACCTGTCCACGACACGGATGATGTCCCTGTCGAAGATATCGGTGGTGTCGTTCCTGACTCCTCCGATACGGGGGTAGTTCGTGGTCATCCTGGCTCCGCAGAGCTTGACGTTGAGGTCCAGGAAGTACTCCCTCTCCCTCATGGCCCACAGGAACACGGTCAGGTTTCCGAGGTCGGTACCGACGGCGGCGAGCCACATGAGGTGGGAGTTGATCCTGCACACCTCATCGGCGACGATCCTGATGTATTTCGCTTTCTCCGGGATGTCGATGCCCAGCGCCTTCTCGACTGTCATGCAGTAGAGGTGGGTGTAGGTCATGGACGCGGCGTAGCAGAGACGGTCCGCCATCGGGATGATCTTGGGGTAGGTCCTGTTCTCGGCCTCCTTCTCCCATCCGCGGTGGAGGTAACCGACAATCGGATCGGCATCAACGACGAACTCTCCGTCGACCTTGATCTTGAGAGTCCAAAGTCCGTGGGAGAACGGGTGCTGCGGACCCATGATGATCCACATCTTGTCGGTTTCCATCTTCTCTTCCATTTCTTTTACGGGAACTATTGAGTCAGCCATCACTCACTCCCCCTGAGCTTGTATGATTTCCTGAACGGGAAGAACTCGTAGGTCTTGGGCGTCAGCAGCCTCTCCAGCCTGGGGTGGTTGTCGAAGACGATCCCGAACAGCTCCCAGGTCTCCCTCTCGTGCCAGTTGGCTCCCTCCCAGACGCAGGTGACGGACTCCACGTGGAGGTCGTCGGCGGGGAGGTCGACATTGAGCTCGATCATGAGCCCGTTGTAGTAGTTGGAGAGCTGGTAGACGACGGACATGTGGTCGACATAGTCGACTCCGATGACGGTGGAGCAGTGCTCGAAGGTGAGGTTGTGCTGGATGTACTTGCACACCTCGAGGATGTCCTCCCTGGGCAGCTTTGCGTAGACCCTGCGGGCCTCCGTGCCGGTGACCTGGACGGACGGGAACTTCTCGGTGAGGAGGGTCTTGACCTCTTCCTCGGTGGGCTTCTGGTAAACAGCTTCTGTGTCCATCCTCAGTCCTCCAGGAATGCTCCTCTTCTGAAGTAGCTCTCGATCTTCTTCTGGAGCAGCATGAACCCGTCGATCATGGCATCGGGACGCGCGGGGCATCCGGGGATGTAGATGTCGACAGGGACGATCTGGTCCAGTCCCTGAACCGTGTTGTAGGAGTCGTACCAGGGTCCGCCGGAGATGGCGCACTCGCCCATGGCGACGACCCACTTGGGGTTGGGGATCTGCTCGTACAGACGCCTGAGGTCGGGACGGATCTTCTTGGTGATCCAGCCGTTGACCAGAAGGATATCGGTCTGCCTGGGAGACGAACGGTAGATCATACCGTAACGCTCGGCATCGTACCTGGGGGCGGAAGCGGCCGCCATCTCCAGAGCGCAGCAGGCAAGTCCCCAGTGCAGCGGGTGCATGGAGTTCTTCATCGCCCATGACCATATAGGTCCGGTGAGCTCGTCCACGGTCTTCTTTGTTCCGGAGCTGAGCAGGTTGTTGATCATGGCATCGGACCATGACATGAACTCGTCAGCACTCATTGCTACAGCATGGGGGTAGAGGCTCATATCCATACGTATTCCTCCTTTTTCAAGGCGTATACGACACCCAGAACCATGATTCCGAAGAAGACGATCATCATGGTCTTCGCGTTCATGGAAAGTCCGGTGAACGCGACGGCCCAGATCATCAGGAAGGTTGCGATCAGGTCGAAAACAACGAAGATAAGTGCAAAAGTGTAGTATTGGAACCTGAACTGAACCTGGGCTTCTCCGATGGGTTCTGAACCGCACTCATAGGTTGTTTCCATCCACTGAGTGGGTTTTTTGGGGCGAACGAACCTCGATGCCCACCATGCCAACGGCGCGAATCCGAGAGCGATAAGGCTCACTATCGCTAATGGCATGTAGTACACAATTAGTGACATTGGTTTTCGCGATGAATTCGTAGTACATAAAGTATGGGTCGTCCAGTTATATATGAAGAGGCCCCCGGACCCTTCTGAAAAACGGGGCTGGATACTCTTAAAAACGTCATCTCCGATGACCTGCTCATGCCCTCGAAAATCGGATTCATCGGAGCAGGGAAAATGGCCGAGGCGCTCATCGGCGGACTGATAGCGAAAGGCGTCTACTCGGCATCGGAGATAGCGGCATGCGCGCCGTCCGAGGCCACCCGCGCCAGGGTCGCCGCGGAGCACGGGATCGCCGTGCTCGGAGATGCGAAGAGCCTCTGCAGGGAATCGGAGATGGTCGTCCTAGCGGTCAAGCCGAAGAACGTCGGAGAGGTCTTCGACGAGGGGCTCGACCTGAGGGGGAAGATCCTCGTGAGCATCGTCGCAGGGCTGTCCGTAGACCGCCTGAAGCAGTATGTGCCAGATGCCAAGATCGTGAGGGTCATGCCCAACCATTGCTGCATGGTCCTTGAGGGCGCGATGGGGTACTGCTGCGACGATTCCCTGACGTCAGAGGACAAGAGCCTGGTCAGAGGGATCCTGAGCGCAGTGGGCCTCGCCGCAGAGGTGAAGGAGTCAGACATGGACGCCATCACGGGGATCGCCGGAAGCTCTCCTGCGTTCATGTACCAGATAATCGACGCGATGGCGGATGCAGGAGTCCTGAACGGCCTGTCGAGGGCCGATTCCATAAAGCTCGCGGCACAGTCGATGCTCGGAGCCGCCAAGATGGTCCTGGAGACAGGCAAGCACCCCGATGTCCTCAGGGACGAGGTCTGCTCGCCTGGAGGGACCACCATCGAAGGCGTCAGGGCCGCAGAGGACCTGGGCCTCCGCTCGGCCATGATCGCCGCCGTCGATGCGGCGACGGAGAAGTCCCGCAGGATGAGCGGGAACCGATCACCTGAATAACGATTTCACCAGGCCGCATGCGACGCGGGGGCCGTTGGACCATATGGACCCGGCCTCCCAGTCCAGGTCCTTCTTGTTGCATACCGTGGAGTTCATCATCCGTGTGCCTTCGTCTTTGGTCTCCCACAGGCGGGCCTCGCGTTCTGCAGGATCCCGGATCTCCATTATCTCGTCGACCTTGTGCATCAGGCTGCGGGCGAACTCGGTCCTCTCCACCCTGTCCTTGAACTGCCGGTCGTCGGTCCTCCCGGCCTCGTGCTCGCATCTCGCCAGCTCCACGGCCGCATCGTAGGACACTTCGGCCACGTCGTCCCTGGACATCCATTCGGTCTCGTAGGACAGGACATGCTTCCACGACGGGTTGTCCAGCAGCTTCCTGTGGTCCTCCAGGGTGCGGGCCCTGAGCCTGTACCCCCACTTCTCCGGCTCCTCGAAGACCCTGCTCCCGGGATCGACGAAAGGCGCGAACGGGGCGTTGTAGATGAACAGCCTGTCGTCGCGGCTGACGGAGGCCCACATCTTCTTCGATGCGCGGACGCTGTCCAATGCGGACTCCCTGTCCTGGTAGGGCAGGCCGTTCATGTAGAACAGGTCGAACCTGGAGCATCCGTTGCGGAACGCTGCGGGGATCGTCTTCTCGATGGCCTCGTTGGTGTATCCTTTCCCGAGCGCCAGCCTGACCTTCTCGTCGTGGGAGTCGGGAGAGAACTCGATGGACCATCCGCCTTCGAAGGTCCTGTCGATGTCCCTGAAGTAATCGGGCGACGCGCCGTTGAAGAGCTCGATGACCACGTGGTTCTTGATCCTCCTCTCGCGGCATTCTCTGAGGAACCTCTCGGCGTAGCCCATGCTCTGCTGCCTGATGTCGCCGACGATGAACACCGGAGTGTCCAGATAGGACTGGATGAGGTCTATGTCCTCCGCCAGCTTCTCCGGGCTGCGGAAGGCGGGCTTCTTCCTGCACACGACCCTCCCGTTGGCGTAGTGGGAGCCGCCGCACTCGGCGCAGTTGATGCTGCATCCCCTGACGGTGAAGACCGAGGTCAGGGGGAGCTTGTCCCAGCCGTACCAGGGCAGGGCCCCTTTGATGTCCCTGTTCCTCATGACGCACTTGATCATGGTGCCGTAGTCGAACATGATGTCGTCCAGGGATTCCAGGGAATAAGTGAGGCCGTTGTCGTGGATCCCGCCCTGCGCGTCCTTCCAGACCAGGTTGGGGACCTGCGACAGGTCTCCTCCCTTGGCGAGGGCCTCCATGAGCTTCACAGTGGGAACTTCGGTGGTGTCCCCTCTCATCACCAGGTCGACCTCCGGCCTGCGGATGAGCTCGTCCGCGAAGTAGGATGATGTGAGCCCTCCGAGCTCCACCTTCGCGTCCGGATGGTGCTTCTTGACGATCTTCGCCAGCTCCAGCGCCCCGTGGGCGTGGGGCATCCAATGCAGGTCGATGGCGAACACCTTGGCATCAAGCTTCCTTATGCGCTCCTCCGCATCGAACTTCTCGCCCTGGAGCATCTGGACGGCGATGTTCACGATCCTGGTCTTGAACCCTGCCGCCTCCAGGTGGGACGAGATGGTCATGAACCCCATGGGGTACATCTCGAACACGGGGGACGAGGGGATCACATCGCTGACGGGACCGTAGAATATCGGCTTCTTCCTGAAGTCGTACACGCTGGGAGCGTGCATGAATATGATGTCTGAGCTCACTGGAATCACTTGCCGTAGCGCCTCTTGCGCTGCTGGTACGTCCTTATGGCCCTGAGGAAGTCGATCTTGCGGAACCCGGGCCAGTAGACGTCGGTGAAGTAGAGTTCCGAATAGGCCATCTGCCACAGGAGGAAGTTGGATATCCTCTCCTCGCCGGAAGTGCGGAGCACCAGGTCCGGATCGGGCTGGCCCGTGGTCGATATGTAGTTGGAGATGAGCGATTCGTCGATGTCGTCCAGGGACAGCTTCCCGTCCACGACCTCCGCCACTATCGAACGGACGGCGGAGGTTATGTCCTGCCTCCCGCCGTAGGCGATGGCCAGGTTGAACTGGAACGCATCGTACCCTTCGGTGCGCTTCCTGGCGTGCTCGGCTGCTTCGGCGATGCTCTCGGGAAGCATCTCCATGGACCCTATGACCTTGATGGCGACCTTCCTGCGGTGGACCTCCGGGTCCTCGGCGAAGTCGTACAGGGCCTGCTCCAGCAGGTCCATGAGGTACTTCACCTCGTCCGGGTCCCTGTTGAAGTTCTCGGTGGAGAACGCGTACACGGTGAGGATATGTATGTCCAGCTCCAGGCACCAGTGCAGGACCTCCTCCAGCTTCTCGCGCCCCAGCTTGTGGCCTTCCATGGGCTCCTTGCCGAGGACCTCTTCCGCATAGCGGCGGTTGCCGTCCATGATTATCGCGATGTGCTTGGGCATGACGCCTGCGGCCACCTCGCGCTCTATGTGGGCCTGGTAAGTCGAGTACGCACGGTCGGTCACTATGCGGGGGATCGTCATCAGATATCACTCGAAATCTTCGGGGATGCCGGCCGACTTCTCGCCCATGTCGAAGCATCCGATGGCAGCGACGGCGCCGATGACGCCCTTCATGCCTGTGACGCTGATGATCTGGACTCCGTTCTCCTCTGCGACGCTGACGGCGTCGTCCGGAGAGTACAGGACAGACTTGCAGCTCCAGCCGAAGTCCCTGAGCTTCTCCGGGACCTCCAGGCCCTGGAACACCGTCAGAACGGCATCTTCGGAGTAGGACTCCTTCCTGATGAAGTCCACGGCGTACTCGATGAGCGCGGGGACCTCCGATTCCTTCACGGCGAAGGACACTGCGGTGGAGCAGCAGTTGGTGGTCTTGTTGGGGACCTTCGGGTTGAGCTGGATGATCTTGTGCTCGAGGAAATGCCCGACAGGGCAGGCGGTCCCCAGCTTGAGGGCCGCCACCCATGACGCGCCCTTCTCCTTGGTGTCGGTGTCGTCGATGCCGATGATCACCCTGACCATCTTGGGGGTTATGATGTCCACGTGGGCGCGGTGGGCCCCGCCCATGACGAAATCGTCGGGGTACTCGGTGCGGATGACGTCGGGGCACTGGGGGATGCATGCCCCGATCCCGATGGACGCTCCGGCGATGCCGTACCAGGTGGTGCGGACCTCGTCCCCTTCGACCTTGAGGGCCTTCAGGCCCTGGCCGCCGGTGTCCAATGCCACCGGGCCGAAGCTCAGCTCGCTCTCTCCGATGGACGTCTCCATGACGATCATGTCGGACTCCATGCGGATGGACTCGATGACGCCTTTGGTGCGGCGCCTGTTGACTATGTCCCATTCGCCGGGGCCTTTGGACGTGCATTTCTCTATCACCAGGGCCTTTCCCCTGGCCTCGTCCACCAGGGTGTAGAACCCGCGGCAGAACATCTTCCCGTACTTCTCCCTGACCTCGTCGGGCCTCAGAACCTGTACCATATCATTCATCCTCCTCTGTGTCCCAGTCCTCTGGATCCGCCAGGTCGATGGCGTCCGAAGGCACTGACCTGCACAGGTAGACCGTCTTGGCCGCCTTGCCGATGTCGGAGCCCATCTCCATGCAGAGGCCGGTGTCAATTACAAGTATCACAGGGTCCTCGGTCCTGACGGCCCCGGCCCTGTAGGCGTCGCGGTAGGTCTTGGACAGATGGACCATGGCGCGGTCGGAAGGGTATATCCCGGACTCCAGGATGATCTCCGCCTCCTCCCGAGTGGCCGGATAGAACAGCTCGTCGGGGATGTTCTCGCAGTCCAGCTTTATGTCCAGAGGGATGGTGTGGCCGTAGGTGGCGCGGATCTTCCCGCCGCAAATCGCGTACCTCCCCTTGGGATCGGTCTCGACGAGGGCCTCGATGTACCTTCCCCTCATCCAGTTCATGCGGGGGTTGCGATCGCGTATCTTGGCGGTGACGTCGCGGAGGTCCACATACCCGTCGGAGTCCATCTCCAGGCCGAACTTCCCGTGCCTCAGTATGGCCGCAAGCGTCCTTCCGGTCTTCTCGACCTCGAAATCGGACATGATGAACTTGCCTTCCTCCCCGCAGATGGGGCAGCGCTCGTCCCTGAAGTACCCGTGCTCCTCGCATTCCCGTATCATATCTTCACCTTCTCGGCCGCCTTGACGGCATTGGCCATGAGCATGCATATCGTCATCGGGCCGACGCCTCCCGGCACCGGCGTGATGTACGAGACCTTCTCCTTCACGGCCTCGAAGTCCACATCCCCTACGAGCCTGGAGCCCTTGGGATGAGAGGGGTCGTCGACCCTGTTGGTCCCCACGTCGATGACCACGGCCCCGTCCGCGACCATGTCGGCGGTTATGAAGCGGGGCTTCCCGATTGCCACTATGAGTATGTCCGCCTTGGAGGTGACGGAGGCCAGGTCGGGAGTCTTGGAGTGGACGACAGTGACCGTGGAGTCCGCGGAAGCGCCCCTCTGGACCATCATGGCGGCCATGGGCTTGCCGACGATGTTGCTCCTCCCCACGATGACCACGTTCTTCCCGGCGGTCTCTATCCCAGAGCGGGCCAGCATCTGCTGGACGCCGGCGGGGGTGGCCGGAAGGAAGTCGGGGCTGCCGATGAGCATCTTCCCGACGTTGAACGGATGGAAGCAGTCCACGTCCTTGGCAGGGTCTATGGCGTTGATGACCGCCTCCTCGTCGATGTGCTCCGGAAGAGGGAGCTGGACCAGGAAGCCGTGGACCGAAGGGTCCCTGTTGAGCTCGGCCACCTTGGCCAGGAGCTCCTCCTGGGTGGTGGACTCCGGCATTATTATCGTCTTGGAGGCCATGCCGAGCGACTCGCACATCTCCCCCTTCTTGCGGACGTAGACCTGCGAAGCGGGGTCCGCGCCCACGAGGATCACCGCCAGGCCCGGCGTGATGCCTTCGGCCTTCAGAGCGGCTATCCTTTCCCTGAGCTCTCCGTAGATCTCCTCGGAGACCTCCTTGCCTAGGATCAGCTTTGCAGTCATGTTCCACCTGTCGGCAAGGATGCGCGCTCCCGTTAATAATGTTCGCGCGCGAAACGACGCGCTGGAGGATGGGATTCGGAACCGGAGGGGGCGGACTGTATCGGATCTGAATCCGAGGTCGAGGATGCCTTCGAGGACCCTGCGGACGTTGCGGAGGTTCTCCTCCGCCCTCTCCGGGGGCATCCTGCCATCCTCCCGGGACTCCGTCATGTGCCAGGAATGGGTCGCAAGGACCAGATGGTCCAGGTTCGAGGCCATCTCGATGTAGTCTTCGGGCCTGCGCTTCCCCTCGTGCATCGGCCACAGGTAGGCCGCTATGGTCCTTCCGCTGCGGTCCTTAGCCTTGGGGACGGGGTAGACGGTCATGCCACCGGACCGGTAAGGCGCCGTCGGGCCTCCGACATCGGTGTAGACGGAAGAATCCGCGGTTATGCCCAGCTCCCTCACCGCCTCCATGACCCCGGGATCGGCAGACATGTACGGCGCGCGGAAGCATGCAGGCGCGGAGACGGCATCGGAAACGGCGTCGAAGCCCTTCCTCAGGACTTCTCTGACATCGGGGACGGCCCCGGTCTCCTTCCCGGTCAGGTCCTCGTGGTCGTAGCCGTGGAGGCCTATGCAATGGCCCCCGAGGCAGGAGCAGTCGATTGTCTGGGCGGTGCGGCCCTCTATGAAGAAAGTCCCCCTGATGCCCAGATCGTCAAGGAGGTCTGCTATGACCGGCAGGCCCTCTGCCGACGAGGAGAAGCGGGGGGCCTCCCCCTCGCCCCGGTCGATGGATCCCGCCACGGAAGTGCCCCTGACGGGGATGTTGCAGTCCCGGTCGACATCGACCGTGAAGTAGAGCGTGCGGCTCATTTCCTCACTGGGACGGACGAGACCCTCTTCAGGAGCATGCCCTCGATCTCCATCGGGGGGTACTTCACTGCGGTCTCCTTGGCGCGCCTGAGCTTGGCCTCGTTGTCCGCGTAGATAGTGAACAGCTTCTGCCCGGCCTCGACCCTCTGGCCCTTCTTCAGGTGTATCATCAGGCCCGCGCCCTTGTCGGACGGGGCTCCCGCGGCCTTGGCGATGGCCACGATGTCCTTGTTGCGGATGCTGTGGATGTACCCCGACTTAGACGCTATGATGTCCTCTGTGTACTTCCCCGGGACGATGTCCGTCGATCTCAGGTTCGGGTCCCCGCCCTGGGCGGCGACTATCTCGAGGAACTTCTCGTGGGCCTGCCCCGACTCCAGGATCTCCCTGGCCCTGGAAGCGGGTATGCCCGCCATCTCGAGGATTATCCCCGCGCAGTCGCACGCTTTCTCGATGACGCTGGCTGGATGCTCGGAGCCTTCGAGGATCGCTATGCACTCCCTCGCCTCCAAGGCGGGGCCCACGGCGTTCCCGACGGGCTGGTCGGCATAAGTTATGGCGCATTCCACGTGCATCCCCAGCTTCTCTCCCAGGTCCATCAGGTCCCGGGCGTAGCCGCGGGCATCCTCGATGGTGGGCACCTTCGTGCCAGCCCCGGTGGGGATGTCCACCAGCAGATGGGTGGCCCCGACGGCAACCTTCTTGCTCATGATGGATGCCAGCATCTGCGCCCTGGGGTTGATCCCGAGCGGGTGCTCGATGTTGATCACCATGTCGTCCACGGGAGCCAGGTTCATCCCTCCGCCCCATGCGAACACGCCTCCCACGTTCTCGGCGACCTCCCTGAGGGTCTCTGCGTCCATCATGACGTTGCAGAACACCTCCACGAAATCGGACGTCCCGCAGGCGCTGCTGATGGCGCGGGAGGACAGCTTTGGGATCATCGCTCCCGCGCTGGCGACGATGGACACCACGATCGGGGTGATCTTGTTCCCGGGAACGCCTCCGAGGCTGTGGAAGTCGAAGACCGTGGACCTGTCGAACTTGATTATGTCGCCGGTGTCGGCCATGGCCCTGGTGAAATCGGCGATCTCGTCGATGTCCATCCCTCTGATGTACAGGGCAGTGAGCCATGCGGATACCTCGATCTTCGACAGCTTGTTGCGGAGGATGTCCTCGACGATGGAATCTATCTCCTCCTTGGACAGCTTCTCGCCGTCCATCTTCCTGCGGATCGACCTGACGGAGTCGGGCTTCTGGCAGTACATGACCGACACTTCCTCCCCGTCCTCGAGGCCGCACCTTTCCATCAGGCTCTCGGGGATCAGGATCATCCCCCTCTCGACAAGCGTGTCCGATCTGCTGACCAGCGCGACCACCGACCTGCTGGCAGAGATTATCACGCGGTCGTTCTCCTTCACGCCGATCTCGGCGCAGTCGGCGTCGTGGATGAGCACCGTGGGCTCGGACACGTCGATGTCATAGGACTTGGCTTTCAGCTTCATATGCATCCCCACATCTGTATCGCCTGTTCGAGCTCGCGATGGTCTTTCGCATACTCCTCCGCAGGGATCCCCTGGAAAGCCGCATCGACTGCCTGGCACATTGCCCTGGCCCCTCCGCGGACGCCCTGCGGATGGCCGGCGACCCCGCCTCCCGCCTGTATCTGCACGTCCATTCCGGAGCGCCTGATTATCTCTCCGACCAGGCCGGGATGGACTCCTCCTGAGCACACCGGCATGACCGTCTTGTAAGGGACGTCGCTTCCGAGGCACGCCCCGAGGTTGGAGTCCTCGGACTTTCCGCCGGACATCTTCCCGACGCCGAGCGTCCCGATGTGGAGCGCATCCCCTCCGACCATCCGAGTCAGCTTGGTCAGCGGGAGCATCGCGACCCCGTGCTGGGGATTCTTGGTGAACGCCCCGTGCATGGTCCTGTGGACGTGGATCGGCACTTTTATCGAGGGGTCCTCGGCCAGAGCCTGGACGGCTCCGAAGCCGCATGTTATCACATCGACCATCAGCTCCCTCGCTCCCCACCCCTGGACCTTCTCCGCCAGCTCCACGATCCTGTCGCCGCGGGTGCTGACGTTTATCGCGTGCATCATCAGATGCCCTTCGGACTCCAGCCTGTCCAATGCTTCCGCTACGCGGACGGTCCTGTCCTCGATGGGGCAGAACGGCTGGTCCACAAGGGTCTCGTCGTCTTTGGAGTTGGTGAGCCCTCCGGCCCCCGCCTCGTAGACGTACTCGGCGGTCTTCTCCGGAGACAGGCCGATCTTGGGCTTCACGATGGTCCCGACGAGGGGCTTCTCCGGGCGGCCCAGCGCCTTCCTGATGCCTTCGGCCCCGAACTTGGGGCCCTTGAACTGCTCGGTTATCGCCGGGGGGAAGGTGACGTCCTCCAGCCTCACGCCTTTCAGCGCGCCGAGGCCGAACAGGTTCCCGGCGATGACGCTGAGGATCTGCGGGACCGAGCCCACTTCTATGCTGAAGTCGTCCACGGGGAACTCGGCGGTGACCATGTCCCCTTCGATCGACGTAATCCTGGCTCCGAGATGGTCGAATATCGTCCTGTCCAATGTGGAGATCCCGGTCCAAGTGCCGGTAGACTGCTCCGCGGCTATGGCCTCGGCGGCCTTCTCCATGGGCAGGTCGGTCGACACCCTGTATCTGCAGACCACGTAGCGGTCGGGGTCGCTGGGCTCCCCCAGATGCATGTAGGAATAGCTTTCCATCAGAACTCCTCCAATTCGAAAATCGTTTCTCCGAGCTGCCGGACCATGATGTCGTAGACCGATCCCGGGGAGATCATCCCCAGCTCGGTGATTATGGCATCGATGTACCTGGCCGGCGTGCTGTCGAAGACGGGGTTGAACACCTTCACGCCCTCCGGGACCTCTCCCGGGCGGACTATCTCGGAGATGTCCCTCTCCTCTATGGCGACCATGTCTCCGAAGAGCGTCATGGGCGAGAACTTGTAGGTCTCGGCGCAGACGTAGAACTGCACGCGGGACTCATGGGCGGCAAGCGCCAGCTGGGACGTGCCCACCTTGTTTATGAGCGCGCCGTGAGAGGTTATGGTGTCCGCGCCGACGAATACCTTGTCAGCATCCTTCATGACCGTGCGGACTGCGCTGTCTATGATCAGCGTGGTGTCGATGCCAGCGGCGGAGAGCTCGCGGACGGTCAGGATCCCCTGCCTCCAGGGACGGGACTCCGTTGCGTAGGCCTTGAACTCCTTCCCCTGCCTGTGCGCCTCCTTGAGGACGCCGACGGCCGCGCTGCTGTTGCAATGGGTCATGACGACATCCCCGTCCTCGATCCTCTTGGCGCCGATGGCGGCGATCCTCTCGACCGCCTTCTCGGACCTCTCGCAGAACCCGTCCGCGTTGGAGCGGACCAGGGCCCTGATGTCCTGGACCGAGCGCGCCCCGTCCACGCCCTTCAGGGAAGCATGGACGGCGTTCCATAGGGACACGGCGGTGGGCCTGGAGCCGAGTATAGTCTTGGAAGCGTCCGCCAGGTCCTTCCTGAACGCGTCCGGGTCCGTTCCCGTGTACGATTCCGCGTAAGCTCCCATAGCGGAGGCTCCTGCGCGGGCTATCCTGCCTGCGCCGCGGACCGTCATGTCGCGGATCCCCTGTGCGGTTTCTTCGATGATGCCGTTCACGTTCCGGAGAATGCCCTGAACAGTTATAATGGAGACTCAAAGGCCCTTCGGATGCCCCGGAAGGACCAGAGCATCCGCCTCAGTTGGTTAGAAAGAGATGGTTATGAAGTAGATCAGGCTGAACACGGACAGTCCGTGCATCACGGGGCTGACCTCCCTCCGCCTACCGGCGCCGAGCATGCAGACGCAATAGAAGATCGCTCCGAATGCGATTCCGTCGACGATCGAGAACGCCAAGACCATGAACGGCACAGCGCCCATCGCCGAGTATGACCTCCGAGACCACGCGCCTGGCCTCGTCCATCCCCTTGTACAGGTAGACGGAAGCCACCAGCGCCTCGAAGCAGTCTGCGCGCATGCTCTCCCCGATCACGGGCTTCTTGTCAGGGCCCCTGTGCATCCCGCCGACCCTCATCATGCCGTCGATGTCCAATCCGTAAGCCAGGACCCTCTCGGAGATCCTGTGGTTGGCGACCTTGTCCTGCTTGAAATCGGTCATGGCCCCTTCCTTCAGGTCGGTGCAGGCGTAGACGTTCTCGCAGACCAGGAACTCGAGTATCGCATCCCCCAGGAACTCCAGCCTCTCGTAGGGCGTCCCGCCCTTCTCGTTGGCGTAGCTGTCATGGGTGAGGGCCTCGCAGAACCTCTCCAGGTCCCCCTGGGGGACGTTCCTGAACAGGAACGGCGGACGGGCCAGGAACTGGCGGACCGACATCTCGAAATCTGTCTCCAACGGGGATCCTCCTGCAGCCGATGCGGGTCTCCGTATATAAACGGAGCAAGGCCTGCCCGGTAGACCAGCTTATATAATAAATAGGGATTAGTCCGAGGCATGCAGACCTATGTCGCCGAAAAGACGTCCGATTCCGTCACGCTCGGTTTCAAAGAAGCCAACCTCACACTCATCACGCCTCTGATGAAGGCGCTGTACGATGACAGCAACGTCGAGCTGGTCAGGTACATCGACAAGCACCCGGAGCTCGAGGACCGCAGGCTCTACGTCAAGGTCAAGTCCGGAGATGCCCTCGATGCCGTCAAGAAGGCTTCCCAGGCCGTTTCCGACTACTACAGCGCGCTGAACGAGTGAGCATTTGTACAGAAGCTGCCGCACGGCCGAGGCCGACATAGGCATGAGGTGCTACCTCTGCCCCGCAGACGGGACAGGGGGCCATCTCAAGACCCTTCCCGAAGATTTCGTCGTCAGGGAGATGTCCGATCCCCCCAGGGCCAAGGACGACGGCGATTTCACCATCGCCACCGTCACCAGCCGCAACTGGGAGACCAACCGCCTCGTCAGGATAATGGCGCGCAGCATCGGGATGTCCCGCGAACGCATCGGATTCGCCGGGACCAAAGATAAAAGGGCTGTCACCACGCAGCTCATGTCCTTCAGATGCCCTCCCGAGGACCTGTCCAAGATCGATCTCAAGGATGTGGAGATCAGGGACGCGTACCGCGGGGCCAGGGCCATCCAGATAGGCGACCTTCTCGGGAACGATTTCACCATAACCGTCAGAGACCTGTCCATGGACATGGCCTCGGTCCGCGACGTCGTCTCCGAGGACATGCAGCTGATAAAGAAGACCGGCGGGTACCCCAACTACTTCGGGGTCCAGAGGTTCGGCGTGGTCAGGCCCGTCACCCATCTCGTAGGCGAGAGGCTCGTCCGCGGGGACATCGAGGGCGCTGTCAGGACCTACATATCGTTCACGACCCCTGAGGAGAGCGAGGAGCTCCGTACGATACGGGATTCTCTGAAGGGGACGGAGGACTGGGGAGAGGCATCCAAGATCATGCCGGAGCAGATGTCCTACGAGAAGAGCATGGCCCAGGTTCTCGCCGGAGGCGGCTCCTGGACGGATGCGATCGAGGCCCTTCCGTCGAACCTCCAGATGATGTTCGTCCATGCCTACCAATCGCTGCTTTTCAACGAGATGCTCAGCCTGCGCATGGAGCGCGGGCTGCCCCTGAACATGCCCGTGGAGGGCGATGTGGTCATCCCCCTCGACCAGGACAGGAACCCTCAGCACGAGAACCCGATAATGGCCACCGCCAAGAACATAGACCTGGTCGCGAGGCAGGTCCGCGCGGGAAGGGCGTTCGTCACGGGATCGCTGTTCGGATCCGAGTCCGTTTCCGCCGAGGGCGAGCCGGGGGAGATCGAGAGGGCCGTCGTGGAATCCCGCAAGCTCTCTCCGGAGGACTTCGTCATCCCCGGGCTCTCGAGATGCAGCTCCAAAGGCGGCAGGAGGGAGCTCCTGTGCCCCGTCAAAGACATCAGGCCCGAGTTCGGCGAGGACACATACTCGCTGGAGTTCTCGCTCCCCAAGGGCAACTACGCCACATGCCTCATGAGGGAGTTCATGAAGTCCGAGATGAGGGACTACCGATCCCGTCAGATTATCTGGCTCTGGACCACTCTCGCCTCGTACACGCCGATCGAGCACTCGCACATTATCTCGTAGACGGTCAGCCCCTTCGGGAGGCCCAGGGACATCTCCGCCAGGCGGGGGTCCGCCCTGCGGCCGATGTCCGAGAGCATCGCCCTCTTGACGTACGCCGTCAGGTCCTTGGCCGCATCGACGTCCTTGAACCCGCATTGGACGAACACTGCGGCGAGAGGGAGGTCGGGGTCTTTCTCGAGATCCTTCCACTGGAGCTTCGTGACGGCGTCCAGCGACCTGCGCTCCATCTCCCTGAACAGGTCCGTGCCGGGGGAGATCGGGCCTATGTCGCGGCGCTCGGTCATATAAGACACGACCTTGGCGGACATGGACGGGTCCAGCCCCAGATACCCCATTATGTCGGGATCCGTGGGAGGCAGCTTCATGGCGTAAGCTCTCCTCAGAGCCTTCTCCACATAGCGCTTCACCGGATCGCCGGCCTGCTGGTCGGCCTTCCCCTCCACCAGGACCCTGGCCTCGGCGGCCATGCCGGACTGCTCCATCAGGCGGGCCAGCGCGACGGTGGCATCGGAGGTCTGGGCGCCGCTGGACATGTACATGTCGTAAGCCGATGCCAGGGAGGCGGAATCGGACCGCAGGGAGGCGATCTCGGCCTTCAGCAGTATGGCGGACACGCGGGACCGGTCCCGGCGGAGGACCTTCCCGACGACTGCATCGGCGGCGATGAGCTCCTTGCGGGAGACCATGGCCCTAGCCAGCTTCTCCCCGACATCCAAGAGTTCGGGGTCCCTTGTGAACGCGGCGGAATATGCTTCCGCCGCCTTGTCCTGCGCCCCCAGCGAAGCATAGGCGTCCCCTTTGGCCACGAAGACCTCCGGATCGTCCATCCCGCCCGCTATCGCATCGTCGTATGCCTGGACGGCGCCCTTGAAATCGCCCTTGGCGGCCCTGGTGCGGCCGATGACCATGCGCAGCCTCGGATCCCCCGGCATGGACCTGGACGCCGAGGCCGCCAGGAATGCGGCGCCGTCGACGTCCCCCGACTCCAGGGCGATCTCCGCCTTGAGCGAGATGTACCTGGGCTCATCGGGATCGGCGGACAGGGCGCGGTCCACCGCCCTCATGGCCCCGTCGCAGTCCCCTGCGGCGAGGAGGGACGATGCTATGGAGAACTGCCCCTCGGGGTCCACGTCCTTCTCCTTCCTGGCCGGAGCCGCCGGAGGCTCCTGGACCGCCTCGGGCGGCCTTTCCGCCGGGGGCTCTGCGGGGGGTTCCGCCTGCGGGGCCTGCCTCCCGGAGCCGTAGCGCGAGAGGGCGTCTGTCAGCGCTGGCGACGGCCCGTTCCGGGCCACGGCGCTGTTCAGGACCTGCGCTGCCTTGTCCCTCATGTTCTTGGACGCATAGCAGTCTGCTGCGCGGAGGACGGCGCCCTCCGACGGGTCCTCCAGCTGACCGAAGGAGTCCAGCGCCCCGTCGTAATCGTGGAGCCCGAACTGGCAGGCCAGCCTGGCCTCCAGGCACCCCCTATCACCGGGAGCGCAGGCCAGGGCCATGTCCAGCAGGCCTATGGCCTCCTCCAGGCGGCCGTGCTTTGCGAAGACGGCGGCCTTTCTCCTGATCGGGTACGGGTCGGAGGGGTTCAGCGCGATGGCCTCGTTGAGGTGCCTGACCGCCGCCGCATCGTCGTTCCTGGCCTCGGACATCGCCGACAGCGCGATCCTGTACTCGGGCTCAGAGGCGTCGATCGATACTGCGCGGCCGAATGCGGACTCGGCGGAGACCAGGTCCCCGCACATCTCGTCGGCCATGCCCTTGGAATACCACAGGACGGGGTTCTCGCTGTCCAGGCCGAGGGCGTCGGCGTAGGCCACGGAGGCCTTGAAGTACTCGCCCAGGCAGTATTCCGCGTTCCCGCGGAGCCTCTTCAGCATCGGGTCCTGCGGATGGGCCTTCTCCCCGTCCCTGCTGATGAACGTCGCATCGGAGTACAGGCCGGCGCGGATCATGGACCCGGCGGCCCTCACGTAGGCGTCCCTGGACCCGTCCATGCGCAGGGCGCGGTTCCAGATGTCGATTGCATCCCCCTTCTGCCCGGCCAGCAGCATCGAGTCCGCCAGGTCCATCATGGCGTCCGGGTCACTGGGGTCCTCCTCGAAGATCCTCCTGCATATGCCCACGGCCTTCTGGTGGTCGCCGGACGCGGACTTTATCTCCCTCACGAGCCTGAGGGCGTCCTTGTTCCCGGGATCCTGGACCAGGACGCGGTCGCATTCGCGCAGAGCGGCCGACTCCTTCCCCATGGCGAACCTGACGCGGGCCAGCTGGATCCTGGCAATGATGCTGTCCTTGTCGCGCTTCACGGCATCGGAGGCGGACAAGAGCGCGGACGGATACTCCCCGGCGGCCATCTGGATGGCGGACCTGCATGTGAGGGCGGATGAGTCCCAGCCCATCCCTTCGGTGTACATGGACAGGATGCCCTTGGCCTCTGCTGCCATGCCCCTGTCCAGGAGCGAGAGTATCGCGCAAGCCCAGTCGCCGGCCGCCGCCCACTCGCTGTCGAGATATGCGCGGAGCGAATCCATCATGTCGGCGGTCCTTCCCATCTCGGAGTAAACCTCCGCATAGCCTTTCATGGTGCCGGGGTGGGCCTGGTCGGACAGCTGGAGTAGCTCCAGCGCCCTTGCCGGGTCGCCGGAGCGGAGATAGGCCATGGACGCCTCCCTCAGGAGGAACGGCGGCGCGCCCGGGAGGATCCTCTCGTACATCATCACCGCCGAGCGCCAGTCCTTCTCGTCGACGGACATCCTGGCCGATGCCAGGATAAGGTCGGGATCGTCTTCGGCCCGCTGGCGGGAGCGGACCATCATGTCGGTGGCGGCCTCCTTGCTGCCGCAGAACCATTCATAATAGATGCTGTAAAGCGCCTGGGCATCGCCTTCGGAGGCGGTTCCGGTGGGCCTGCGGGATGCCAGGACGTCCTGGATGCTGCGCCTTGCGCCCCATCCTCCGTAAGGGTCCACGGACTCCAGGATGTCGTATGCTTCCATGCAGCCCGGGTCGGCCTCTATCGCCGACAACGCATGCGCCTTGGCGGATGCCGCATCGCCTTCCACCTGGGAGATGCGGGCGTCCATGACGGAACGGTGGACGATCTCCTTGGAGCCGGAAGACATCGACAGCAGCTCCCGGGCGGCGTTGACATCTCCTTTGGACAGCATCATCTCTGAGGCCCTGATGGATGCCATGCAGTCCCGCGGGCGCGACTTCAGGACGATCTTGCTCAGAGGCTCGAAGGATGCGCCCCCTTCGGACTCCAGGTGCTCCATGATCGAGACCAGGAGCGGCGAGCCGACCTTCCCGTCATGCTCGGCCAGGTCCGCCATGGCGGACTGGACCGCCCCGCTGATGGCGGCATGACGGCTGATGAGCCCCCCTCCGTTCAGGCGCCTCCACAGACGGTTCTCGAATTGGGATTGGAGGAAAGGCTGCGATGTCATGCCCAGGACAACGTCGGGAACATAGAAAAACGTGCGGATGGGCCTGGTTAACGTTATATAGGAGCTTAGGATAAGGGGATTTCAGTGCAGCTGTGATCTAGCTGGTTAGGATCTGAGCCTTCCAAGCTCATTGCCCGGGTTCGAATCCCGGCGGCTGCACTCATCCGTTCTCCTGCCGTTTCCTTTGCCGGTCTCCATCGCCGCGGCCTGTCCTCTGCGCGGCCGCTGCTCCGGCGGACATCCGCCTCCCGTTCCGCGTCCCGGATCCGGGCCCGGCGGCATGACGGCCAGGGACGCCCGTTCTCAGCCTGTACGACCCTAATCCGCATGAGGGGATCCGGGAGCTCCGGACCGCCGGCCGCGATGCCAGACAGAAACATCATTTGCCTATTTTCCAGCCTTCCGATTAGTCATATGTTCCCATTTCGTTCTTGGATGATACGTCCAAACGATAAAATACGGATTTTCGTTGAGCCTGAACGGATATATCATCCAAGTGATCGAATGGAGCAGAAACAGATAATCGCCATTGCTGCGGTAGCGATAATCATCATCGCCGCCGCCGTAGCTGCTGTGAAGCTTACAGGCAACAACGACAAAGGAGGGTCCGGCAGCCTCGATGTGGATGCCACCGTCCTCATCTACGGCAACGCCAACAACGACGGCCGCATCGATTCCAAAGATGTGGATTTCATCCAGGCCATCGTGAACAAGGAGACCACCTGGAACAAGGAGGCCAACCCCTTCGCCGATGCAGACTGCGACGGATACGTCACAGCCAACGATGTGGACCTCGTCAAGAAGATCATCAACAACGAGAAGACCACCGTCTACTACCAGAACTACTTCGGAGAGAAGCAGGCCATCAGCTATCCCCTTGTGAACAACAGGATCGCCGTGACCTACTGGCAGCAGGCCGAGGCCGTCTCGATCCTCGGGCACTGGAACGAGGTCGTCGTGGCCAGCAGGGCCGCGGTCGACGTCTACCCCGACCTCTACCCCTCCGACGGCATCGTCCCCGTGGGGACCGCCGGGAGCAGCACGAAGGCCGTCGAGGACCTGGAGGTCTTCAAAGAGAACAAGGTCGACCTCATCATCGCCACCGCGTCCGCCAGCGTCAAGTCCGCTCTGGACAAGCTCTCAGACCCGAGCATACAAGTCATCTACCTGTGGCATTCCGGGCCCGACGTGGTCTCCACCATCCTGACCCTCGGAGTCCTGATGAACAGCGAGGACAAGGCCGAGGCCTATGCCCAGTTCTACAGCGACACCGTCTCCAGCGTCCAGAAGGTCGTCAGCGGCGTCACCGACAAGCCCGGCATCGTGGCGAACATCGTCTACTCCAACACGGAGGAGAGGATGGCCAAGAACGGCGGAGTCACCGTGATGCTCAGCGACAGGGAAGGCGCGTACTACCTGCTCAGCATGCTCGGCAACGTCATGTCCGACCCCGACGCGGGAGAGTGGGGATACGCCTACAAGGACAAGGAGTGGTTCATGGCGAACAACAGCAAGATCGACTTCATCATCAACTGCGAGGCGAGCATCGGATTCAACACCGGATCCACCCGCGACACCTACAACGAGCGCTTCGAGACCAACGCCAAGATCTTCGACTTCATGGACGCCTACAATGAAGGCAAGGTCATCGGGTCCGTCTACGCGTTCCTCGGAGGGTTCTCCGGATGCGCCATGCTCCCCCTGCTGGCGAGCATGATCTACCCCGACCAGTTCAGCATGAACGATGCCCTGGGCACCCTGCAGCACTGGTTCGACACCTTCACCGATGCGAAGGTCGACGTGAACACCTGGGGAGCCTACTACTACACCGGGACCGCGTACGACATCTGGTACAACCGCAAGTGACCGGAGACGGCAGCATGGATGAGCTCCAGGGCAGGAAGATAGGGTCCGTCAGGGACGCAGTGAGCCTCTGGGTGAAGGAGGACGAAGAGCCGGAGAGCATCGGAGAGGGCTTCGCCGAATACAGGCGCTCGAAGATGCTGAAGTTCGCGTTCATAGGAGGATGCGTCCTCCTGTCCTTCCTCGCAGTGGGCTACTCCCTGACGGTCGGGACGTACTCCATATCGTTCATAGAGACCTATCAGACCATATGGAACCATCTGTGCGGCAACATCGTCGATGCAAACAACGACCTGGTGGTGTGGACCTGGAGGTTCCCCCGCATAATGACGGGGATCCTCGCAGGCTGCGGGCTGGCCGTTGCGGGGGCGGTCATGCAGACCATCCTCCGCAACCCTCTCGCAGACCCCTACACCACAGGCCTTTCCTCGGGCGCGTCCTTCGGGGCCACCCTGGCCGTGGGGCTCGGAGTGTCGGTGGCAGGCTTCGGCTACGCTATCGTGGCCAACGCCTTCATCTTCTCCCTGGTCCCCATGGCCATCATAATCCTGGTGTCGAAGATGAAGTCCTCGTCCCCCACCACCATGGTGATGGCCGGGATCGCGGTGATGTACATCTTCAACGCCATCAACACCATGGTCAGGCTCCGCCTGGACCCGGACACACAATCGTACCTCTACTCCTGGTCCGTCGGGTCCATATCCGGCACCAGTTGGGACGAGGTGGGGATCATGGCCATCATCACGGTCATCGGGGTCGTCGCCCTGATGCTCCTGTCCAGGAGGCTGAACGTCATGTCCACGGGAGACGAGACCTCTAGGTCGCTGGGCGTGGATCCCGGGAAGATGAGGCTGATCTCCCTCGGGCTGGTGTCCCTGCTCACCGCGGGCATAGTCAGCTTCACGGGGCTCATCGGCTTCGTAGGGCTGGTATGCCCCCATGTGGCCAGGATGTTCGTCGGCTCCGACAACAGGTACCTGATCCCTGCATCTGCGGCATTCGGGATGGTGCTCGTGCTGGCGGCCGACCTTGCCGGGCGCCTGCTGTTCAGCAGCACGATGCAGGTCGGCGTGATCACGGCGTTCATCGGAGGGCCGCTGTTCCTGTACCTTATCATCGCCCAGAAGAAGGGGGCAGGCTCGTGACGGATCCCGTCGTGGAAGTGGACAACATCGCCTTCGGTTACGGGTCGGACGACCCTGTGATCGAAGGCATCAGCTTCACCGTGGACGAGCCGGAGTTCCTGTGCATCGTAGGGCCCAACGGGGTTGGGAAGTCGACGCTCGTCAAGTGCATCACGGGGATGCTGAAGCCCCGCGAGGGAGAAGTCAGGGTGCACGGGAAGAACGTCAGGGACTATCGTCTGAAAGAGCTGTCCAGGTACATAGGGTACGTCCCCGTCACCGCAGGGGAATCCAACTCCATGACCGTGCTGGACACGGTCATGGTCGGGAGGTTCGGAAAGCAGAGGTGGAAGACGTCCCATGCGGACATCATGCGGTCGTACAAGGCCCTGGCGTCCATGCAGGCCGAGGACCTGGCAATGAGGCGCACCTGCGAGCTCTCCGCAGGCCAGCAGCAGAAGGTCTCCCTGGCCAGGGGGATCGTCCAAGAGGCCGAGCTCCTTATCCTGGACGAGCCCACCGCCAACCTGGACCCCAGGCATCAGGTGTACGTGTCCTCGTTCCTGAAGGAGCTGTCCGTGCAGACGCAGACCTCGGTCATCATGATCAGCCATGACCTGAACATCGCGGCCAAGTACGCCGACAGGCTCCTGGTCCTGGAGCCCCCCGGGGTGATGAGAGGGGTCGGGAAGCCGAAGGACATCATAACCAGGGAGATGGTCATGGACGTGTACCATGTGGACTGCGATGTGGTGGACGACATGGGCTCGCCCCACGTGATCCTCCACGACGTGATCTTCTGAGATCGGGAATCTGATGGATTCTACCGTTTGCTACCAAATGCTACCGTGGTAGAATCAGCTCGCTTCTTCGGAACCCTGTACCTGGTCGCTTTGCCTTCGCCCAGCTTCTCCAGCAGGCCCTCTTCCACCATGGCCGAGAGTATAGATCCTGCTCTCGACCTGGATCCCCCAAGGATGCCTTCGATGTCAGACCTAGAGAAAACATCACAGGATCTGGCGAAGTTTAATATAGCATCCACAGCAGGCTGCTCAGCCACTTCTGGCGAGAACACTGGCAACTCCACCTTGAATACGTTGGTTGAAAGCTCAATCCACGGCTTCTCGAAAGCATTGCTGTACTCACCCATCATACGCGGGATGCCCGTACCATAAGCCTCGATAAACCCGAGCCTGTAAAAAATAGATGCGAGTTTCGGGTTTCTCGGCGAAGACACACCCATTACTAAGTCGTCCATACCCAGCCCCTTCCGCAATCCGCCATATGATGATATCGCCATACCGTCACCAAACACAGACACCAGCGTATCTGAATCCAAAGAGTAATCACGATGAACTACTGCATTGGTTAATGCCTCTCTAAGAGCATATTCCGGATAGGCCTTGTAGTCTATGCGCCTTAATCCTACAATCCGGGAACGCAAAGGATTGTACTTCTCCAGGAAGTCCATTGCTTCCCTGACCTGTGTAAGAATCGAACCCCTTACCTCCGTGCGACCCAGAAAGCCAGTCCTATCCCTATCAGAGAATGCGGCAATCTTCATTCCTGCACTGCACTGGTCAGAGAGCAAAAATGCAAGATTCGTATAGTACCCGTCCGCCAACATCCCAAGAGAAACCATCTGTTTCTTTCCGAATTCGACATTGACAGACTTGAACACCTCTTCAGCTGTTTCAAAAGTAAGGTCCTGCTCGAACGACCTCAGAGATTCAAATGACTTCGAGCTTTCCCGCACCATTTTCAATATCTGCGCATCGCTAGCCTGCACGGACGAAGGACCTATCCGGATATACACTCCTTCGGGGCGCATACCTTTCTCACGAAGATAATACGGCTTGGAAGTGCCTTCGTTGATACTTATGGCTACAATGTCCTTTCCGTCAAGACATATATGGTCGATACTAGAAATCAGCCTCAGATCTGGACGTATTGTATCAGATATGAGTTGAATAGCCTTAAGGGAAACAGAATCTACATCATCGACTCCAATAGATGTTCCATCATCATCTATGCCGATATATATCGTGCCACCAACTGTGTTCGAAAATGCAACGACAGACTTCATGCAGTCTTTCGTCAATTGCCTTTTGAATTCAGTCCGTATGTCTTCTTCCATATCCTACAAGATGATAGTTTTTATATTTAATGATTCATTTAATCTACCATTTACTACCAATTGCTACCAAATACTACCATGGTAGAATCAGTTCGCTCTTCTGTACAGAGTTAACGGTTTGAGTCATTCGTCATCTATGCATGCCAAGGCATGAATCAGCTGGAAGACATCGCCCTTGCCCTGTTTCCCAAGCCTCCCGAGTATCGCCGATATGAACAGCTGGTGCATCTCCTTGTTAGGAATGGACACATCACGACAGCCCCCCGGGCACTCCGTGAGATATCCTGTCGCCACCATCACGGAGTAGATGGACGAATCGATGGAATCGCAGTCGTAGTATTCGATCTGGTCATCGAATCCTCCAAGGATAGGGCCCCCGGAGCATAGCGTCTCCAGATTCTTCCATATCTGCCTGTCAACCTTCGAGACAAGGTCATATACGATGGAGTTGCCGCTGGTGCTCGCCCAATAAGGATTGGGCTTGCAGCCTTCGTCGATGTAGTTGAGAATGCTCCATGGATTGTAGATGTCCGCATCGCCAAAACGGTAGTCGCCGTACCATTCCAGAGCTTCCCCGATCTTGTCCCCATGGCCGTTGTCAATGAGGATCTTCTCCACTTCGGCCTGGGTGAACCCGAACATCTCGTCGAAACCTGTCGAGAGGACATCGAAAACGTTAGGGTTGTTCAGACCGGAGAAGATGCTCTCTTTGGATATCCTCATCACACCGGTCATGA
>CAVICI010000006.1:0-54411 GCA_963640995.1 Dialister hominis | reverse complement strand
TGATTTGTCTCAAACAGCCCTCGAATGCCTGGCCCACTTTTTTTCAGAATATGCCTTATTGGTCCTAGGTGCGTCCAACAGTCCTTACCTATATTATATGTAAAGGGGATGTCCCAGCCGATTTAGATGTCGATATTTCTGGCAGATGGAGAGCAGGTCATCCGCAAGTACCGCTGCGTGTCTGTGGACTACACCTCTTCCGACAAGAGCTTGGACAGCATGGGGATCGCGAAGAGGAAGGCCGGGACGGACGGCCAGGTCCTCATAACCAATAAGAGGGTCATCTACTATGCCGAGTCCCCCAGCTCCTCCAAGGGCGGCATGCCTGCGATGCATATGCAGGAAGCGTTCGTCGATAAGATCGCCTCCACCGAGTTCGTGCAGGCAGATGCGAAGAAGAGCCTCGCGTTCCCCTTCGCGCTGATAATCATCGGCCTCCTGGCCGTAATCGCCGGCCTTCTCGCCGACGAGATGATGTACACTGTCCCCGGGATAATCGTCCTGGTGTTCGGGATCGTCCTGACCGTGCTCAGCCTCAGGTCTAATGATCAGCTGGTCCTGATGAGGATCAACACCCTCGCATCCGAAGCCGGGGTCCGCGTCTCGGGCATGAGCGCCAAAGACGAGCAGTCCCTGTCGTTCTATATGGTCCCCACCGATGATTTCAAGGCCATGGCCATGGAGCTCGGGGCCATCGTCATGGACCTCCAGCAGAAGGGCGATGCCTGCATCCCGATGTGGGCGCAGTGAGGGGAGCCTATGGGCGAATTCAAACTCGCCGAGGACGAGTCTGTCGTCCGCATCTACAGGTGCACCGCGGTGGACAAGTGCAAGGTCGTCGCAGGCACGGCAATCCCGCTGAGGTCGTCCAAGCACGATGTCGGCGGGATGGTCCTGGTCACCAACAAGAGGCTGATTTACCATATGGACGGTGCGTCCGAGAAGGGCGGGTTCATCCACAGAGAGGTCAGGCTGTCCGATGTGACGTCCGTGTCTTCCGTCGTATCGAAGTTCGGAAGGGACATCCGCATACCGATAGTGCTGATGGTCCTGGGGTTCCTCATGATATTCGCGCCATTCGTGTACGCCACGGAGTCCGGGATGATGGATGACGGCGCCGATTACAGGGACGGTTACAACGAGGCTCTGGAGTACGAGTACTATCTAGGATACTTGGACGGGATCATCGACGGGAAAGTGGACAACACGATCCCCGAAGGGTACACGGCGCCCAGGCTGGACGAGATCAGATCTTCCGAGTATCAGCGCGGACTCGCAGACGGAGGAACCGTCGGGATGCAACGCGCCGACGAGGACATCAGCGCCGGGAAGGCGTTTGCTGTCCCTCGCGACCTGATGCTGCATTCCGCGACCAGATGGATCACGCCAATCGCGCTGCTGGGAATGCTCGTGTTCATCATGAGCACGATTGTCTACGTGATATCCTTCAGGACGAAGGACTGGATTCGTTTGGGCTTTGGAGGGGCTTCCGGAGCCGGCGTGGCGGTTAAGTCCATGTCCTCGGGGGAGGACCGCAACGGCATGTCCCCCCTGACGACCGACGACGAGTACTACAAGATGGTCGGAGAGCTCGGATCGATGATAACCGAGCTGCGCTTGAACGGGAAGATTGCGGAGGCGTCCGCATGAAGGCGGTTCATTTCGCCACGGCTGCTGCCATGGCCCTGGTGATCGCCGCCTTCCTGGGAGCCGCGTGCTCCGTGCCCGATGTCGATGCAGATGGCGCCGGTGCCAAGTACGAAGGGGCCTGTGGACTGTCCGGTGCTGCGAACTGGGCTGTGGATGACGATGTGCTGACCATCTCGGGAACAGGATCTGTCGCTGTTCTGAAGGACATATCGTCGACAGCGATATGGTCGGACTGCGGATGGACTCTCAAGACGGATTCTAGCTCTGCTTCCGATGCAAGCCCGACTCCCGAGGATGTGTTCAAGGGCGTGAAGAAGATCGTGATAAACACATCTGGGATGATAGAGGCTCAGGCTCTGAACATCCTTCCTGCGACCAGCATATCGTTCGGCACCGGCCATGCGAATGTGGAAGAGAGGCTCTTCGACGGCAACTCGACGATGACCTCCGCCGATCTGAAGAACGTGGCTGTCATCAACAAGGAAGCCTTCAAAGGCTGCACGAGCCTCGTAGCCGTCTCCAACGCCACGGCGGTCACTGAGATCAAGGAATCCGCGTTCGAGGGCTGCGCTTCTCTGAAGGCAGCGGAGTTCTCCGAAGCAGCCTTCGCCGCAGGGTCCTTCAAGGGCTGCACTGCCCTGGAGACGATAAACGTGGGCAAGACCGCGAGCCTGGACCTGACTGCCTTCGAGGGATGCTCCAAGCTCAACGAGATAAAAGTCGACAGCGCCAACACGACGTACTGCGCTGTGGACGGGCTGGTCTACACGAAGGACAAGGCCACGCTGTACATGTGTCCCAATGCCAAGACAGGGAACATAACCGAAGTGGAATCGGCCGTCAGGACGATCAACCTGGGCTATGCCGATGTCAACTACCTTCTGGATGGGAGCGCTCTCGGCAATGCGGAGATAAAGTTCGCATCGGTGGCCGGCGCGAAGGCTCTCGCCGTCGTATACTACAAGCAGGCGATAGACGGCGATGTCGCATCCAAGGTCGACGGGTCGACATTCACGATGACCTACAATCTCTACAGCGGGTGGACGGTCGACATGGAGACTGCCAAGGTCGTTAATGCCGAAGTCTTATCAGCCACCGACACCGAGCTGAAGTTCCAAGTCGCAGAGGGGAACGGATATCTGGCCTACCCCGTCGGGAAGAGCGTCGTGACCTATGACGATCTGATGAATGACAACATCAATGGCTGGAAAGTCAAGGATGTCGCCCTGACCCCTTCATACAAGACAGGCGAAACCATCACAGAGATAGAGTCGTACTCCTGCACGATTTGCGGATACTCCGGAACAGGGACCGCCATCTTGGGAGAGAGCCTGAAGAACTGGGGCGCCTTGTGCAAGGTGGATTCCATGGCAGAAGGGGACTACAGCTCGATGATAGACCTGGAGATAACCGGGAACCTGGAGCTCAAAGAGGGGGCGTTCGCCAACAGCCGTTCCCTGAAGACGCTGTACATGCCTGAGGTCGAGAAGGTCCCGAAAGGGGCCTTCAGGTACTGCACTTCTCTGGAATCTGTGGAGATGGGCTCGTGCACCGAGATCGACGAATATGCTTTCGAAGGATGCGTGTCCCTTTCCAAGATGAGGATATGGTCCAGCTCTGTGACGATATCCGACGGCGCTTTCAACAACTGCACGAACCTCAAGGTGATCCAGGCAGCCGAGGACGCGGAGATCGACGGATGGTTTTACCCCGACGTCGTCTACTGCAACAGCACAGATGTAGAATTCAGGGTTGTCGGATTCGTTCTCATAGTCGAGGCTGAAGGGATGAAGTCTTTGACCTGCGATTCGATGACATACGAGTTCTACAAGTCCAGCAAAGGCGGCATAGCCGCGATCGACTTTTATTCCGATTCGAAGATCGAGCTCCACCCGGGAACGCCCAATGACAAGTGCCTTGTCGTCCTGGAATCCAACCTGTGGTTCGGTGCCGCAGAGAGCATGGTGGTCGATAGCGGCTCGAAGCTTGATGGTTTGAAGGACCTGTCCGAATCTGGCTTTATATTCAAGGGCTGGTACGACGAGAACGGCAAGCGCGTCACATCTGAGACCACCGTGACCGAGAGCATGGTGCTGACAGGAGCGTGGGAGCGCGAAGTGAGCACTGACAAGACCGCCATCCATCTGTTGACGTTCTTCGGGATAGCCGTACTCGGATCTGTCATAGTGATCGTCATCAGCAGGTACAAATGAAACTCCTTGCCGTGCCCCGGCACGGCCCTCTTAGATTCCCGTTCAGATGCTGCTGCTGTGCCTGAGGCCGTTCATGTCGGGCAGTTCGGTCTGGCCCATGAGGTCGTCGATCCCCAGCAGCGTCGCCATGCCCTCTTCCGCTTCTTCGGCCAGTCTATCATCGAAGCCCATGGCCGAGAATATGATGAACTCTGCTGTCCCCTTCTCGCCGGTGGACCTCCAGCGCCTGCGGAGGCTGTCAAGGTCTGAACGGCTTGCGCCTTTCCTGCGGAATTTGCATTCTGCAGCGATCCAGCATTCATGCGAGCTCCTGTCGAGCGCTCTTGCGACGATATCGATGTCCTCGTCCTCATATCCGTCGTCAGTCTCGGCACGGCCCCACCATCTGCCTATATCCGTCGTCCTGTATTCCCGTCTGAGGAAGTCTGCGCACACATCCTCGAACCTGTGGCCGAGGAACGTGTCGATCGACTGCTCCATGATCCCGTACTTCTCCGAGTCGGTCCAGCCGATCATCCCTGAAGCGTCGAAGCGCTCCATAACCTCATAGCGGAACGCGACGATCCCGTCGAAGATGCGGTACACAGGCTTCTTAGGAGCGTTGAGCATCGGGCGGTGCCGGGCGACGATCCCGATCTCCTCCAGCTTCTTCAGGCGCCTGCTCAGCGCGCCTCCGTCCAGCTGAAGCTTCGATGCTATCTTCGATTGCTTGGTCACGCCGTTGCCGATGCAGGCGACCACGGCCGAATAGTCCGGGACGGGCTTGAGCTCCGATATGATGGCGGCAGCCTCGTTCCTCAGCACTCCCGTGGAGCTGAGGAAGCAATTCTCCACGCATTCCCTGAACGTCCGGCCGTCCATGGACAGGTGATACTGCGGGACTCCTCCTACGAGCATGTAGACCTTGAGCGCTTCGATATCATCCATGTCCGGATGGAACTGCTTGCAGACGCGCAGGGGCAGGGAGTCCACCTTCATCTCATGGCCGAACCTCTGATAGAGGGGCCTTCCCGAGCTGTGGACCTCTTCCAGGAGGATCGAGACGGACGATCCGCAGAGGATCACCATGGCATCGCTGTCTTTGAGGCGGTCCACGAACAGCTGTATCACAGACGGGACGAACGGGGCTTCATGTATGAGATACGGGAATTCGTCGAACACGACGATGCCGCCGTTGGAGATGCAGTCGTCGGCGATCAGGTCCATGACCTCGGAGAACGAATCGATGCCACCTATGTCGCGGCCGAGGAAGGCGGACGCGCTCCTCTTCAGCCTGGTGAAGTTCTCATAGTAGGATGATTCAGACGAGTAGACCATCAGCGCTCTTTTGCCTTTGATAAAATGCTCCAGCAGCGTGGTCTTCCCTATGCGCCTTCTGCCATAGACGACCAGGCCCTTGAACCCTTTCCGGGAGTAAATCGATTCAAGCTGCGACAGCTCCTGTTCGCGTCCGATGAAGCATTCCATGAACCTGGATGGGGGCCGGCCGTATTTGAAATGTACGAATCTTGATATTGAAATCAAGAAAAAGTTTACTTGATTCTACTAACAAGATTATGCTGGACAGCAATCGTAAACCGTGTGCATGATGCTCGGCAGCAGATGGAATGAGAAAGGCGAGGGGGAGATCCCCTCGTTGAGGTCACTTGGACCACTTGGGTTTCAGGGCCGAGTAGGCGAGTATCGCCAGCACCAGGAAAGTGACGATTGCGCAGAATATGAAGTACGCAGTCGCCGACCCGTTGGGCTCGCTGATTCCGGACACGTTGTAGCTGACATCCGAGTACAATCCATCGTTATCGAAGTGGATGACGATGTTGTACGAGACCTTGTACTGCCTCTCGTACGACGAAACGGACACGTTCTGGTATTCGGGGTCAGAGAAGTACGGCTTTGCGTCTTCGCCCCTGTTGTTCGTGGCAGTCATGTTGATCTTCACGGTGTCCCCGGCTTTCACGAAGAACGAGATCTTCCCGTAGGCATCTACTGCTTTTTTCATATCGACGACGAGGTTGGCTTCGTCTATCTTGCCAACGGTGCTCTTGCCTTCTCCGACACTGCTTGTCCATGAGTACACATGCACAGTTCCGCTCCATTGGGAATTTCTCAGTATTTCAAAATCATCAGCCATGACTTTGTTGTTCTGGTTCGTGGGGTCGGCGACATATGCTTTCATTGCCTTATGGTTGTCAGATCCATCGATGAAATACAGGGTGTTGTAGTAAGAGCTCATGTATCCCGACTTCTTCTCGAACGTCCCTTCGTAGACATCTTTATTGGCGGACCTCATCGAAGTGGCTCCGTCGGATCCCTCTGCCATCATTGGTGCGATGCAGATGCATATCATGACGGCCACGGCAATCGAGGCCACGATCTTCTCGGTTCTCATCACATCTCCCTCCTCATTGTCTGAAACAGCCCCAGCGCCAGGAACCCGATGCCCCATATGATGCCGATCACGACCATCGGGGCGATGTTGGCCAGGTCCAGCGAACTAGGGGTCAGCATGACCGATCCGCATATCGGAGCGCCGAGCAGTCCCAGCGCGGCCTCTCCGAGGAAGCAGGGCATGTATGCCAGCGCGCTGTCAAGGGTATGGTCAACCATCAGTATGGCAAGGGGCAGCGCGATGCTCATGGCGAAGAACGGCACGATAGACGATCCCCTCTTCATGAAGCATCCGATGCAGAACGCGGTGGCCGTGTAAGCGAACACTCCTACGAGGGTGATCATCAGGGACTCGCTGAGCAGGTCTGCGTAGATGGAGTCGTACTTGCTTGAGGCTGTTATGATCGCCGAGCCGTAGGCGAACATGAAGATCCCAAGGCACATCAGGAACCCGGCCAGGTACTTCCCGAAGAAGAACGAGGCCCTGTGGATGGGCAGCGAGATGTTCATGTACGCGGTCCTGTCCTTGAACTCCTGGGGGATCTGCTTTCCGCACAATATGGATGTGAACAGCCCGAGGAGCAGCGGCAGGAGGGCCAGCAGGCCTGCTACGTACATGTTGCTGAAGTCGCTGAAGCGCAGCATCACCATGATAGCATCGATGTTGTCTTTCAGCACGATCGACAGCAGAGGAATCAGCAGGGCGACGAACAGCATGATGAACGTCCACTTCTGCTTGGCGAACAGCTTCATCTGGACCATGAAGATGATCATGGTCTGCTTCAGGAACGACGGGGCGGAGTACACTTTGTCGCGGTGAGCCTCGTCGTCGGACGCGCTGTACCCGGTGTCTCCCCAGGTCCCCTTGCGGTCCTCTTCTTCCTTGGCCGGGATGATGGACTTCATGCGGCTCTTGAACGACGGTTTATCGGATCCTCCGGAACCTTCCCGAGGCTGCGTTGGAGCCTCCTCGCGGGGCTCCGGGCCCAGGTCTATGTCTTCCTTCATCTGACCTCATCTCCTTTCGTCAGGTCCATGTAGAGGGACTCCAGGTCGGCTCCCTTCTCGTTCATGGACAGTATCCCCAGCCCGGTCGAGAAGGCGGCTGCGGCGAGGCAGGCCTGCTCTTCCATGCTTCCGGCGAATTCCAGTTTGATGGCGCATTCTCCCAGCCTCTCGGCGGATATGACGCCTCCCTGGCCTCCGAGGTCGGTAATGACCTGGGCCGGCACGGGCTTCAGCGTGTGTATCTCCAATGTGATCGACCTGTCGGAGCCGATGTTGTGGACGAGCTTGTCCACCTCTCCCGAGGCGATGACCTTCCCGTCGCGGATCATCGTGACCGATCCGCAGATCTCGGACACCTCTTTCAGGATATGCGTGCTTATCAGCAGGCTCCTGTCCCTGCTCTTGAGCTCAGACAGCGTCTGCCTGATCTCGATCATCCCTCTGGGGTCCAGTCCGGAAGTGGGCTCGTCGAGGATGATGGTGGACGGGTTCGCGAGCAGGGCCTGGGCCAGGACGATCCTCTGCCTCATCCCCTTGGAGAACCCTCCGATGTTCTTGTTGCGCCATTCCCACATCCTGACAGTCTCCAGGACGTCCCTGGAGCGGATCTCGATCTCCCTGGAGTCCAGGCCGTACAGGCGCCCGACGTATTCGAGGACCTCTGCGGGAGTGAATCCGGGATAGGGGTCGGGGGTCTCGATGACGCATCCGACATGCTCCATCGCACGGCGGTGGTCCTTGATATCGATCCCATCGATCCTGATCGTCCCGGAAGTGGGTATGAGCAGGCCGGTTATGGCCTTCAGGGTGGTGCTCTTGCCCGCCCCGTTGGGGCCCAGCAGCCCCATGAACTCTCCTTTCCTGACGGTCAGGTCGATGTTCGATATCGCCGTGAATCCGCCGTACATCTTGGTGAGGCCGACGGCTTCGATAGCCGGTGTATCGTTCATGCGGGGTCTAAGCGTGTTCGACTTGAAAAAGGCTGGCTACGGCTGCGGGGCGATCAGCGGGCATTTGCGGAGCGCCTGTCCATCTCTGCGTTCAGCAGAGCGTCCGCCTCGGGGATCCTCTCCTCGGACCTCCTGACGTTCCTGAACCTGACCTTGGGGATCATAGATGCCAGGGAGGCGGCGTCCGCGTGGAGCTCCATCATGTCCCGGTTCTTGACCTTGTACTCCCCGTTCATCTGCCTGATGACCAGCTGGGAGTCCATCACGAACTCTGCCTCGTCGGCTCCGAGCTCGATGGCCTTGGAGATCCCGGAGATGAGCCCCCTGTACTCGGCGTAGTTGTTCGTATGGGTGCCTAGGAACTCTGCATGGGAATGGATGACCTTCCCTTGGGAAACAACGACGATGGCGTAAGCGGAAGGCCCCGGGTTCCCCCTGGAGCCTCCGTCGGAATAGACAGTGAGCTTCAATAGACCAGCTCCTTGGCGACCCTGTTCTCCGAGTCGACAAGGATGACGTTCGCCTTGATTGGGGCGTCGGTGAGCTCAAACGCCATTATGATGACGAGGTCTCCCTCGTCGCAGAGGTGGGCCGCAGCGCCGTTGATCGCGATGACTCCGCTGCCCCTCTTGCCGGGCAGGGTGTAGGTCTCGAAGCGGCTGCCGTTGTTAACGTCCGCTACCATCACCTTCTCGCCGACCCATATGCCGGCCTTGTCCAGGAGGTCCTGGTCTATGGTGATGCTTCCCTCGTAGTCGAGACGGGTCTCCGTGACGGTGGCCCTGTGGATCTTGCCCCTGAGCATCCAGCGCATACGATTCACTAAGAAGGTATCATAGATAAGCTGTTCGATTCGACGCGGACGGCAAACGATGGAGCAACCGCAACTAGGGTAGGATAAAGGATGAGTGGTCCCCTTGAGATTCGAACTCAAGACCTCCCGGTTATCAGCCGGGCGCTCCAACCAGGCTAAGCTAGGGGACCGCTATGACCCGTGAAATCTATTTATGATATAAAGATTTTGACAGTTTTCTGGGTAGGTATAAGATAGATGAGTATGCTGGCATTCGGGGCCGCGACGCCCCTCCTGCGCATCATCTCAGCTTAGGAACGACGGCGAAGAACTCCAGGTCCTCCGAGCCGATGTTCTCGAGGGAATGCTCGCTGCCGTCCCTGCAGTAATGGCAGTCTCCCGGCTCGAGGACCTCCTCCTGCCCGTCGCATACGGCCTTCCCCTTTCCGGCCGTGATGATGATGGTCTCGAAGCTCCCCTCATGCCTGTGCAGGCCGATGGTGCTCCCGGGCTCCAGCTTCCCTTTGATGAACCTGTGGCCGTCTTCGACCGTCATCCTGGCGACCAGCGCCCTTCACCGCCTTTGAAACGCTCTATCGAAGCTTCTTCCATGTCGTCGAACGAGAACTTCATCGTATCGCTGGATGGGCGATGCATATCGGATATAAAGGGGAATGGCGATGGGCTCCGGCATGGAACCTTCCTTCTCGGAGACCCGTCCGATAATGCCCAAGAGCCTTACCCTCATCATGGCGGCCGTCCTTCTGGCGACAGCCGCGTTCATGGCGGCCTGGTATGCCTTCGCGGATTCCGGGATGACTGCGGCGGCCGTAGCCGTCGTGGCGGCGGTGTTCGTCCTGATAATCGCCGTCATGCTGGCCCTGAGGATGTCTGTGAGCATATCTTCCGAAGGCGTCGCCATAGTTTTCGCCTTCAGGACGGTCGAGATCCCCGCGAAGGAGATCATAGATGTCCGCAGCGGCGACCTGGGGGACATCAGGAGCTATGCAGGATGGAACCTGAAGGGCGTCAAGCACAGCTCGTATCTCTGCATCGGCGACGACACGGGGGTGGCGCTGAAGCTGACCGGGAAGAGGGTCGTGGTGTTCTCCACGCCCCGTTTCGAAGAGGCCGCCGGCATCGTGTCCGGTCTGATCCCGGAGGAGGGATGACATGCCCGCCACTGCGTTCCATTGGATAAGAGTCCAGACGTTCTGCTACGCCACCGAGAGGAAGGAGCTCTTGGAAGAGGCGATGGAGGAGCTTCTCGGCGATGCCGAGTACTCCGAGGAGCCCACCGAGAGCGAGCATGGGAACGTCATGACCATACTCGAAGCCAGGCTCACCAAGCAGAAGCAGTTCGTCCAGCTCTTCGAGCGCCTCGGTCCGGAGATCCGCGAGTGGATCATCGGCGACATCGATAACCGCGTCGACGAGGACTGCGTGTTCTACATGAGGCTGGACAAGCAGGCCGCCGTCCAGAAAAGGTACGAGGTCGCCCATCACGGCGACGTGATATCCATAACCGGCAAGGTGCAGTCGCACCCTGCCAGGAAGGAGATCGCGGCCAGGGTCCTGACGGAGTTCCTGGCCGGGATGGAGGATCATTCCTCTTCGGAAGGGTCTTCCTGAGGCTCCTTGACCTCGAAAAGGCATTCCAGGGCCCTGCGGCCCTTCGCCGACCTGACAGTGATGTCGTAGCCGGGCGTGCTTATGAAGTCGCCCTTCACAGGATATCTTCCGAGCTTGTACATCACATAGCCCGACACGGAGTAATCGTCGTATTCTTCGGGGTCGAAGTCGATGCCCATGGTCTCCATGGCATCGAATATGTTGGCGTTGCCCTTGACGACGAACTTGCCGCTCCCGGCCGGCGACACGTCCTGCTGGACGACGTCGCTCTCGTCCCATATGTCGCCGACCAGCTCCTCCAGGATGTCCTCGAGGGTCACTATCCCCATGGTCCCGCCGTAGGAATCGAGGACCACCGCGATGTGGATCTTGGATCTCTGGAAATCGTTCAGGACCGTGGCGATGCTCATGGTTTCGGGGACGTACTTCACGGGGTGGATGAGATCTTCCAGCCTGACGTCCTTGCCGCAGAACCTGTTGCTGTAGTACTCCTTGGCGTAGACGACTCCGACGATGTCGTCGATGCTGTCCTTGTAGACGGGGATCCTGGAGAACCCGCTGGAGCTGAACACCGCGCCCACCTCTTCGGGAGAGGCGTCGCTGGGGATGCCGACGACATCAACCCTGGGCACGAAGACCTCTCCGACCTGGGTGTCGTCGAACCTGATGGCCGATTTGATCAGCTGCCCTTCGCTCTTCTCGATGACCCCGTCGTCCTCGATCTCGTCGATCATGACCTCCAGCTCGTCCTCGGTCATTGTCGGGGACTCTCCGCCATTGCGGCCGATGGCGTTGGTGAACTTGGTGAAGATCCAGGAGAACGGCGTGAAGACCACTTCTGTGTAGTGGATCGCCGAGCACAGCTTGATGGCGTACTTCTCCGGGTTCTTCTTGGCCAGGGTCTTGGGGGTGATCTCCCCGAAGGTCAGGACCACGATGGTCATGACGACCGTGGAGGTCAGCGACACAGTAGATGAAGCGTACCCTATCAGGATGACGCCGAACATGATGGTGGCCAGGGAACTCGCCCCGATGTTGACCAGGTTGTTCCCGATCAGGATCGTGGTGAGGAACTTGTCGTAGTTCTCCAGTATCTTCAGGGTACGGGCGGCCTTCTTGTCCCCGTCTTTCGCCATTTTCTTGAGGCGGACCTGATTGACGCTCGTGAAAGCAGTCTCGGACATCGAGAAGAAGGCCGAGAACGCGAGAAGCACAACGATAACAGCGATGTAGGCAACGACCAACGTGTCCATTGCTCACACGCATCCATGAAAAATCACTTTTCGTGACAAATGCATCCAACCGTTGGGTAACGATTTCTCCACCATGATAAAAGCATTGCGGGTGCTGTGCAGTAGAGGGCTGAACGATGCATCGGTCGCCTAAGCATCTCTCCAGACGGCAGATAATTCAAATGCTCTGGCATGCCGGCAGAACCCGAGGTATGTCCGGCAGTCCGGGAATGCAGGCCCTAGGCAGGACCGTCAGGGAGCCCTGGCTTCGTCGGCTGTGCCTCCTGGGCGGATGCGACCAACGTCCGCAGGGGAGGGATCCCTCGCCTTCGCTCCTTCTCACAACGGTTGTATAGGCGCGTGGTCGCGTAAGCCACGAGCACCAGGATGACGGCCCCTGCCAGAACGGGCGCGACTATGTACGATGCCGATGCGCCGGAAGTCACCCCGAACAGGGCCGTCGCGCCTCCAGGCGGATGGACCGTGTCGGTCAGGACCATCAGGACTATCGCGGCGAACACCGCCAGGGCTGTGGAGTACCATGTGCAGTTCAGCACTGCGATGACGGCCACGGCCACGACGGCGGCGATCAGATGGCCGCCTATGACATTGCGGGGCCTGGAGGGCCTGCTGCCCGGCATCCCGAAGAGGACCACACAGGATGCGCCGAAGGACGCCAGCATCAACGGCATGCCTGCGTCGAACGACAGGAAAGACACTATCGCGATGGCGACGAACGCCCCCGACGCGTAGAACAGCGTCTTCCGCACATCGAGATCCTCGGCGAGCACCGCCTTCTTCCAATCCATGCCCCCTCGATTCTGGCCTCATATGTACGCTTTTCCCGCTCTCCGTAAAACTACTTATATCATATAGGAATAGTAGGAAATAAGGAAAAGGCGGGTCCTGGCCCGCAGAAGGCATGCAGATGACAGGGAAATGGGACATGGCGACGACGGTGATCCACGGAGGGATCCCGATCGATGAGAGGACCGGTGCGGTCAACGTGCCGATCTACCAGACGTCGACGTTCAAACAGGACGGGCTCGGAAGGATGCGTGGATACGAGTACAGCAGGACCGGGAACCCGACTAGGGAGGCGCTGGAGAAGCTGATCGCCGACCTTGAGGGAGGGACTGCCGGCTTCGCCTTCGCGTCCGGGATGGCCGCTTTGACGGCCGTGATATCGCTTTTCGGCAAAGGGGACAGGATCCTGATCTCCGAGAACGTCTACGGAGGGACGTTCAGGGTCCTCGACAAGGTGTTCGCCCGCTTCGGAATGGCATACTCGATTGTGGACACCACCTCCGAAGAGGCCCTGGAGGCGAGCTTCGGAGACGACGTGAAGGCGGTTCTCGTCGAGAGCCCTGCCAATCCGCTGATGACGGTCACGGACATCCGCATGGTGTCCGAAACCGCGAAGAGGCACGGGGCGCTGGCCATCGTGGACAACACGTTCATGACGCCGTATCTCCAGAGGCCCCTGGACCTCGGAGCGGACATCGTGGTCCACAGCGCCACCAAGTATCTCGGAGGGCACAGCGACGTGGTAGCCGGACTGGCCGTCGTGAAGGACAGGGAGCTCGCAGAGAGGATCGCGTTCCTCCAGAACTCCACCGGCGGGGTGCTGGGGCCGTTCGATTCGTTCCTCCTCATCAGGGGCATCAAGACCCTGGCCGTCCGTATGGACCGTCATACGGAGAACGCCGCCGCCGTGGCGGAGTGGCTCTCGTCAAACGATGCGGTGAAGGTCGTCCACTATCCGGGATTGGAGGGCGATCCGGGGCATGAAGCCAATTCGAAGCAGGCGAGGAACGGCGGGGCGATGATATCGTTCGAGCTGAAAGAGGGGTACGACGTCCCGAGGTTCTTCGAATCGCTCCGTCTGATCGCTCTCGCCGAGAGCCTCGGAGGAGTGGAGTCGCTGGCCTGCCATCCCGCCACCATGACGCATGCGTCCATCCCCAAGAGCATCCGCGAGAAGGTCGGGATCACCGACGGGCTGATCCGCCTGTCCCCCGGGATCGAAGGAAAGGACGACATCATCGCCGATCTGGACCGCGCCATCTCCGAGGCGAAGATATGACGCTGTACCGGTCGATGCACGAACTGATAGGCGAGACCCCGCTGGTCCAGCTGCAGAACATGGGCTTTCCTGAGGGCACGAACGTCTATGCGAAGCTGGAGTTGTGCAACCCCACAGGCAGCGTGAAGGACCGCACCGGAGCGTACATGGTCCGCGATGCCGAGGAGAGGGGGATCCTGAAGGAGGGTGGCATCGTCGTGGAGGCCACCGCGGGCAACACGGGCCTCGGCATAGCATTCGCCGCGATGGAAAGGGGATACCGCGCGATCTTCGTGGTCCCGACGAAGTTCTCGGAGGAGAAACTGACCCTGATGCGCGCCCTCGGCGCGGAGATCGTCAGCACCCCTCACGAGGACGGCATGCTCGGAGCGGTCGCCAAGGCCGAGGAGATCATCGCGAACACCCCCGGAGCGGTCTCGCTGAAGCAGTTCGACAACCTCAGCAATCCGAGGGCGCATTTCGAGACCACCGGGCCGGAGATCTACAGGGATCTAAACGGCCGTGTGGACTACGCGGTGCTCGGAGCCGGCAGCGGAGGGACGTACTCCGGAGTGGTCGGATACCTCAAGAGCAGGGATCCGTCGATCGAGGGAGTCCTGGCAGACCCGGTCGGCTCCACCATGGGCGGCGGCGAGAAGGGAGAGTATGCCATCGAGGGGATCGGGAACGACTTCATCGCGAATACGATGGACATGCACCTGGTCGACAGGGTGGTGAAGGTCGCCGACAAAGAGGCTTTCGAGGAATGCCGCAGGCTCGCTAAGAACGAAGGGATATTCGCAGGGGGATCGTCCGGAGCGGCCCTGGCTGCCGTGAGGAAGCTTGCAGAGGAGGTCGGAAGCGGGAACATCGTGACGGTGTTCCCGGACAGGGGGGACCGCTACTTCAGCAAGCACCTTTACACCTGACCGCAGGCGGGTCTGCCGCATGCGACGGCGCTGCGACTGAGGCTATCCGTCTGCGGCGGAGCCGAGGCAGTCTGCATGGCATCATCGCTCGAACCGCCCCTCGGCCTCCGATGCGAAACGGCATGCATCCAAGGCTAATCATTAAAAGGGCGGTGGTCATTTGCGCAAAAGGTCATCATGGCAGAGATCAAGCGCGAAATCATCGAGCAGATTGCAGTACTATCCGAGTCTCCCAGCGGCTGGACCAAGGAGCTCAACCTGGTCAGCTGGAACGACAAGGACCCCAAATACGACATCAGGGACTGGTCTCCCGACCACAGCAAGACCAGCAAGGGGATAACCCTGTCCGACGAAGAGGTCGCCGTCCTCAAGAAGGCCCTCGAGTCCAGGGACATCTGAGCGCATTCCCGGAACCGCAAGGGGCGCAGGGCTTGGCAGTGACGAACGCGGACTATCTGGGACGCTTCCTGGAGGACGTGGACCGTGTCATGTCCGGCCGCCCGGGCTCTATATCCGAGGACCGCTGGCTGATAAACAACTACGACTCCGGGAAGGCCGACCTGCTCAAAGGCTACCTTTCCTGCGATGACGAGAGGATCCGCGCCGAAGTGGTCACTCTGTTCGGCGAGGTCCGCGAGCGCGCCGTCAAGGACAAGATCGACGATATGGGCCGCAGAGAGGGCGAGAAGGTCCGCATGGCCTGCATCGGCTACCAGAGCGTGCTCAGCGACGACGACGAGCTGATCCCCCGCCTTTTCGAGATAATGGACCATTCCGAAGGGTCCGAGTTCATCAAAGCGGCGTCGCGCATGGGATCCATCGCAACCGAGGACGACATCCCCCATCTCAGACGGATATACGGCCAGGTCGGCGGCGAGATGCGCTCGGCCGTCAAGGTCGCGCTGGACAGGACGATTTCCAGATATCCCGGGCTCGTTCCCAAGAGGGACCTGATCCTGTCCTCCCCCGTGTATCCCAACGAAGAGGAGTTCGAGAGGTTCCTTGACAGCTCCATCGAATACCTGGACGTGCGCTACAGGTCCAACGTCTTCCCTCAGGAGAAGATCAAGCAGGCCACATACAGCAACGTCGTCCGTGCGCTGGGCAAGATGCGCATCCGCCTGTACAACGAGACGGACAACCTGGACGTCTACGGCGCAGACAAGACCGACCGCGCCAGGGAGCTTGCCGCACTGGTCTCCTGGGCCGGCGAGGACCTGGCCAAGAAGAAGGTCGTCGCTCCCGACAATGCCCCTTCCCGCGTATGCCCCTCGTGCGGAGGGCTCCTGGTCTGCTACAAGGGCATGTGGATATGCCCGGACTGCGGCGGGAACCTCTGACCGCCGGTGCATCCATCACCTCTTTTCTCCGAGTCGGTTCTATATACAGCCTCGTTGTTGACAGTTCCGAGGCGTCTAGGTAACCTCCGGCCCGGGTCGGGCCATGGAGCAATTATTCGGGATACCTTGGAAAGACAAGGAGTGATACACGTGGCATACGGAGGTTACGGAAACAACGGAGGCAGAGGCGGATACAGGGGAGACAGGGACAGGCCCAAGGAGTTCTTCAAGGCCACCTGCTCGGACTGCGGAAACGAGTGCGAGGTCCCCTTCAAGCCCACCCAGGGCCGCCCCGTCTACTGCAGGGACTGCTTCAGGAAGCACAAGCCTGCAGAGACCGACAGGAGCAGGTTCTGAACGGACCGGGGCTTCGGGGCATCCCGAGGCCCGCAAAACATTTCATTTCTTCGATCTTCTGTGCTGGAAATCATACAGCGCGAACGTCTTCGTGATGCTGAAGCATATCATCGAGACTGCGATACCCACGATCATCAAGGCGATCCCGGGAACGTCCAGGTCCATCAGGTAAAGGCCGATGCCGAAGAAGATCAGCATCGCGCCGAAGAAGAAGGCTGCGCGGCAGAGCCGCCTGAACCTGGCGATCTCCATCAGATCACTCTGTCGCCCGTTGTGGAGGATATACCTTCGTCCCAGACCTCTGTGGCCTCGAAGATCCACACGGCAGCGCAGGCCATGCCCATCTTTTCCAGCTGGGCGCTCATTCTGTCGAATATCGGGCCGACATCGACCCTAGCCTTTGCGACCGCTTTGATGGAGTAGGCGTCTTTGCCCTTCCATACCAGGAACTCGGCGTTCGGGTTCTTCCGGAGGTGCTCGGATGCGCGGTACATGAACGCCTCGCCGGCGATGATGGTGTCCGGCTCGGTGACATCCAGGCTGCCGCAGACTATCGCATGGGGCATGCCCTCGGGAGAGACTGTCGTCATGATCTTGTTGGTGCCGGGATGCTTGATCATCCTGATGACGGGCTCGGTCATAAGGACCATTCGACCACCTCACTCGGCGTCGGCCCTTTTGATGTTGGCGATGGCGAGGACGGCCAGGTAGACCGCTCCCACGACGACGAAGTACCAGAATCCATCTACGAATTCGAACATGCGCCTGCATCCTCTGGCCCGATATTAAGCCTTCCGCATCATGCTGGCCTGTCGGAGCATCCGCAGACCGGCCTGAGGTGCTGGACGACCAGCTCCAGCTTCCCGTTCTTGAACAGCGGCACCGCCGCGCAGTCGCAGACCGTCCCCGTGGCCGGGATGACCCTGCGCTTGACGCTGTTGTTCACCGGGCCTCCGATGGTGGTCACAGTGGCGATGCAGTCCGAGCAGGGCACCGTGCTGTCGAACAGATGGTAGCACTTCGTCCCGATCACGTCGTCCACGCACTTGCCGAACGCCTTCTCCCCTGCCCTGTTCATCCACACGATGGTGTGGTCCGAGTCATGGATGACTATGATGTCGTCTATGACGTCCATGATGACGTTCATCAGCGTCTCCGAGTAGAGTTCGTTGGATTCCATGCTTGCCGACCTCGCATCAGGAATCCGAATCTGCGGTATAATATGGTTCATGCGGGACCGGGCAGCTCTGGCCATTCCGGCCTCATGGCCCCAGGCAGCCCAACGGGACAACCCACACGCCGTTCTCAGTGCGGTATGCGATGCTCGTCGCAGTGAGCACCATCAGGAACGAGGGCTTCTTCATTCCGTCTCCGATGGATGATGCGAGATTCAGGAGGTTCCTCTCTCCCTCGTCTATGAGATCCTGGCTTCCGAGCTTGACTTCCACAGCCCCCCACGACCCGTCGCCGAGGATGATGACAGCATCCGCCTCCAGTCCGTTGGAGTCTCTGTAGTGCTTCACCGTGCCGCCCAGCGGCTCCGAGTAGATCCTGAGGTCCCTGACGCAGAGGTTCTCGAACAGGAGCCCGAACGTCCCGAGGTCCTTGATCAGCCCTTCCGGGCCGGCCCCCAGGGCTGCGCAGGCGAGGGAAGGGTCCACGAAATAGCGCGTGTTGGACGTTCTGATAGCGGCTTTGGACCTGAGGTTGGGGTTCCATGCTTCGGACTCTTCGATGACGAACAGCCTGGACATGGACTTCACATACGAGGCTATGGTGTCGGTGTCCAGCGAGCCGCCGTCAATGGCTGCCATGTATTCTTTGATCGCGGGGTAGCGAGATCCGGAGGAACAGCTCCTTGCATAGGCGCGCAGGAACAGGCGGAGCCTGTCCGGGTCGCGCGCGGATTCGTCGAGGTTCCTTGTGCCTCCGTTCACAAGCTGGTTGAAACAGCCGACGGCCGGCTGCAATGCTGAGTCCCTTTCGGACACCACCGCTTCCGGCCAACCCCCTCTTGCGGTGAGGAATGCGTAATCTTTCAAGCCGAGGTCATGCCGGGCGCATCTCTGCTCGATGCCGGAGAACAGCCCCTTCAGCGAGACCGAGCCGCAGCTTTCTCCAGATTCGAACAGCGACATGGGGCGCATGGTCATGCCTATGATCCTGCCTATGCCGCTGTGCTGGCCTATCATGTCCTCATGCCTGGGCATGCTGGATCCCGTCAGGATGAACTGTCCGAACCCGTCTCTGTTGTCGACTTCGAACCGGACCTGGTTCCAGATGAACGGGATGGTTTGCCATTCGTCTATCAGCAGCGGGGCATCGCCCTTGAGCAATTCTGACGGGCACATCTTTGCGAGGGCGATGTTCTGCTCTTTCGCTGATTCGTCCTGCATCATGATGGCCGTTTTGGATGCTCTCATTGCCGTGGTGGTCTTGCCGCATCCTTTGGGCCCGCGGATCCATACGGCACCCTTGGTCCTGAGCTTGAAATCCAGCATCTTGTCGACGATTCTGGGCATGTACTCTTTCATCGTTCTGGCCAAAGGCTCATCTTGTACCTGGTATCTATTGGATTCGGTCATTTGAGGCTGAACCGTTCGGTCATTTGAGGCTGAACCGTTCGGTTATTTGAGGCTGAACCGTTCGGTTATTTGAGGAACATCTCATGTCCGTTCTGCAGGCTCTGGGGATGGAATGCCGTGCAGCTGCCAGTTCCTCTCCCATTCTGTCCCATGCTTGGAGCTCGGAGGAGGCAACACTGTCTGAGTTGACGGAATCAGCAATGCTGTTACGGATTCCGTAGCAAAACAACGGATTTCATACAGAACGCGCCTTGGAATGGCCAGCAATCGCAAACCAAGTATGTCACTTTTTTATACACAGATATTATTGCGTGGTTCCAATGTGCTATGACGTGGTCATCGTAGGGGCCGGATGTGCTGGGCTGACGGCCGGAATTTATGCTAGATCGAAGATGATGAAGACCCTCATCCTCGATTCGGCCCGTGTCGGAGGACAGCTCGTGTCCCTGTATCCGGAGAAGGGCATCCACAACTACCCCGGATTCGAGACCATCCAGGCGAGGAAGCTCTCGGACAGGCTCTATGCCCAGGCCGAATCGGTGGAATGCGACATACACGAGAACGAGAAGGTCCAGAGGATCGACAACGGGGACGAGAAGCTCGTCGTCGTCACTGACAAAGGCTCCTACGAGGCCAAGTCTGTGATCGTCGCCATAGGCATGGGGAGCTTCAAGCCCAAGAAGATGGGCTGCCCCGGAGAGGAGGAGCTCGCTGGGAAGGGGGTCACATACATCCTCCCCGCCAAAGAGGAGCTCGTCGGGAAGAAGGTCACGATGTTCGGAGGCGGCAACAGCGCTATCGACATGGCCCTCATCGCAGATTCCGTCACGGACACTACAATTGTCCACAGGAGGCCTGACTTCAGGGCCGACGAGTCCACTGTGCAGCGTCTCGACGCCAGCGATATCAAGAAGGTCATGAACGCCAACCTGGTCTCCATCAACGGGACCGACAAGGTCGAGTCCGTCACGGTATCCCAGGATGGGAAGGAGACCGTCATCCCCACGGACCTGGCGGTCATCAACATCGGGATCTCCGCGGACCTGGACGACCTTAAGGCATGGGGCCTGGAGCTCACCGATGACGGCCTGGTCAGGGTCGGGTTCGACATGAGCACCAGCCGTCCCGGGATATTCGCCTGCGGGGACGTCGTCAGCTACCCCGGCAAGTTCAAGCAGATCACTACCGCCATGGGGGAAGCTACGACGGCAGTGCTCATGGCATACAAGTTCGTCAAGAAGCCCTACTGGGCCTGAAGGCCCCGACCGGGGACCGCCCCTGCCTTTCCGATGCGGCGAATTCAGTCCAGTATGGAATCGACCACTTCGGAGGTCCATTTCTTGGCATTCTCCGGGTCAGAGAGATCGAAGCCCATGTACTCTCCCGCATCCTCCTTCCTGTAGAACAGCAGCATCAGGATGTCGATCAGCATCAGGGCCTTGAGACGGCATTCGGATTCCGAGATCCTTTCGCCGTAATGCTCTCTGACCATCTTCAGGACCTCCTCGTCGCCCAGAGGCATCGTCAGAAGGACGTCGGGGACCACCAGTCTGACGAGCTTCTCGTAGCGGTTCATGTCGTCCCCCATGCAGACGAGGTACATCCTCAGGCGCTCCTTGGCCGGAAGGCCCTTCTCGGAGAGCACGCTTTCCTTCGTGGTGTCCATGATCGCATAGATCCCTTTCATGACCAGCGCGTTCTTGGATCCGTAATAATAGTTGATCATCGCGGGGTTGACCTTCGCGGTGCGCCCTATGTCGCGCGAGGTGATCGAAAGCGGGTCGTCCCTCTCGCGGAGGAGCTGGATCGTCGCATTCAGAAGCTCGTTCTCCCGGTCCATGGCGATCTTCGAGCATCTTTAGATGAGCGACGTATAAATCCCCATCGACATTTACTGCGCCATGAACGTTTCATCGCCGGCCGGGAGGCTGGTGGCCGCGGGGATCGTCTGCGACAGGCACGGGACCAGGCCCGGATGGGCGATAGCAGAAGGCGGAAAGGTCGTCGAGATGGGGCATGGAGAGTGCCCAGAGAGGCCCGACGTCGTAGGGCACATCGTCTCCGACGTCCTGAACATGCACACCCATTGCGCAGACTACGGCCTGCGCATCCCGGAAGGCATGGGCCTGGAGGAGCTGGTGGCTCCCCCCGACGGCCTGAAGCACAGGTACCTCAGGGAGACGCCTCCGGAGATCCTGGGGGAGTCGATGTCCAGGTTCTCAGCCGATTCCGCAGCGAACGGGTCGCTGTCCTTCGTGGACTTCCGCGAGGGCGGCCCGGAAGGATGCAGGCTCCTGCGCCGGGCGTGTCCCGGAGCCGTGATCCTCGGGCGCCCCTCGTCCGGGAGATTCGATCCCGGGGAAGCCCAATCTATCCTGGACGTCGCCGACGGCTTCGGGATCTCCAGCATATCCGACATTCCCCACCGGGACGTGGAAGCGATCGCAGACATCGTCCGCGAGAGGAAGGGGATCTTCGCGATACACGTGAGCGAGAGGGTCCGCGAGGACATCGACTTCGTCCTGTCCCTGGATCCAGCGTTCGTCGTGCACATGTGCGAGGCCACGGACTCCGACCTGGCCAAATGCGCCGAGGCGGAGGTCCCGATCGTTGTATGCCCGACATCCAACAGGTACTTCGGCAAGGTCCCGCCCATAGCCCGCGCTCAGATGGCAGGGGCAGACCTGGCCTTGGGCACCGACAACGGCATGCTGTGCCCCCCGGACATGTTCGCCGAGGCGGCCGCTTTCGCCGACATCGCATCCCTCCAGGGAGGAGAGCCGGAGCAATGCTTCGGGGCCATGTGCAGGGCAACTAGCAAGATATTAAATGCCGTCAAATCCAATCCAGTATCATACAGTCCAGGCAGCGTGACGGTCGTTCCGGCCACGGGGGCGTCCCTTTCGGAATCTCTCCGCGGCAGGGGCAGCCGCCTGCTCCTGGGTCGATAGGAGGCATCTATACATGGAATTCAACAACATTCTGGTTCCGACTGATGGCAGCGAATACACCAAAGCAGCGGTGAGGGAGGCTGTCAGCCTCGCGAAGCTCTCGGGCGGCAAGATCACCGCCCTCTACGTCCTGGACCAGTCTGTGTTCACCAACATGCCCATGGACACTGCCGTCATGAACGTGTACAACACCCTCGAGAAGGAGGGGAAGGCAGCCGTCGACTTCGTCCGCGACCTCGGTGCGGAGAACGGCATCGAAGTGGAGGTCTCCATAAAGGAAGGGACTCCTGTCAAGGTCATCCTCGACGAGTCGCCGAACTACGATATCATAGTCATGGGCACCCTGGGAAGGACCGGGATGTCGAAGCTCCTGATGGGAAGCGTCGCCGAGAGGGTCGTGAGAGCCGCTCAGTGCCCCGTTCTCGTCGTCAGGGACACACAGGCAGGGAACTGAATGAGTGCGAAGACAGTCTCAGAGGTCATGGTGGCCGCGCCCATAGTGGTCGAGGTCCCCGGAAGCCGCAACGATGCGATAAACACGATGGTCCGCAACGGGCTCACCGGCCTCCCGGTGGTCCGTTCCTCGGACGGGAAGCTGATGGGGATAGTCTCCAGGAGAGACGTGTTCCGCAAGTTCGACGAGGACCAGCTGTCCCTCATCATGAAGAAGGACTGCATAACCGTCTCACCCGACACCACTGTCGAGGAGGCCGCCCGCATATTCTCCACCAGGAGGATCCACAGGCTCCCCGTGGTCGAGGACGGCAGGCTCATCGGGATAGTCACCCCGACCGACCTGCTGCCGCTGGTCAAGGACATGAAGACGTCCATGTCCGCAGAGGATGTGATCCGCACGACATGCGTCACATCTTACGAGAACGAGCCGCTGGAGTACACCATCGCGTCCATGAGGATCAGCGACGTTCCCGCGGTGCCCGTTCTGGACGCCCACGGGAAGCTCGTAGGGATCCTCACCGACCGCGACCTGTTCAGCGACCAGGCGAAGAACGTGGAGGACCTGAAGGCCCTGGGCATCGCCGACATAGGCAACATGGCCGGCGCTAGGAACGTCCTGCCGCTGTTCTACACCGCCACCGACAAGGTCTCCGCGGAGGACAGCACCGTGAAGGACTTCATGGTCAAGGACCCCTACTCGGTGTTCAAGAAGACCAGCCTCTCCGAGGTGGCCAAGGCCATGCTGGCGTCGGATTTCGGCCAGGTCCCCGTGCACGGGAACAAGGGCGAGCTCGTGGGCATGATTTATGATGTGGATGTGCTATGCGCCCTCCTAGGTAATGTAAATGACTGACATCAATGCCAATGACCTGATGTCCCTGTGCAAGCGCAGGGGCTTCATATGGCCCTCTTTCGAGATCTACGGAGGCGTGGCCGGCATGTACGACTACGGCCCCCTCGGATGCTCCCTCAGGAACAACATCGTCGACGTATGGAGGTCGATCTACAAGGGAAGGGAGGGCTTCGTGGAGATAGACTCGGAGACCGTCAATCCCAGAGAGGTCTTCAAGGCATCCGGTCATGTGGACGAGTTCGCGGACCTCATCACCTACTGTCAGAAATGCCAGGCTCCCTTCAGGGCCGACCATCTGGTCAAGGAGTTCTACGACAACCCCGACGTGCTCACCCCTAGGCAGCTGGAGGAGGCCTTCGTGAAGCACGGGGTCAAGTGCCCCGAGTGCGGAGGCGACCTGGGCCCGGTCGAGGAGTTCAACCTGATGTTCAAGACCACCATCGGCCCCGGCTCCGCCCGCGTCGGATACCTGAGGCCCGAGACCGCTCAGGGGATCTTCGTCAATTTCCCCAATCTCTACAGGTACAACAGGGAGAAGATGCCCCTCGGAGTCATCCAGACCGGCCGCGGGTACAGGAACGAGATCGCCCCCAGGCAGGGGATGATCCGCATGAGGGAGTTCAACATGATGGAGGTGGAGCTCTTCGTCGATCCCGAGGACAAGGACTGGCCCAGGTTCCCCCAGATAGAGGACGAGGTCCTGGACCTCCTGCCCAACACGGGCACGGGCATGGTGACGGTCACCGTCAAAGAGGCTGTGGAGAAGGGCATCATCGCCAACCGCGTGCTCGCTTACTTCGTGTACACCACCAAGCAGCTCCTGACCGCGCTGGGGATCGACCCCGCCAGGCTCAGGTTCAGGCAGCACGAGAAGGACGAGATGGCCCATTACGCTGCAGACTGCTGGGACGCGGAAGTCCTCCTGTCCTACGGCTGGATAGAGATCACCGGGATCGCCGACAGGGGATGCTGGGACCTCTCCAGGCATGCGGAGTTCTCCGGCACGGAGCTCACCCACTTCAAGAGGTTCGACGAGCCCAGGGAGATGGAGGTCGAGAAGGTCCGCGCCAAGCACAAGGCCCTGGGCCCCGCCTTCAAGGGGAAGGCCAAGGCCATCGCCGCCGCCATGGAAGAGGCGAAGCCGTCGGATGTGAAGGACGGCAAGCTGAAGATCTCGGTCGACGGAGAGGAGATCGAGCTCACGGACGAGTTCTTCGAGATCGCCAAGGTCAATGAGAAGGTCACCGGCGAGCGCGTCGTGCCCCACGTCATCGAGCCCTCCCACGGGCTGGACAGGATATTCTACTCCGTCTTGGAGCACGCCTACTCCTATGACGAGAAGGAGGGGTACACCGTCCTCAGGCTCAAGCCCGCCGTCGCGCCCATCAAAGTCGGGGTGTTCCCGCTGATGGAGAAGGACGGCCTGGACGACATCGCCCGCTCGATCTACGAGAAGGTCCACTCCCACAGGGTCGAGGCATACTACGACGGCTCCGGGACCATCGGGAAGAGGTACGCCAGGATGGACGAGGTCGGGACCCCGTGGTGCATCACCGTGGACTACGACTCCCTCGACAACGGAGCCGCTCCGGGCACAGTGACCATCCGCGACAGGGACTCCACGGAGCAGAAGCGCGTGAAGATCGGCGAGGTCCCACGCATCATCGACGACCTGCTGGCAGGCGCGTCTTTCGCGGACCTCTGAACCTATTTAATGCTTGCTGGGAACCGCACGGCAGATGCTGCGGCTCCCGGCTTTTCTCCCCTATCGATATCGATTTTCGAAGCACTGGCATCGGAACTCGTATTTTTTGTCCGGCCAGCCGAGAAGGCTTATAACGTCTCCGGCCGATGTTCTATCCAGAGGTGAAATTCTAATGGCTGTAAAGGACCTAGAGGATCTGAAGAAGATAACAATGCTCAGATCGCAGATCGACGGCTTCTCCGTCGATGAAATCATGTCCGCCGAATTCCCGACCGTTTCTACCGATGACCGCATCTCAGATGCGCTATCGGTCATGAGGGAGTCCAGATATCAGGATATCCCCGTGGTGGATGCAGGCGAGTTCAAGGGCATGATAAGCTACGCTTCGATCCTCAAGAAGAAGAGCGTCACCCTTGACGCCAAGGTCAAGAACTACATTAGACAGCTGCCCGCAGTGACGATGGACATGCAGATCACGAAGATCGCGGAGATCATGGTGTCCAGCAACTGCCGCCAGCTCCCTGTCCTGAACGGGAAGAAGATAATAGGCATCGTGAGGAGGACCAAGCTGATCGAGATCGTCAGGGGCATCAAGGCCCTGAAGGAGATCAAGGTCTGGGAGATCATGACCAACCCCGTGGAGTCCGTGAAGGCCAACGACCTGATGGACGACGCCATGGACATGATGATCCGCGGAGACTACAGGACCATGCCGGTGGTCAACGATGCCAACAGCATCATCGGGATCGTGGGGATGAGGGAGGTCATCGACTGCAACTGGAGGAAGGACAACAAGCTCATCGGGGACCTGGAGAAGAGCTCCAAGGCCCAGATCACCGTGGAGTCCATCGCCCTCACGTGCGTGCATACGGTCCCGTGGGACAGCGACATCTCGGAGGCCATCGACCTGATGGTCGACCACAAGATCTCCACCCTTCCCGTTGTGGAGGGCAAGGAGCTCGTCGGAGTGCTCACCGAGTACGACATCATCGAGCTGCTGTCCGCCTGCAGGGAGAGGGACATGCTCCTGGTCCAGATAAGCGGCCTGGAGGACGACGAGAAGGATGCCACGGCTGCGATATACGCAGACATCGAGGGAATGGTCACCAAGATCTCCAAGATCTACAAGCCCGAGTCCCTCACGATGCACGTGTCCCGCTACAACGACACCGGAGGCAACTGCAAGTACAGCATCACCGCGAGGCTGTTCATCGCCGGAGAGGCGATAATGATGAAGGAAGTGGGCTGGGACCTCATACAGACCAGCAGCGACGTCATCACCAAGCTCGAGGATGCCGTGCTCAACATGAAGGATTCAAAGGTCACCTTCCGCAAGAGGAAGAAGTGACGAGGTCTCTCCAAATCGGAACTTGGTGCTCCCTTTACGCCCCGGAAGGGGCGGCAACCTCCCGTGCAACCGCATGGGAATGAAACATGGGGCTCATGGCCCCTTTCTTCGTGCATGCCCGTCTGTTCTTCAGGCATGCGCCTTCTGATCTCGCATCCGCGTGGATCCTTGCGTGGCAGAAAGCTGGGGAAGGTGAGGCCCCGGTCTCCCGGGAGCCTCGGTTTCACTCCTTCTTGAGCATGCGCCCGCACTTGGGGCACCACTCGGCTCCGGGAGGGATCGGGTTGTCGCAGTCGGGGCACGTCTCTGTCTCCCCTTCGGATACCTCGACGCTGCCGTCTTCGTGGACGATCTCCGTCTCGGACCCTTCGAACTTCGCTCCGCACTTGGGGCAGACCTCGGCATCGGATGGCACTTCTGCGCCGCATTCGGTGCACTGGAAGAAGTCCTTCTTCTTCGCCCTCAGCTCTTCGGGCACGTCGATGTACGTCCCGCACTTCCTGCAGTTGATCTCCCCGGGGAGGACCATCGCGCCGCAGTTCTTGCACCTGCCGTATCCCTGGGGGTACAGCCTGCCTTCGGCTTCCATCTTCTTGCGGCTCTTCTCGGCGCTGCGCCTCATGGCCGTGGAGAATATCAGGATCATGAAGAAGATCACGAGGGCGAACGCGACCGTGTAGGCGGTTCCGGTGAAGTAGACTGCGGTGCGGTCGCATCCCGTATCGATCATGAATTCGGTGCTCTCGCCGGAGGAGACATTGTTGTCAGAGCCGACGACGCCCATTCCGAACAGGTAGAGCTTCCCGTCCTCGAGCTTGAAATCGCTTACGACGCATGTGTAGACGTGCTTGTCATCTTTCATCCCGTCGTAGGTGACGGTAAGGATCCCGTTCTTCTCCTTATCGTACTTCGGATCGGACGTCTCCCTGTATATTGTTGAATCTCCGGCCGCCTTGTTGGGGGTTCCGAACGCTATCCCTTGGACGGGAATGCATTCCATTATCCCATGCCATTCCCTCGGAGACTCGTCGTCTCCGGGGAGACGGGTCTCGGAAACGATCGAGAACGTCATGGTGCCTGCGTCTTCGTCGTACACGATGTTCTGGATGGTGTCCTTCTCCGTGGTGTTGATCCCGTTTTCGTAAGCTGCGATGGTGCCACTGTATGCGAACGTCCCGGCTGTGATGGCCACGACGGCGAAAACAACGCCGACGATCGTCTTGATCTTCACAGATTCGACCCCGAGGATGTGGGGGATCATGTAGAGGACCACTGCAACGATGAAGAAGCCCATGCATGCGGTGCCCATGTAGATCTCCAGCACCAGCGCGATGGCCAATGCTGCGACTATCCCGGCCCATTGCTTGGTCGTGAGGCTTTTGAACTCCTGAACGAGGCTGGAGCCAAAGCCAGTTGCGGTTTCAGTCATTGCCCGACGAACTATCTGACTAGTAGATAAACGTGAGCGAACCTCCGACGACAAGCCTGTTCGAACCGGATGGCGGACAATCCTGCGTTATGTCCTGCGCCGGTTAAGTACGGGCGACGAGATACTGCATCCATGGCGATACTGACACTCATATGTCCGAAATGCGAGAAGACGGCATACATCGACTACGAGGATAATGAATCCTATTGTCTACACTGCGGCCACCATTTCACGCCCGAGGAGAGGGCCGAGGCAGACTCGTCAGGGCTCTACGAGCTGATCGAGTCCATCGACTACTACGATGCGAACATCGAGCGCTTCAGCAAGAAGCCCTGGTACGACGACATGATCGGGTTCCGCACGGTCCTCTTCGAGGAGGGCCCCGTCAAGGCTGCGAAGGTCTTCGACGACCTGATGGCCTCCAACAAAGAGGACATCAGCATCGCCGAGTGCGCGACGGCCATCATCGTGGACTGGACGATGACGGAGGTGGATGCCCCGTCCGGATACAACGGCGGGGTCCTCGACCTGATCGAGGTCCTGTGCAAGTACACGGGCGAGAAGCCGTACGACGTCATGAGCCCCATGCTCAGCGTGCTCCTGGCTTCATTCGCGCATGCCTCGGACAGCGCAGAAGGGCTCGTGAAGGACATGGGGTCCGCCCTCATGCTGATGATGGAGTCCATGCGCTGCGCATACGACATCATCGGTGTCCTCGAGATGTGCATCGATTACATCAGGTTCACGGACAGCTGCGTCGAGGCCATCGATTCCCTGATCGAGGACGATGCAGTGTTGGCAGAGCATGCTGAGCATATCGACGCCCTGAGGGACTTCGTGAAGGTCATCGGAGACACTATCTCGGATGCGTCTTCCGATGAGTCTGCCGTGGACGATGCCGTCGCAGCTTGGATCGAGGCAGACAAGATCGACCACGGAAACGACATCATGGCGTTCACCAAGGAGTTCCTGGGCGGAAGCTCCGACAGCGCTGCCCTCAAACCTCTGGTCGACAGCTACATCAGTAGCTACATGAGCCATTCCGCGTGATGTCCGGCCTACAACGCGGCGCCCGGCCTCCAGAGCGCCGCGTTGAGGTTAATGCTTAATACTGGCGGTCCTTGACTGGAAATCTGGAGGCAACTTGTGGCGACCATCGAGGAGCAGATAAAGGAATTGGAGGACCAGATCTCCAAGACCAAGTACAACAAAGCTACCGAAGGCCACATAGGGAAGCTGAAAGCTAAGATTGCCAAGCTCTCCCAGGAAGAGGAGAAGAGGCGCGCCTCCAAAGGCCCTACGAAAGGATTCTATGTGAAGAAGGCGGGGAACGCCACAGTGGCCCTCGTCGGGTTCCCTTCCGTGGGAAAGTCCACCCTTCTGAACCAGCTCACCGGGGCAAAGTCCGAGGTCGGAGCATACCACTTCACCACCCTGGACGTCGTCCCTGGAGTGATGGAGTACAACCACGCCAAGATCCAGATCCTGGACATGCCCGGCCTCATCAAGGATGCGTCCAGAGGGAAAGGGCGCGGGCGCGAGGTCATCGCCGCGGCCAGGGCATCCGATGTCATCCTTCTCGTGGTGGACATCTTCAATCCCAACATGAACGTCCTGTTCAAGGAGCTGTACAACGCGGGGATAAGGCTCAACCAGAAGCGCCCCGATGTGGTCATCACCAATTCCGACCATGGCGGGATCCTTGTCAAGCCGACCCTGAAGCTCACGAAGATCGATGTGGACACGATCAAGGACATGACCTCTGCGTACGGCCATGTGAACGCCACAGTCGTCGTCCGCGAGGACATCAATGTGGAGCAGATGCTCGATGTGCTGGCCGGCAACAGGGTGTACATCAAGGCCGTCATGGCGATCAACAAGGTCGACCTGGCGAAGCCCGGGCAGCTCGAGGCCGTCCAGGAGATGCACAGCCAGTACCTCACCGTCCCCATATCTGCAGCCACGGGTTTCGGGATGGTCGACCTGAAGCAGGCGATCTACGATACCATCGATATGATCAGGATCTATCTGAAGCCCCAGGGACAGGAGGCCGACATGGACGTGCCTCTGATCGTCAAGCGCGGCAACACCATCGGGGATGTGTGCGAGCTCATCCACAGGGACTTCAAGAACAACTTCCGTTACGCCATGATATGGGGGACCAGTGCGAAGTTCCCCGGCCAGACGGTCGGGATGGACCACGTGGTCAACGACCAGGACGTCGTCTGCATCATTGTGAAGAGATGAGCTTTGTCTGCCATCGGACAGCTCCGTTCTTATCTGTCCATTGCGTCGCATAAGAGTATTAAAGGTTCTCATCTATCGGCCCCCATGGCAAAAAGGGACTTGATTTCAGTTTCCGATATGCAGGACGTCTGGCCCGACATGGTCGAGCTGGCCATCAAGCTCAAGGCCGAGCGCGGCCACCACGGGGCGCCCCTTGCCGGGAAGACCCTTGCGATGATATTCGAGAAGCCCAGCACCCGCACCAGGATCTCCTTCGATGTGGCAATCACCGAGCTGGGCGGACATGCTCTCTACATCGACGAATCCAAGATGCAGATGGGCGTCCACAGCGAGACTGTCGAAGACACTGCACGCGTCATGAGCCGTTTCGTTCACGGCATCATGTACCGTGCCTTCGACTACAAGATGATGGACCAGTTCGGAGAGTACGCCACCGTTCCGGTCATCAGCGGGCTCGACAACCTCGAGCACCCCTGCCAGGCCCTTGCGGACATGGTGACCATCAAAGAGAAGCTCGGAGGATTCCGCGGCAAGAAGCTCGTGTACCTGGGCGACGGCAACAACGTATGCAACTCTCTGCTCTACGCCTGCGCCATAATGGGGATCGACATGGTAGCTTGCTGCCCTGCGGTCCGCATGCCCAATGCGGAGATCATGTGGCGCGCCACGAAGATCGCCGAGGAGAACGGTTCCAAGATAATCGCATCTCACAATCCGAAGGAGGCTTGTCTGGATGCCGATGTGCTCTATACCGACACATGGATCTCCATGGGAGACTCCACGCCGGAGGCAGAGGCCATCAAGCTCTTCCAGGCGTATCAGATCAACAGCGACCTGCTGAAGATCGCCAAGCCTTCATGCATCGTCATGCACTGTCTCCCCGCTCACCGCGGCCAGGAGATCACCGCAGAGGTCATGGACGGGCCTCAGAGCGTCGTCTTCGATCAGGCGGAGAACCGCCTGCACGCTCAGAAGGCTGTCTTGTACACCCTGATGAAGGACTGAGAAACCATTCACCGGCGGGAGACCGCCGGATTCTCCATCGATATCAGCATTGTTGTCAGAGTTCTATGCTCTTGCGCCGTGTCCGATGGCGAGTATGCAGGAAACGCCAGGTCGGCGTCTTTCAGGGATCAATGCAGAAGTACGGGCCCCCCGAAGGGGGTAAAAAGTTTCATGAATCTGCTTATGCCAGGGACTTGATGGCCTTGACGAGGGCTTCCATGTTCTCGTCGGGGGTGGCGACGGCGATTCCGCATCCGGAGGAGATGACGTTGAATCCGGCTGCTGCGGAGCGCTTGGCTGCCTCATCGACCTCGGCAGGGGTTCCCTGGAACAGGGGCCTGACGGATCCGACGTTTCCGACGAGGACGGTCTTTCCGCCGACCTTCTCTGCTGCCTTCTCTGGGGGAACCTTCTCCTCGATGGAGATTCCGGTGACTCCGGTGTTGACCATCTGGTCGAGGATGGGGTAGGTGTCTCCGCAGATGTGGAGGACGGTGTACTTGCCCTCTTTGGGCTTCAGGGAGGTCCTGACGTGGCATCCGGCTGCCTCCTCGAACATGTCGGGGGCCAGCATGTCGGTGGATCCCGAGGGCTCGGAGCACTGGACGACATCCGCACCGGCGTCCATCAGAGCGTTGGTGTAGGTGCTGACGATGGGGTTGACGGCGTCGACCCACTTGTCGACTTCCTCGGGGCACATCATCATTCCGAAGACCATGTTCTCGGTGTTGACGAGGTTTCCGGTCAGGGTGAAGGGCCCGGTGTTTCCGGCGACGATCGCGAAGTTCTCTCCGTGGGATTTCTTGAGGAGCTCCATGGCTTTGATGGCCTCTGCCGGCCTGCCGCCCTGGATGAACTCCTCGGGGGACATGAGGTTGGCGGGGTCGTCGAACTCGCTCATCATGGGGTCGAACTTGAAGGGGTGGGCCTTGATCATAGGGGCGGCGTCCTTCTTGTCGACCTGGACAGTGGCTCCGAGCCTCTCGGACTCAGCGGTCAGGCAGAAAGGAGCCCTGACGCATTCGAATCCGAAGATGTCGGCCTGGGCGGCACCGAGCTTGGCCATGAGGTCTGCGCTCTTGTGGGCTTCGGGCCAGGCGGCACCGACCTTCTCCATCTGTCCGAGGGTTGCGGACTGGGTGAAGATGGCCACGGGGGGCCTGTCCAGGGATTCCTGTTTCATTGCTGCGAGTACTCTGTCTCTAGGAGTCATTGACATTTTGATTATCTCCTTGGGGATGGGATGCCCAAGCCTGTATATAAAATTACTAACAACGCGCGTGCGCGTGATGTGGGAAACTGTTTCTGAGATATATCCAGCATGTCAGATTCTTACCTCTGACAGGTCCTTCAGAGTGCCCAGGTCCATGAGCCCCATGTCGGTCACGCCGTACAGTTCGGCGGAGCCGAAATCCGTGGATCTCAGGGCCGGCGCCATCACGCATTTCTCGTCCAGGACCAGGTCGTTCCCGGAAGAGTAAGGGCTGAAAGGCGGGATGACGATCACGCCTTCTTTCCTCGCATGGACGAAGCATTGGATCTTGAGCCCGCCGCCCACTGCGCCCGGTATCCTGACGGACGGATGCTCGTGCCCGATTATGACCGGCCTGACGCCGGAGTCCGAATGTCCGTGCTCCAGCCTGTAGCCCATGACATCCACGTAGTCGACTGCCAGGATCCCCAGGTCGCCGACGATATTCTGGATGTAGTTGTCGTGGTTCCCCTTGACCACCACGGTCTCGGCGGCCTCTCCGAGGAGGGAGACGATCTTCGTGACTTCGCGCTTCTCCTCGAAGCCCGAGCGCTTGAAGTCGTGCTTCACATCTCCCAGGAGGACGACCCTCTCGGGCTCGTATCTGCACAGGATCTTGTTGAGAGAATCGCGGATGGACTCCGTGTTCGTCCTGGGGACGTACATGCCCTCCATCTCCAGGGCGCGTTCGTAGCCCAGGTGCAGGTCTCCGAGGACCACGGTGGGCCCTTCGTCGAGGATGAGGCACCTGTCGCTCGTGATGCGCACGCCTGGAAGAATCTCCTTGATCCTCATCGAGGGCGGTTATGTCCGACGGGGCATTAAAGTTGGCCCCGCCGGGAACGGTTTCAGAACGCCTTCCCAGCCCCGGATGCAGGTGCGTCCAGAGGCTGTCCGCAGGAAGGGCACATGGAATATGGATAAAGCACGGGGATCTCGGCGCCGCAGTACACGCAGTTCATGGTCCCACGGAACGGCTGCGGGAGATATAACCGGTTGCGAGCTACCCGTCGCAGTGGTTGCAACAGGCGCTTGTTGTTGGATGGGTCAGATCTTCCCAGTCTGGCTTTTGCGACGCGAAGGCTGGTAGCTCGCTCCGTCCGGACGCTTCGGACCCTATGTTTAAAAGCAGCTCCGCGATTGCACCGCTGCACATGATATCTCATACATTCCAACTGCTCCCTTCTGTCGGCGCGAAGAAGGAGAGGGCGATCTGGGACCAGGGCATCCGCGACTGGGACGATTTCATCGCCGCGGATTCCGTCGGGACTATGAAGCCCGATGCCAAGCAGCGCGGGGACGCCCTGCTGATGCAGGCCTCCGAGATGCTGGACGACGGGGACTGCCGCGGCCTGGCGGAGATGCTCCCCCACGGCGAGTCCTGGAGGCTCTACGACCGCTTCAAAGACGATGCGGTCTACCTCGACATAGAGACCGACGGCCTGAGCAGGGACGCCCTCGTCACCGTGCTCACGGTGCATGGGCGCGGGGACACCGTCACTCTCACAGAGGGCATAGACCTAACCCCGGAAGCGCTCTCCGATGCGATCGACGGGGCATCTATGATCGTGTCCTTCAACGGCAGCTGCTTCGACGTGCCGGTCCTCAGGAACAGCTTCCCGTCGGTCGACTTCGACATCCCCCAGTTCGACCTGCGCTTCGCCTCCAGGAAGGTGGGGTACAGAGGGGGCCTGAAGCCGCTGGAGATCCAGCTGGGGATATCCAGGTCCGACGACATCGAGGGCGTGGACGGCGCCGAGGCGGTCCGTCTCTGGAAGATGTGGGAGAGGCACGGCGATAAGGACTCGCTGGACATCCTGACGGAGTACAATCGCGCAGACACTGTCAACCTCGAGAAGATAGCCGGCATAATCTACGGAAGGCTAGTGACGGAGCATGCCTGCTTCCGCTGGCGACCTCCGCCGCATGGAGAGGGACCTTCGCCAGGCGGCAAAGGCCCTGCAGGGCGCGGGCTCGGTCTCGATATACACCCATATAGATGCCGACGGCATCACCGCCGGGGCGATAGCGGACATCACCTGCGAGAGGCTCGGGAAGGAGCGCAGGATATCATTCGAGAAGAAGATAGACGCCGATAACATCAGGGCCATCAACGAGGACGATGCCGACATAGTCTGGATATGCGACCTGGGCAGCGGGTACATGTCCGAGTTCCGCCGCGAAGGGCTGGTGGTCACGGACCATCATGTCCCTGATCCGAAATGGAGGAGCAGCCAGACCCTCCTGGACAGCTTCTGCGGCATCTGCCATCTGAACCCGCACCTGTACGGGATAGACGGGTCCTACGAGATATGCGGCGCGGGGATGACCTACCTGCTTTCGAAGACCTTGGACCCTGCGAATGTGAATCTCTCATATCTTGCCGTGGTCGGCGCGGTCGGGGACTTCCAGGATTCCAGCCATTCTGGCCTCACGGGCATGAACCGTTCCGTCCTGGACGACGCGGTCTCGTGCGGCTCCACGGTCATCGACATGGACCTGAGGTTCTTCGGCAGGGAGACCCGTCCGGTGAACCAGTACCTCCAGTTCTCCAGCGACCCGCAGATCCCGGGCGTCAGCGACGACGCTCGCGCCTGCCTCGCGCTGCTGGACTCCTGCGGCGTCAGCGCCAAGGAGGGCTCCAAGTGGAGGGCATGGCGCGACCTGTCCTCCGAGGAGAGGTCCCGGGTGACCTCCGCCGTCTTGGAGCTTATCCCCGAGGGCCAGAGGTCCAGGGCCTTCGGCGAGATGTACACGTTCCCCGGGATGCCGGAGGGAACCGGGCTGGGAGACGCCAAGGAGTTCGCGACTGTCCTGAACTCCTGCGGACGCTACGACGATGCGGTCACGGGGCTCCGCATATGCCGTGGGGACATGTCTGCGCTGGAGGATGCCGAGAGGAACAGGGCCGACCATAGGAAGCACATCTCGTCCGCGATGTCGTACATCAGAGACAACCACCTCCTCAGGGAGAGGAGGTTCATCCAGTGGTTCGACGCGGGCTCCGAGGTGAAGGAGACCGTGGTCGGGATAGTGGCGGGCATGATGCTGTCGTCCCCCGACTGCAGGAGGGATGTGCCGATAGTGGCGTTCGCAGACTCCGAAGACGGCACGAAGGTGTCAGCCAGGGCAGGGCGCAGCCTCGTCGACCGCGGGTTGGACCTCTCCAGCGTGATGAAGACCGCCGCGGAGCTCGTGGGAGGCACCGGCGGGGGCCATACCGTCGCCGCAGGGGCCACGATCCCGCCGGAAAAAAAGGATGAGTTCCTCGACATCGTCGAGGACCTTGTGTCGTCGCAGATTATGTGAGCTAGTTTTTTCGGACTACCTAAAATATTTATAGTATTCCTAAATTATACGATCAGTTGTTCTGCGACAAAGGAGATATAGCAATGACCAACAGAGAAATGATCGACGTGGCCTTCCTGGCCGCTGTCCTCGTGATCCTCGTCGGCGCGTTCATCTACGTCAACGTCTTCTACGAGGAGCCTGCAGAGGACGAAGAGGAGGAAGACGGAGAGGACGGCGGCGAGGAAGAGGATGCCGGGTCCGCTTTCTGCGCGATCGCCGATGCAGGGCGCGTCGGAGCCGAGCAGCCGCTTCTCCGGTGCCTATGACAAACCGGGGCATCCGCCCCTATTCCATCTTTTGACGGCATGGCCCGTCGGGGTTAACGCCCTTGAACTTTCGTCAGGGAACGGTTCCGCTTTTATACGCATCCGAGCGGATTTCCGGCGCATGTCAGAATTGCTGGAGACCAACCGCAGATACGCGGAGACGCTGAAGAACATCCTGAGGCTCAGGGGAGAGCCGGTGGCCGTGAAGCTGGTGAAAGAAGGCGAGGATTATCCCGCAGGCTTCGAGGAGCCCGTCTCCCAGATGAGCCATTGCCAGGCCATCTTCAGGGCCAGGGCCGGGGAGTCGTTCAGGCTTCCCGTGGAATCGCAGAGCTGCATGATCGGGTGCTCGGCCCTCGGGATGGCCCCGACCCCCGAGAAGGTCGCATCCGGTGAGTTCCATTCCATGATCGGGATGCACGATTCTCCCGCATCTGCGGCCAAGATGATCTCGGACAGGCTGGTCGTCCCGTACAAGACCAAGGGGGAGGTCGTATGCCCCCTGAAGGACGCAGACTTCGTCCCCGACGTGGTCACCATCGAGGACATCCCCGAGAGGATCTACTGGGCCGTGCCCCTCTCCACCGCCGAGAAGGGCGGGAGGGCGGAGTTCTCCACGTCGCCGTTCCAATGCGGATGCGAGGACATCGTCGCCGTCCCTGTCTGCACCGGAAAGCCGAACATCTCTCTCGGATGCTTCGGGTGCAGGAAGAAGACGGACATGGCCGCCGACGAGATGGCCCTCGGGATCCCCTACTCCATGATCCCGTCCTTCGCGGCGCATCTCGAGCGTTACGCCGTCACCGTCATGCCGAAAGCCAAGCGCGATTGAGACGGTAGCAAACAAACATGTCTCCGTATCACTTGATGCATCATCATCCGACGATGATTATGCATCGATTTCGATGCGGAGACATAATTAAATATGACAATGAGAGCCGTTTTTCCTTAACGTCGTTTTTCCGGCGTTTTCTGCAAATCCCCCAAAACCATCAGGATATGCTGAAAACAGGCGTTTTCCTATCGTTTTATATGCTGAAAGACGTTCCCAGTAACCGCAAGGGGGCTGGCCAGAAATGGTCAGCAAAGCATGAACAAGGAGGTATGAAATGCCAAAATACGAGGACGTAGTAGACTTGTATGACGACTACGGAAAACGCATCGCAAAAGATGTTCCGCTCGAAGCCATCAGTCCGCTGCGCAACAATGCGATCAAGAAGATCGTGTCCTTGACCAAGAGGACCTGCGCCGTCAACCTGGCGGGCATCGAGAAAGCCCTCAAGACCGGTTCCATGACCGGCGGCGGTGTCATCATCAAGGGAAAGGAGATCGACATCCCCCTCGTGGAGAACGCCGACAAGATCGCAAAGCTGATCAAAGAGTCCGTCCAGGTCTACGACGGGGACGGAACCGAGGTCAAGGTCAAATCCGACGGAAAGAACATCGTCGTCATCGTCCCCGAAGAGAGGATGAACGCCGGTATCGAGTACACGACCGGATTCACCGCCACAGCCGCAGCCGCCACCGAGGCCATCATCGACACCTTCGACATTCCCATGTACAAGGCCAACATGGTCAAGGCAGCCGTTTGGGGAAGATACCCCCAGACCATCACCTTCCAGGGCGCCAACGTCAAATCCATCCTCGAGGTTCCTCAGAACAACGAGGGAGCAGGATTCGCCCTCAGGAACATCATGGCAAACCACATCGTCTCCCTGGTCAACAGGAACGCCATGCAGGGAACCGCTCTCTCCGCTATTTTCGAGCAGTGCGGATCCTACGAGATGGGCGACATGATCGGCAACTTCGAGAGGGGCGGACTCCTCGCCCTCGCCTACGAGGGACTGAACGCCGACAACATGCTGTACAGCATCGTCAAGAAGAACGGAAAGACCGGAACCGTGGGAACTGTCATCGAGTCTGTCATGGCCAGGGCCATCGACGACGGAGTCATCCGCGTGAAAGAGACCCTCCCCTCCGGATACAAGGTGTACACCACCGACGACCTCCCGAAATGGAACGCCTACGCCGCTACCGGAATGGTCGCAGCCGTCATGGTGAACGTCGGAGCCGCCAGGGCCGCCCAGGGCGTCCCCGGAACCATTCTGTACTACAACGATCTGCTGGAGCACGAGTCTGGACTGCCCGGTGTCGACTACGGTCGCGCGGAGGGAGTCGGAGTCGGTATGTCCTTCTTCAGCCACTCCATCTACGGAGGAGGAGGACCCGGTCTGTTCCACGGTAACCACGTCGTTACCAGGCACGCCAAGGGAGTCGTCATCCCCGCTATCGCAGCCGCCAACTGTCTGGATGCTGGAACCCAGACCTTCTCCGCCGAGGCCACTTCCGGTCTCTTCAAAGAGGTCTTCGGAGACATCCCCGAGTTCAAGCAGCCCATGCAGGCCGTCGCCGCTGAGGCGAAGAAGGTGAAGAAGAAGCTCTGAGGACTGTACATGTCGTGTCCTTCCAATTCTCCAACCGCGGACTACGCGGGCGTGCCGCTTCCCGAAGTCCAGATCATCACGAACCGTCTGCTCGGCGCAGAGACGACCGAGGCCGTCCTGAACGCGCTGGATGTCATCCCTGACATCAGGCAGATCAACATGACCGGCGAGAGCCTCCCCAAGACCATCAACAACGGTCCCGGGAAAGGCCTTCCGAACAACCATTCGGAGCGCAGGGTCATCAAGGTCGGAGGCCGTGACGTGGAGCTCCACTATCTGGTGGGCGCCTTCTACATCGAGCTCTCTGTGGATGACGAGGAGACGCTGGAGAAGCGCATAGAGGAGATCAAGGAAGCGTGCAACCGCACCATAGAGCACGGCTACACGCTCACCGTCGGAAGGTTCTCGAAGTACAAGCCCACGCTTCACGATTATAGGAGTTGAATCAAATGGTTTCATACAAGAGGCAGTTCTACCCTGGATCGTCCATCCCCGCCAAGAACAGGCGCAGATACATGGACCCCAAAGTCAAACTGAAAAAACTGCGCGACGTCTCCATGGACGATGTCGTCAGGATCATGGGACACAGGAACCCCGGAGAGGACTACAAGTCCATCCACCCCCCAATAGAGGAGGGCAAGGAGCCCGAGTGCCCCATCAGGAAGCTCGTCGTCCCCATCGAGGGAGCGAAGCACGGAGACCGTGTCAGGTACATCCAGTTCACCGACTCTGTCTACTTCGCCCCTATCTCGCCCTACCAGAGGGCTTGGATGTACCTCTCCAGGTACAGGGGAGTCGACACCGGAACCCTTTCCGGAAGGCAGATCATCGAGGTCCGTGAGAGAAACCTCGAGATCATGGCCAAAGAGATGATCGACAACGAGACCTTCGACCCTGCCCTTACCGGGATCAGGGGAGCCACCGTTCACGGACACGCCTGCCGTCTCGACGAGCACGGACTGATGTTCGACGGCTGGCAGAGGTACGTCTGGGACGAGAAGAAGAAAGAGGTCGTGTACGTCAAAGACCAGGTCGCTATCCCCCTCGACAGGAGAATATCCGTCGGGAAGCCCTCGTCCATGTCCGACCTGAAAAAGAGAACGACCATCTTCAGAGCTGACGGCGTCGACATGAGGGACGACAAAGAAGTCACCATGTACGGACTCAGGATCCACAAACTCAGGACCCTCGGCGGATACCAGCCCTGGAAAGTAAAAGGAGAGTGATTGCCATGGCAGGAAAAGAGAAGCTGTTCATGGAAGCATGCAAGAAGAAATTCAAAGAAGACCCGACCGACATGTCCACCAAGTACTACTGCTACGGTGGATGGAAGCAGTCCAAATCCAAGGTCGAGTTCCAGAAGAGCGCGGACAAGATCGCCAAGGAGCGCGGCATCCCCATGCTCAACGAGGACATCGGAGTTCCTCTCGGACAGAGGAGCTGGATGCCCTACCAGCTGTCCCACACCGACATCTACGCCGAGTGCGACGACCTGCACTGCGTCAACAACTGCGCTATCCAGCAGGCCTGGGACGACATCAGGAGGACCATCCTCGTCGGACTGGACTCCCCTCACCAGACCATCGAGAGAAGGCTCGGTAAGGAAGTCACCCCCGAGACCATCAACGCCTACCTCGAGACCGTCAACCACACCATGCCCGGTGGAGCTGTCGTTCAGGAGCACATGGCCGAGATCAACCCTGCTCTCGTCTGGGACTCCTACGTGAAGGTCTTCTCCGGAGACGACGAGCTCATCGACGAGCTGGACTCCAGATTCGTCATCGACATCAACAAGCTGTTCCCCAAGGACCAGGCCGCGCAGCTCAAGAAAGCCATCGGAAAGACCCTCATGCAGGCTGTCCGCGTCCCGACCATCGTCGGGAGGCTCATGGATGGAGCTACCGTCTCCAGGCACGCCGCAATGCAGATCTCCATGGCTTTCATCTCCTCCTACAAGCTTGCAGCCGGAGAGGCCGCCATCGCCGATTTCGCATACTCTGCGAAGCACCAGTCCCTCAACATGGGAACCATGATGCCCGCCAGGCGTGCAAGGGGACCCAACGAGCCCGGAGGAATACCCTTCGGATACATGGCTGATATCGCTCAGTCCGACCGTGTCAAGCCCGAGGACCCCGGGCGCGCAGCCCTCGAGGCAGTCGCTCTGGGAGCCGCCGTCTTCGACCAGGTCTACCTGGGAGGATACATGTCCGGCGGAGTCGGATTCACCCAGTACGCCACTGCGGCCTACACCGACAACATCCTCGAGGACTACGTCTACTACGCCATCGACCAGATCAAATCCAGGTACGGCGGGTTCTGCAAACTGGACCCCAAGAACATGGATGAGGTCATGAAGCTCGGCGACGACATCAACGCGTACGCTCTCGAGATGTACGAGCGCTACCCCGCCGTCATGGAGACCCACTTCGGTGGATCCCAGAGGGCCACCGTCGCTGCAGCCTCCACCGGTATCGCCGGAGCTATGGCGACCGGAGTAGCCGACGTCGGTCTGAACTGCTGGTACCTCTCCATGCTCCAGCACAAAGAGAGGACCGGAAGGCTCGGATTCTACGGATACGACCTGCAGGACCAGTGCGGATCTGCGAACTCCTTCGCATACAGGTCCGACGAGGGTCTCCCCATGGAAGTCCGTGGACCCAACTACCCCAACTACGCTATGAACGTCGGTCACCTGTCCGGATACACCGGTATCCCCAAGGCGGCCCACGTCGCCCGCGGAGACGCCTTCACGGCCAACCCCTTCGTGAGGGTTGCATTCGCGGACCCCTCTCTGGTGTTCGACTTCGCCAACGTGACGAAGGAGATCGGACGCGGAGCTCTCAGGGAGTTCCACCCCGCCGGAGAGAGAAGCGCTGTCATCAAGGGATGAGCCAATGGAAGTTGGCGACCTGCTGAAGTACATGCCGACCTCGACAGTGGGGAAGGTCACCGACATCCGCGAGAGGGATGGGAAGGTCTGGGCAAGACTGGACTTCACCGACCTCTACTACGAGGCGTCGAACCTGGTCCCTGCCGAACCGTCGGAGTACATCCCCGTGTCGTTCAAAGAGAAGAAGCATTCCGAACGCGGAATGAAGTCTATCGAGGACATAAAGCGGGAGACTCAGGAGGTCGACATCTCCGAGATGATGCCTTCGGGCGGCGGATAAAGCCGTCCGGCAAACCCATTCGGGGGAGCAATCCCCCGTCTTCCTTCAAACACGTTCCTGTTCTTTCTTCTCGTCTTTGCTTATTCTGAGCGCTCTGTATGCTCCTCTTGAGGGACAGGGAGAACAGGCATCCGCGCAGGCCGTTCCCGATCTATCGTGGAGATGTCACTGAAGGCCGGAGCTGGAAGCCGTTTGGAAAAGGGGTCTGGGGGCGATGCCCCCGCAGTCAGTTCTTGCCGGACATCTCGATGTAGCTGAGGATGAGCTTGACCGCGCCGTCGACGCCGATGTCGCCGGTGCTTATGGACAGGTCGTAGTTGCCGACCGCGCCCCATACCCTTCCGGTGTATCTCTGATAGTACGAGGCCCTCTGGGCGTCTTTCTTGCGGATGCGCTCGTAAGCCTCTTTCTCGGAGATGCCGTTCCTCTTGGCGGACTTGAGGATCCTGTCGCCGACAGGAGCATGGATGAACACCTTGACGACGTCGTTCTTTCCGTTGAGGACGTAGTCTGCGCATCTTCCGACGAAGATGCAAGGGCCTTTCGACGCCAGCTCGATTATGGCTTTCGACTGCTCTGCGAACAGCGGGTTCGCGGACGGGATGCCCCAGTAGGATATCAGGCCGTCCTTGTCGCCCTCTTCCATCTTCTCGATCTCCTTCGCATCGATCCCCGTCCTTCCTGCGGTCTCTGCGATGATCTCCTGATCGTAGCACGGGATGCCCAGGATCTTGGAGAGCTTCTTCCCGACTTCGCGTCCGCCGCTTCCGTTCTCCCTTCCGATAGTGATGGTCGCGTCAGTCATTCGCCGCACCTCCTGCGTTCTCGGCTTTCAGGAACTTGATGTGCTTCTTCTTCATCACATGCCTGGCAGCCGGCTGTGCGATGAGCATCTCGACCCAGAACGCGCAGAAGAAGTTGATTGGCCAGTTGATGGGCCAGTTCGCGAGCTTGTCGAAGCTGACATGTCCGGAGACTGCAGTCCCGATTATCGGTCCGATGGCGCTCATGAGGGCGGACATCATGGTCACGCATGCGATGATGTTCAGCGCTATCTTCGTGTTGACGCTGTCCGAAGGTGCCGAGTACCTTCCTACGATCTTGTTCGCTGCCTTTCCGACGATGAATGACATCAGCAGCATGACGACGATCCAAACGACCGGGAGGCAGATCAGCGACTCGACAGCGGTGCTTCCGCTCAGCCCGTTCATTCTGGCGTTGTTGATGAATGCCATGATGTACGATGTGATACAGGCGATTATGCCTCCGTAGAGGAGGCCTTCTTTGTCGTTCCAGGGGAGTCTCAGCTCTTCCATTGTATCCTTCCGAACCAGAACTGCGAACTGTTTCCGGAACTCCTCAACGGATCCCTTGTGTTTTACGAACGCTAGCTGGATATGCTTGAAGCAATAAGATGAAATCAATGTTTTATAAATAACAGACCCGACAACGATAGTGCTTGTAAAGAACTGCAAAGTCTGAAAAAAGTCATGGTGGAATGGTCGGCGGCAAATGCCGCCGGAAATGGATCATTCCTTAATCCTGTTGAACGCGACCAGAACCGACGCCAGCTTAGGGTTGTCCTGGAGGTTGTAGTGCTTCCTGATCATCAGGTCGCAGGTGGGGGCGGGGCTGCAGGATATGACATCCTTGCATCCGTTGCTCTCGTTCAGCTCGGGGAACGATACAGGGGGCATGATGAACTCCTCTCCGCCGTTCGCGGGGACTGTGGGGAACAGGACGAATCCGTCGGACAGCCACACGACATCGTCCCTGTTCTCGTATTTCTTGGCGGTGAACGGGAAGACCTCTTCTCCGATCACTTCTCCGTTCCCGGATTCCAGGATGACTGTGGGCTCCGGCGGAGGCCTGAACCTCGGGTCTTTGACTATGCATATCACGGCATCGCGTTTCAATGCCTGGTTGAATCCCTCGTTCTTCACTTCGATATTGCCCATGGCACGGACCTTGGCCTCCTCTTGGCTGAGCTGCTCGAGGATCTCTTTATCGAGGTAGAAGGCGTGGATAACGCCTCTGAGGCCTCTGATGATCTCAAGCTGCTTATCGCCAGGGGCATCTGCATCGGCTGTCATGAATGATATAAGTGTAAGAAATTCTATAAATAGATTCCTTCCAACAACAAGCATGCTTCAGATGTGTTCAGGGATATTCCAGATATCCATCCGGACATACGGTTGCATGCATTTCGGACACCATCGATGGATGGATGCAATTGCTCTGGATGCTGTCAGTATGAACCGTTTGAGAAGGTAGCGGGCCTTCCGGCCCGGAAAGATGTTCAGTTGAGGCCCGCCTCGCTCTCGTCGTTTATGAACTTGATGTAGCAGTCCCTTTTGAGCCCCAGGTCTCCGGCGACCTCGAGCGCCTTGACCATCCCTGCGGGAACGGGGCAGGCGGTGTGGGGGACGGCATCGTTGGCCAGCTTGTAGATCTCCGATTTGTAGAACTCTGCTTCCACTTCGGAATAGGGGCTCATGGGCTCCAGCTTCCAGGACATCTTCAGGATGTTGGGGCAGTCGCTCTTGATCGTCAGCTCGACGAGCCCCATGTCGTTCTCTTTCGCTATGATCAGCGTCTTCATCTTGCAGACGCCTGCGTCGACGCATACCATGCAGTCAGTCATTGTCATCACTCCGTAGTCTGATCAAATTGTTTGCTCCGGCCATGGAGCGTATGTCCACGACCCCTATGACCGCGATGATGCGGTTGTCGAGCTCGATGGGCGTCACTATCACCCTTATGCCCTTGTAGGGCCCGGAAGTGGCTACCTTCCTTATTGTTGTTCCCTCGTTGAGGACCTCTTCCAGCACCGGCCCGGTGTAGGCGTTGTCGATGACGGCACCGTTCTCTATCCTTATGCCGAGGTTGTCCCTGCTCTTGGCGCAGACGGGCAGCCCTCCGACCAGGTCGTGGATGGCGAAGGCCAGGGATATGAGCTCGTTTCCGGTGCTCTTCTGCGAGAGGATGTCCTTGAGCTCTCTGTTGAACTGCAGGCCGCCCATGATGGTCAAACCTGCGATGACTGCGCCCATCTCGGCCGATTCCCTGGTGGGGCCGGTGCCGATGATGATCACGTCGTCGTTCTTCAGGCTGAAGACGCTCTTTATCTTCGTTTCGATCTCGGGATCCACAGGATACTCGGACCCCGGGAACATGAGCTTCCCCCCGATGTACACCAGCGTGGTGGCTCCGGTCGCTCCGGTCTTGATGGCCGCGTCCCTCTCCTCGCATCCGTACTTCACGTTGCGAGCCATCTTCGGAACGCGGACAGCGCAGTCCCTGTCGCCGATGGTGAGGTCGCTGATGGACACGTCTGCCACGTCCATGGCGACGGACCTCTTGAACTCGAGCCCTTTATCGGTGAGGCATATCCCGCCCTTGCCGATGGTGATCATGCTCTGGTCCTGCATCATGGCCAGGATCGTCCTGGTGCTGCCCTCTCCGATGCCCAGCTTCTGAGATAGCTTCTTCCTTCCTATGGGGTCTGTCCCGTTGAGGCTCTCGAAAGCCTTCCAAACATGATAGTCGCTGAACTTAGGCGTGGGACCTCCCATTTTCGACTGACGGGAAATCATATGGTTGAATCATTCATCCAGCTATATATGGGTGTGGTGCCAGCTTTCGGATGTGGCGGAGCGCCCGGGCTCTCGGGCGCATGCCGGCCGAATCGTTGTTAACGCCTCTTATCCCCACGTCCGGGCATAAGGGCCGCCCGCACCTACGAGAAGGGCATCCGCGTGCCGAAGAGAGCGGTTCCGTGTTCCGGATCCGACGCAAACGGGCGATGTGCGGGCGATATCGCCATGGAATATGCCTTAACGCCGCTTTTCATCGATCGCCGGAGATGTCCAGCGGATGCACGGAGCGCAATCGGCATACTTTATATTGGGATACCTGTTCGCAACCGCATGGCTCATGAATCGGTAGATCTCCTGGTTATCGACAACGTATCGAAGACCTTCGACGGGCGCTGCGTCCTGAAAGACGTCAGCGACACCTTATCCACCGGGAACATACTCGGGCTCATAGGGAAGAGCGCGGCCGGGAAGAGCGTGCTCATCCACATGCTCAGAGGGAACGAGGAATACCGCCCCGACAAAGGGCGCGTGATCTACAACGTCAATCATTGCAGGAAATGCGGGAACGTGGACCTCCCGTTCAAAGGAGCCTGCTGCTCCAGGTGCGGCAGGGAGACCGAGACGGTCGGCGTGGACTTCTGGTCCCTGAATGCCGACGACCCCCTCAGGGCCGAGGTGAAGTCCAGGATCGCCATCATGTTCCAGAGGACGTTCGCGCTCTTCGGGGACATGACAGTCATCGAGAACGTCATGGAGGCGATCCCCGAGGATGTCCAGGGAGACGCCCGCATCCACAAGGCCATCGACCTGCTCAAGATGGTCAACATGACCCACAGGACCACCCATATCGCCAGGGACCTGTCCGGAGGCGAGAAGCAGAGGGTGGTCATGGCCAGGCAGCTCGCAAAGGACCCGCTGTTCTTCCTGGCGGACGAGCCCACCGGGACGCTGGACCCCGTGACCGCCGAGATCGTCCACAAGGGCCTGATTGACTACGTCCGCGAGAAGGGGATCTGCATGGTGTTCGCATCCCACTGGCCCGAGGCCATCGAGAGGATGGCGGACGAGGCCATCCTCCTGGACAACGGGGAGGTCCAGATGAAGGGCGAGCCCAAGAAGATCTGCGCCGAGTTCATGAAGGACTACCATTTCGAAAAGTCCGAGAAGTCCGAGGTGGGCGACACGCTCATCTCCGTCCAGGATGCCAAGAAGCATTACTTCTCTGTCGTGAGGGGAGTCGTCAAGGCTGTGGACGGGGTCACTTTCGATATCAAAGAGAGGGAGATCTTCGCTCTCGTCGGATACTCCGGGGCAGGCAAGACCACGATGTCCAGGATGATCGCCGGGATGACGCCCGGCACCTCCGGGTCCGTGAAGATCAAGATAGGGGACGACTGGGTCGACATGTACGAGTCCGGGTTCGCCGGCAAGGGGAGGGCCACCCCCTACATCGGGTTTCTGCACCAGGAGTACACCCTGTACCCGTTCGACACGATCCTCCAGAACCTCACCACATGCATCGGCATGAAGATGCCCGCCGAGCTTGCCAAGGTCAAGGCCATCCAGGTGCTCGAGAGCGTCGGGTTCGAGAGGAAGAACATCGAGAAGATACTGTACGCCTTCCCCGACTCCCTCTCCGTGGGAGAATGCCAGAGGATCGCATTCGCGCAGGTGCTCATCAAGGAGCCCCGCATAATCATACTGGACGAGCCCACCGGGACCATGGACCCGATCACCAAGGTCATCGTCGCCAAGTCGGTCATCCGCGCCAGGGACACCTTGGACGAGACGTTCATCATCGTCAGCCACGACATGGACTTCGTCATGAACTGCGCCGACAGGGCCGCGTTCATGAAGGGAGGCAAGGTCCAGGCCATAGGGGACCCCGAGGACGTGCTCCAGGAGTTCTCCAAGGAGCCCGTCCCCGAAGGTGAAGAGCGATGAAGCAGAAGATGGGGAGGCACCTGAGCTTCGTCGAGTGCAGGGAGTCCATGGGGCTCGGCGTCGGCGGAGGGCTGGCGCAGAGGGCCACGATCTCGGAGTCCGGAAGGGACGTCGTGGCAGTGGCCATGGGCCCCGGCCGCAGGCACATCACCAAGCCCGTCTGCGAGATCACATACGCCCTGAGGGAAGAAGGGATAGACACCAGTGTCATGGTCCTCGATGCGGGGTCCGGAGTGCCGGCCGACGCGCCCGACATGACCACGGGGTCGTATTTCGGGCTGGATCCGGTCGAGGCAGAGCGCATACAGCAGTACAAGGTGGCGCTGATCCACCTCGGCAACGTGCGCATGCACATAATCTACAAGGCGAGGCTGATCCTCAGGAACGTGGACATCCCCGCGATCATAGTGTCCCAATGCCCCGTGGATTTCGAGGACTTCGCGGCCATCGGGGTGAAGACCAGGGCGGTCATGCCTCCTGACGACAAGGTTCAGACCAAGGGCGAGATCGTGGAGATCGTCACCGGCGTGGTCAGAGGAGTGACCACTCCGCAGGACAAGCTGGACGAGATCGTCTCCAAGGTCCAGTCCATGCTGCCGGAGGTGCGCAGATGAAGGTCATCGTCAACGGCGCCGAGAAGAAGCTCAAGGCCGGGGCCACCCTCAAGAACGCTGTTGCCGGAGAGCCCTATTCCAAGGGCGCGGCCGTCGCCGTCCAGCTGTCAGAGGAGAAGGCTGTCAAGGAGACAAGCGACTTCGAGGTCGTCACTGAGAGGGGGAGCTTCGTGCTCCGCCTGAACGGCACGCCGGATGCGGAGATGTGGAGGTCGCAGCTCGCCGGGAAGATGGAGGGGATGTCCGCAAGGTGGGTGACGCACGACGTCGCGGCCTTCGGGTCGTTCCCGACGGACATCCAGCTGGACAGGGGGCAGTACAGGTACAGGACCTACGACTGCTTCCTCGCCCTCGGGGGGTTCGACAGCCACACGACCTACATGATGGTCGCCAGGGACGACCACGTCGGGAGCTACGGCGCCGGGCAGGGAGTCATCGGAAGGGTCACCCTGGGAAGGCACATGCTGGACGAGATCAGGGAAGGGGACAGGATCGTCTCGGTCCGCCCGCTGATGTCGGAGACCAGCACGTCCGACATAACGGTGACCGACGACCTGTCGTTCAAGCTCGACGAGGGCTACAGGGTGGAGACCTGCCTGAAGATAAGGCTGGACAAGGCATCCGTCGAGTCCGCGGAGCATGTGCTGATCCTGTCTTCGAGCGGGGCCATGGACATCTCCCAGGCCACCGGGACCTTCGCCGCATGCACCGACGACATGGACGTCCACATACCGGACGAGGACCACGGCGTCAGGGACGTCGGGACGGTCACGGTGAGGAACTCGGGCGTCGGAGAGGGCAGGCTGTACATCTACAAGGAGCGCAGGCCCGAGTCCACGGCCCACAACACCGCCGGGACGGTGGTCTCCGGAAGGGCCCTTCTGGCCAACGTGCCTGCCGGCTGCAAGGTCGCCGTGTCCACGGATCCGCCCAGGGCGCTGTCCGTCGGGATGACGCAGGCCGCGGGGCAGGAGTTCCTGTCCAAGGCGGGGATCAGGCAGGTCCGCACCGGAGACGCCTCCGATGATGCGATCATCGCGGAGCAGTCCCCGGAGCACACAATCGCGGCCATGGAGAAGGGGGAGGTCGAGACGTTCGGAGTCCCAAGGGACAGGGTCTTCAAGGTGAAGCTGTCCGACAAGGACCCTCTCTCGTTGCATTATTTCAAGAAGGTCACGGGGCTCAGCCACAAGCCCGTGGGGATACTCAAGGTGCAGTTCACGTTTGAAGGGCTCCCCATGCTCACGTTCTACGGCGACGAGGTCAGGGGGAAGAACCTGTACCCTCAGGACCCGTTCAAGAAGGTCAAGCGCGGAGACATCGGGGTCACGAACCAGGCCAGGCCCCATCACGGGCTGATCGGTATAAGGCTGCAGGACAGCAAGGAGTTCGGGCCCACCGGGGAGGAGCCCTACGGGACCAACCTGGTCGGGAAGTTCGACGACGACCTGGACAGGCTGCTGAAGGGCCTGAAGGAAGAGGACATCGTCTACATCACGGAGGAAGACCTATGAGCGAGGCCAGAGAGACAAGGCTGTTCATGATCTCCCCCAGGTCGATGCTGACGCCGGACCAGCTGTGCCGCATGGTGCATTCGTTCGGAGAGTCGGCCATCGTCAAGGAGACCTGCTACGGGTGCCTGGTGGAAGGCCCGAGCCGGGTCGTCAGGGAGATCCGCGACAAGGTGAGGGAGAAGCACCCCTACGAAGTGTTCACCAAGGTCAGGGCCTATCCCTGCAGCGACCCCCGCAGGTGCAGGGCGCAGCACGGCACCCGTCCCGGCTATGCGCAGCTCGAAGAGGAATGGGCCCTGTTGTCCAGCATCCAGTACGCATTGGAGAAGGTGGACCAGGGCGCGGAGCACAGGCCGAAGGAGCCAAAGAAACGCATTTCCGTAAACGATTTCAAGAAGATTTGCGAGGTGCACTGATGAAGGTCTTCATAGATCCGCCGAACAGCCTGGTGCTGTTCGATCTTGTCGAGAGGTTCGGGCACGAGCCCCTCAGCGCCATGGCGGCCATCCAGGAGAGGGTTGACAACCTGGAGGTCGACATGCCCCCCATGAACATCTCCCTGGACGATGTGGTCAGGGGGCTGAAGTACGCCGGAGTGGAAGTGCCCTCCGGCGTCAGGGGGAGGCTGGCGGTCTGGGGCCCGATGATTGAGCAGGCAGACGCGGCGATCATCATGGACGACTGCCCCTACGCGTTCGGATGCGTGGGATGCGACAGGACCAACCTCATGGTAAGGTATCTGATCAAAAGGCGCGGGATCCCGGTGCTCCACGCATCCTATCCGGAGGACGACGAGCAGGCGGTGGACTTCGTCGCGCAGACCAAGGAGTTCCTGGAGGGGCTGAGATGACCATCAAGATAGCGCAGCTCTCGTGCGGGACCGAGTACAGCAGCGTCCAGTACGAGATAGAGAAGGCGGCCAGGTCCGTCGGGGCCAGGGTCGTGTATCCGGACGTGTCCGCGGCGGACATCGACGAGGCCGTCCGCAGGTTCGGGTTCGCCCCCAGGTCGCCCCAGCTCAGGCTGATGATCGCAAGGGCGGTGCAGCTCGCCGACGAGAAGTACGACGCCGACGCGGTGTTCATCACCACCTGCTTCAGGTGCGCCGAGGCCGCGCTGGTGAGGAACGAGCTCAGGAGGTTCATCCAGGAGCACACCAGGCTGCCTGTCGTCACATACTCTTTCACGGAGAGGCTCAAGGCTTCCCAGCTGCTCACTAGGATGGAGGCTCTGGTGACCATAGTCACCAGGAAGGAGCTTCTGGCCAGAGAGAGGCAGACCGGCATAACCGCAGGGCTCGACTCCGGGTCCTCCACGACCAAGGCGGTCATCATGGAGAACAACAAGATTATAGGGAAGGACTGGACGCCTTCCGGAGACGTCATAGCTTCGGCCACCCAGGTCCTGGAGAACGCCATGAAGATGGCAGGCGTGGAGCTGAAGGACATCGAGGCCATGGGGACCACCGGCTACGGCAGGTTCACTCTCGGAGACCACTTCAAGGCCAAGCTGGTCCAGGAGGAGCTCACGGTCAACTCCAAGGGGGCCGTGTGGCTCGCAGACAGGCAGAGGGGAGAAGCGACGATCATCGACATCGGAGGGATGGACAACAAGGCCATCACCGTCCGCGACGGGGTCCCCGACAACTTCACCATGGGTGGCATCTGCGCGGGAGCCTCCGGAAGGTTCCTGGAGATGACCTCCAAGAGGCTGAAGATCGACGTCACCCAGCTGGGCGCGCTTGCCGAGAAGGGGGACTGGCGCAACGCCAAGATGAACTCCTACTGCTCCGTGTTCGGGATCCAGGACCTGGTCACCACCCTCGGAGAGGGGAAGAGGTTCGAGGATGTCGCAGCGGCGGCATGCCACTCGGTGGCGGAGCAGGTCTACGAGCAGCAGCTCCAGGAGATCGACGTCAGGCATCCGATCATCGAGGTCGGCGGGACATCGCTCATATCCGGGCTTGTCAAGCAGGTCGGAGAGGTCCTGGGCGAGAAGCCCATCGTGCCTCCGGACTCCCAGTACATCGGGGCCGTGGGCGGCGCGCTGCTGAGCTCCGGTCTCCTGTGAGGCGTTCCCATGGAAGTCGAAGTAGTGGGAAACGATCCTTTCGGGGACCAGGCCTACGGGCAGCTGTTCAGCGACATCATGAACGACCTGGACAAGGCCGTCCTGATCGACAGGGCCAAGCTCCTGCTGGACCCGTCCGCGCCGCTGTTCGTGTTCTCCCTGGTGCTGAAGGCCGAGCCGGCGCCCAAGAGCATAGCAGATGTGTCCACCGTCAGGGTCGAGGGCAGCGGAGTCCACATCACCATCACACAGGAGCGCTACGCCCCGGAGATACTGAAGGCCCTGTGGGCCCGCTACGGCAGGAACGCCGTCGTCCAGCAGACCAGGTTCGACCTGGATGTGAGCGGCGCTTCCGAATCCGAGATGGCCTCGTTGCCGGTGAGCAACGGGGAGGACGACCGGAGGGAGATCATGGCGGCCATCTGGCGCATCATGCCGGAAGGCATCAAGAACAGGAAGTCCCTGATATCCGGCAACGTGATAACGGTCATCGCCACGGAGGAGGTGCTCCTCCCGGAGATGATCGCCAAGGGCAGGGAAGCGCACTTGTCTATGGGAGGATCCGCGGATGTATGAGGTCCTGATGTATGACGGAGGGGTCTACCGCTCCGACGAGCTGTTCGAGATCATAGAGGACGTGGGCGGGGTGGTGCTCCAGAAGAACCGCAGCGCCCAGATGCTCACGGTCACCATGTCCGTTCCCGAAGAGGACCGCGCCGCCATCGAGGCGGTGAGCCTCGACATCGGCGGGCAGATCAGAGAGGTCCCGCTGGCTGGGATGGAGATCGCTGTCGTCGGGCCCACGCTCGGGCGCCATCATATGCCCCATCCGATATGCGACATCGCCGAGGAGCTCAGGCGCTACGGCGCCATCACCGTGGTGATGGGCCTGGCCAGGGGCCGCGGGAAGGCCACGTCGCAGATATCCATGACCGAGAGGATGATCCTCGACGAGTACGACGCCGTGGTGTTCATGCTGGGCAACTTCAAGCCCTGCGTGGAGAAGAAGGCCGAGCTGATGCAGGACATCCATGTCCCGACGGTGCTGGTCACCGGCCCGATGCCCGAGGGCATCGAGGGGACGTGCGACGCGATAGTCGCGGGCATCGGCAGGAAGATGTCCAGGATGAGGACGCCTCCGGAGAGGGAGAAGCTCGAGGAGGTCGCGGACACCCTGGAGAGGGTGCTCAAGGAGGAGAAGCGCTCCCTGGAGGAGGACCCGCTGTATGTCCATCCTGCGGAGGTCAAGACCCTGCTGGAGGAGTACGAGCCGATCAACATGTGCCTCAGGCCCGCGCCGATGGTGCTCCATCTGGACGGCCTGAGGGTGAAGATCCCCTACCACGAGCATGCGGAGCATCTGTCGAACGTGAAGGTCTACGGCAGGCCCCTGGGCGAGATCGCCTATATCGAGCCGTCCAAGATTGACGACAGCAGCACCATTATCAGGATCAAGACCCGCTCCCAGGTGGAGAGCGAGGATGCCCGCAAGGGGCAGTGATCCAGGGCCTCGAACCGTTTTCTTCGATGGGGGCTCAGGCCCTCATTTTCTTTTCCAGATCTTCCAGCCTCTTCACCCTGTCTACAGTGCTCGGATGGCTTCTCAGCAATCTGTCTTTGATCTTCAGCTTCTTGGGGTTCAACGGATCGAAGATCATCAGATCCGTCCTTGTGCCCGGTTTCAGCTGTGTCGAGATCGTGGCGTAATACACTTCTATTTTCAACAGCGCCGAGGCGAGCGCCAAGGGCTTGCCCGTGATCTTCGCCGAGCCCTCGTCCGCCCCGTATTCCCTGGACCTCGACAGTCCAGGAGCCATCGTCACGGCTGCCAGAGGCACGGCCAAGTAGAGGACCGCACCGACGATGATGATCGGTATGAAGATGACCAGGAGCATCAGGAACAGCATCCCCTCGCCGCCACCGCTGCTCTTCCTCGAGCTCGACGATGCGCTCGCTCCGAGGATCGCCGACCCGACCAGGGACACGATCCCGACGACCACCGAGAACCAGCACAGCACCCTGGCGCAGGTGCTGGCCGATGTCATCAGAGCGACATCCCTGTGCAGCATGTGGGAGAGCTCGTGCCCGAGGACGCCCTCGAGCTCATCATCTTCCAGGATGTCGAGCATCGGTCTCATGATCACGATGCCCTGTCTGCTCCTGTACTTGCCGAACGTATAGGCGTTGAACTCCATGCGCTCGTCGATGTAGAGCGGGGGCATCGGGCAATCGGCCTTCTCGCATAGCCCCTTCATGATAGACCATAGCCTGGGCTCGTTGCTTTCGTAGACTCTCGTCAGCCCTTTGGCCTTGCTCGGGTCGGGATCCGGATACAGCAGGCATGCCGTGGCCGCCAGCGCTCCCAGGCCCATCATCGCCAGCATAGTGTGCTGCCACAAGGGGAACTCGTCGATCTGCCAGAAGAACCCGAAGACGTATCCGATGAACGCCCCGACAAGGGCGAAGGACAAGGTCATCAGGAGCATGACTTCGATGGAGCTCATCTGCCATGACCTCATGATGGCGTTGAGGCACGGGAGGATGAAGGCTGAAGCGATAAGGGCGCAGAGGAGCCAAGTTCCCGGCAACGCATCTGGGAAGTAGAACTCGTAATATTCCTTTATCTGGCCCCGCAGCAGCCAGCAGATCAGCGCTATGGCGGCTATGAACAGCAGAGCGGCCGGATATCTCCACGCGCGCGTACCATCCTTCTCTTTCATGACAAGACATCGGGAACAACATCCATAATGGGCGGTTCGGACCGTCGCGATGTTCCTTTTACTGTCAGAGCTACGGGGAGGTTCGGAACATATGTTCAGACATATGTTCAGACATATGTTGCTCATGCCATAGCATCCCATGGCAGTTCGACAGAGGCCTCTTGCAGAAGGTCATTTCTTCCGCTACCCGAGTTGCCAAGGGAGGTTTCGTACATATTTTTTAAACATAGGGGCTAGGTGACCAAGAAGTTGGTGCACCTATCGGGCGGGAACAGATCATCCCCGCAGTCTATGGCTCGAAGCCAAGGCCGCGCGCCCCGCGGCCAGGATG
>CAVICI010000005.1:0-57415 GCA_963640995.1 Dialister hominis | reverse complement strand
TGAACTCCTCATCGACATAGTTCATGATGCTGAACGGATTGTACACGTCCGCGTTCCCGAAACGGTAGCCGTCGTACCAATCCCGGACCTCGTCCAGCTTCTCGGGATGTCCGTAGTACTCTAGAATCTCTCTGACTTCGGATTCCGTGAACCCGAACCTCTCATCCGACTGGGTGGAGAAGATGTTATTGACGGTGACGTTGTTGAGCTCTGAGAATATGCTCTCCTTGGCGATCTGCATGACTCCCGTCATGTAGACGATGCCTCTGTTGTCGTTGGTCTTCAGCGCCGAGCAGAGGAACCCCCCTAGGAAGTCCAGGATCTTCCTGTGGGAATCTTCTCCGAAATTGTCCGAGACGGCGCGGTCGTACTCATCTATCAGGATTATCGGCTTCTTCCCGGAGAACCTGAGAATGGCTTCAGAAAGGTCGCATAGGGAAGTCTTCAGGAAATCCTCGATGATGTCTCTCCTCTTCACGGACCTGAACGTGTCTGCGAAGTCGGAATCGACGTTCGGATCCTTCAGCAGGTATTCGTGGGCGTTGTATGCGTTCCGGACAGCCGTGCGCATCATGTTGATGAACGACTCGTATGTAGGTGCCTTTGTGTCGTTCAGATTGAGGCGGATCACGGGGAAAGCGTTCTTGAACTTCTCGTACTCCGGATATTTGGAAATCTCCAGGCCGTCGAACCAGGTGTTGCCCTTGTACTTCTCGTTGAAGAAGGCGTCCAGCATGGACAGGTTGGTGGTCTTCCCGAACCTGCGGGGGCGCGTGAACAGGTAGACTTCGCTATCGCTGGAGCCGAGGATGTCCTTGATAAGGAGCGTCTTATCGACATAGTACTTGTCTCTCCCGCGGAGCTCCGCGAAAGACAATCCGCCCGTATCCACCTGCTTCATCTCTTCTGACATCTCGTCGCAGGTTGATAATGCCTCTTGTGCTGTTTCGGACTGTCTACCAGTTCCGTTTCCGCGGTTTCTGAAATCGTGTTGGCCTGTTTCTGTCGCATCATTTTGCAGTTTCCTGCCTTCCGGCCCCTTCGCCAATGAAATCCCTTTGCGGAGCCTGTCGCTCCCGTACGTCCTTCTGTGCGGCTGTCCTCCCGCGCCCGTCGGCAACATGCTTCCATCGAGCTGCCGACCGTTCTTAATGGTTCGCTGGACATTCAAGCGGGCAAGACGGGTAGGGCCCCCTCATGACCGTCTCCGATGCAATGCTGCAAAGGCGGTGGATGGCCGTTCTATCCAGGATACGACCTTATAGGCGCTAGCCGATTCACAATCTATGGATATAGAGGTGAGAGGCTTCTGCCCGGCGGACTTATCTGCCATGGCAAGTATCTGGAACTCCGTCGTGGAGCGCGGAATGGCGTTCCCTCAGGAAGATGCCCTGACAGAGGACGGTGCAGCGGAGTTCTTCGGCTCCCAGACCCATTGCGGAGTCGCTGTTTTGGATGGGAAGGTGGTCGGACTGTACATCCTGCATCCCAACAACGTGGGCAGGTGCGGGCACATCTCCAACGCCTCCTATGCCGTGGATCCGGCCATGGCCGGAAAGGGCATCGGCGGCGCATTGGTGGACGACTCTCTGAAAGTCGCTGCCGAGAAGGGCTTCCGCATAATGCAGTTCAACGCGGTGGTCCAGGACAACGCTTCTGCCATACACCTCTATGAGAAGAAGGGGTTCCACCATCTGGGGATGATCCCGGGCGGATTCAGGGACAAGGACGGAGCATACAGGACGATCCTGCTCTTCTATCACGAGCTGTGATGCCATGAGCAGCTATTCGAGGATGTTCATACGCGCCTTCCTTGCAGGGATGGCGATAGCGATAGGATGCTGCGTCTACCTCAAGACGGACCCGAAGTGGGTCGGGGCGGTGCTGTTCTCCGTCGGGCTCATGACCGTTGTGGCGTTCAAGCTGGACCTGTACACCGGGAAGGTGGGGTATGCGGTAGAGAACCCGCCGTCGTACCTCATCGGGATACTTGTGATAATCGCGGGGAATTTCGTCGGCAGCCTGATCACGGGCCTGATGCTGCCTATGGACCAGGCGCAGGCGCTGGTGGACGGCAAGCTCTTGCTGGAGCACCACGAGATATTCTTCCGTGCGATATTCTGCGGCATCCTGATGTTCATAGCAGTGGACTTCTACAAGCAGAGGAACAGCTTCCTGGCGATATTCTTCTGCGTGCCCGTGTTCATACTGGCAGGGTTCGAGCACTCCATCGCGGACATGTTCTACTTCTGCTCTGCGGGGGAGTTCACGCTGGATGCGCTGGTGTTCGATGCGATCGCCATACTGGGGAACGCGGTCGGGTGCATGCTGATTCCGTTCTGCAGGAAGTACATGTACGAGCCTGAGCCGGCGGTCGAGTGAGATCTTCCGGAAACTTCGGGCCTGGCGATGGGCGAGCAATCTTCCGGAATCAGATGAGAACAGCCTCTCGGCCACGAGATGCACGCTCTTGAAAAATAGAGATGAGCGCCCTGGACGGAATTCGAATCCGTGTCGAAGCCTCGACAGGGCTTCATGATAGGCCGCTACACTACCAGGGCAGTATTCCATGGTATCGTGGACAGATATATAACAGTTTCCTTGTGTTTCTGCAACAGACCAGACAGTTCCGAGGCCGTGTCCAGCATAAACGGCGTGAATCTCGAACGGGCATCGCATCGAGGCTTGCCTCGCCTTACGTTAGCAGACAGCATGCGATGTCGTGCGACACTTGCCGCAGGGGCCGGAACGGCGGCTGCATCCGGAACCCAAGATTACATCATCTCCTCTGTCATTCCAGTCATCATGCCTTTGGGAGATCCGCATGGGGGCAACTTCGAGTACACCGTCGAAGGGCTTCCCGAGAACATATTCGCCTGCATCATCCCCGTGTTCGATATCGGGCGTTCCTCCGCGTTCTATTCCGAGATCCTCGGGATGGAGCTTCTGGGAAGGGATGGCGATCGTGCGTACATGGTCCGCGGCAGCTGCCGGATCGTCTTGAGGAGGTCGGATTCCGTCGGCGTAGACACGGGCGTGATCTTCGGCGTGGATTCTCCCTACAACACCCGCCGCAGGCTCATCGACGAGGGCATCGTGTTCGTGGCGGATCCTGTTCGGACTCCGTTCGGCACGTTCACATCTTTCCTGGACCCAGACGGCAACACGATCTCCGTGATGGAGCAGAAGGCCGAGTTCAGGATGGGCTGAAGAAGAAGGGAATTGGCAGGCCCCGGAGTCTCAGGGCCTGCAGTGATCTGGTTTAAGCGGCTCAGTCACCCAGGTTGGCCTGGGTGATGGCGGAGTCCAGCTCCTTCTGCAGCGCAGGCGGGAGGCCGTTGATGCTTCCCGAAAGGAAGCCTCTGACGATCATGCTGACGGCCTGGTCCTCGTCGAGGCCTCTGGACATTAGGTACTCGATCTGGTCCCTGGCGATCTTCCCGACGGCGGCCTCATGGGTCATTTCGACATCGGCGACATGCGCTTCCAATTCGGGAACGGCGCTGGTTGAGCCTCCGTCCTTCATGATGATGCTCCTGCACTCGAGGTGGGCCTTGATGTCGGGCGCGTTCCCGACGAGCCTTCCGCGGGCGCACATGCGTCCGCCCATGGAGATGCTCCTGCTCATGATCTGGGCGTTGCTGTGCCTCCCGTTCAGGTTGACCATCCCTCCGGTGTCTATGTCTGAGCCCTCGTGCGCGATGCACATGGTGTTGTACATGGCGGACGCTCCCTCTGCGAGGGTGGCTCCGGGGAAGCTCTGGAGGCTTCCCACGGGGTTCAGGATGACGTAGTTGTTGGTGAAATGCGAGTTCTTGCCTACGATGGTCCCGGTCCTGGGGCGGACGCCGGTCTGCTTGCCCCAGCTGTGGATCATGGAGAACGTCAGGTCGGAGTTCTCTCCGACGTACATCTCCGACACTCCCACGTGGAGGGCATCGTCCGCATGATGGGCGGTGGAGCATCCGGTGATCATCTCTAGGGAGGCGTTGTCCTCCACGATGATGATGTTGTGCACGTTCTGGACGCTCTTGTCGGTGTTCAGGAGCATGCAGGTCTGCACCGGGCTCTTGATGTGGTATCCCGACTTCACCCTCACGAAGTAGCCGTCGGCGTTCTCCAGGAAGCTCTTGGCGGTGTACTTGTCTTTCGTCGGGTCCACTGCCCTCCACATGTAGTCTTTCACCCAGTCGTACTTCCTCAGCGCGGCCTGGGTGGACATCATCTCCATGCCCTCCTGCTCGTTGGTGTGGCAGTGGCTCATCCCGTTGTCGATGAACATCAGGGTCCCGGAGCGGTTGATCTCGTCCGAGACCACCCCTACCTTCTCCATGTACTCCTTGTAGTCCGAGCTCTCGAGGTCGTCGATCTGCTCGGGGTCCCTGCTCCCTTCTTCGTAGCGGTCCAGGTCCAGGTCGGCGCCGTATGCGCCCTTCTTGGAGAGGGCCTCCTTCACAGCTTGATTATCTGGCATTCTCCGCACTCTCCGTAGCCGTTCTCCTTTATCTCCTTCAGGAGGTCGCTGGGCCTCCCGGAGCATTGGATCCTCCCGTCCTTCATGACGTATCCGCGGTCCGCGCCGATGTAGTCCATGATCTGCCCGGTATGGGTGATGACCAGCGAGGACACGTGCCTCTGCTTTCCGGGGCAGGTGCCGTCGTACAGCAGGTCGTGGACCTTGTTGCCGATCAGGTCGATGTTCTCCAGGTCCACTCCCGACTCGGGCTCGTCCAGGAGGATGAACTCCGGCCTCTGGGCGGTGAGCTGCAGGAGCTCGGACCTTTTGATCTCCCCTCCGGAGAAGCCCACATTGACCTCCCTGTCCAGGAACGAGTCCATCTTGAACTTGGGGGCGTCCTTGAGGACCTCTTTCCCTTGAGGGGACGAGACCTTGATCAGGTCCCCGAGCTTGACCCCGTATATGTTCGGCGGCCTCTGCATCATCATCCCGATGCCGAGCTTGGCGCGCTGGTCCACGGGCAGGCCGGTGATGTCCTGCCCTTTGAAGAATATCTGGCCCCGGGTCACCTGTATGGAGCTGTAGCCCATGATGGTGGACAGCAGGGTGGATTTGCCCGATCCGTTGGGTCCGAAAAGGACGCAGGTCTCCCCCTCGTTGACGGTGAGGTTGACGCCTTTCAGGATCTCCTTGTCGCCGGCGGCGGCGTGCAGGTCGACCACTTTGAGCATTTCAGTCATGTCATCACCTGTAATGGTCTGGAGAATCTTCTTTTTCTATATAAGGTTCCACACCCCCTGTTAAGACTGCCAAACCGCCGTTGAACCGGGGCGTCTGGACGGGTTCAAATATCCGTCCTGTTCTGGAGGGCATCATGCAGCTGAGGATGGCATCCCAGTCGGACGCGCCGGCGATGCTCGGCATCTACGGGCAGTGCATAGGCACGTCCATCACGTTCGAGCTCGCGCTCCCGTCCGTGGAGGATTTCACGGGCAGGATCCTGTCCACGCAGGCGGAGCATCCGTGGATCGTGTGCACCGATGGTTCCGGCGACATCATCGGATACGCCTATGCCCACAGGCTCATGGGCCGCGGAGCGTACAGATGGAGCGCGGAGCTCTCCGTGTACATCGACGAGCGTCATCGTGGCAGCGGCATCGCACATGCGCTGTACGGCGCCATCCTGGACATCCTGAAGATGCAGGGCGTGGTCAACGTGTTCGCCTGCGTCACGGTGCCGAACCGTCCGAGCGAATCCTTCCATCGCTCGATGGGGTTCCGGGAGGTCGGCAGGTTCCATCAGGCAGGGTACAAGGCAGGCGGATGGCACGACGTGGCCTGGTTCGAGATGGAGCTCAATCCTCATGCGGATGATCCCGTCGACGTCACGTTCCTGCCGGAGATGGATCCCGTCGCCGTCGATGCCTGCCTCCGCAGGGCCGAGGCGGATGCCGGTTGGACCCGTTCGGTGAGACGAGGCGGGCTCTCGCCAGCTCTCAGGCGGGGCCAGCAGAGGATCAAGGCCGAAGGCCGCATCTCCAGGCCGCCCGGCCCGTCATCGCCCGGACCCCTGCCGGAGCGCCCCGCTACGGTTATCAACCCGTTGCAGGATTCCTCAGCCATGGCAATGATCAACATCGAGTACAGGCACTCCGCCGACCCCGACGACCCGACGATCCGCCGCAGGACATGCGCCGTCATGAACCAATACATCAAGGACCTGGTCTTCGAGATGCAGATGGCCGACATCTCCTGCGCCTATAAGGAGACAGTCCAGGACGATGGGGGGAACGAGGTCTACATCAACGGGATGACGATCTCGGAGATCATCGAGGGCCTCGAGATCAAGATGCTCGATGCCGAGGAGGTCTGCGACAGCGGGCCCAGGCTCGTCGCCTTCGGAAGGCCCACCCTTGACTGGAAGAGGGAGATCGTGGAGGATGTCCCCGACACCATCATGAAGAACGCCATAGCCAAGGTGTTCGCCGACGAGAACAAGAATCAGATCGACGTCATCAACTGAGCTTCTCAACAGAGGGGGCATGGGGCATCCGCCCCTCCCTCTCAACCCCTTATAAATACGACCTGTCCATCCTTCCCGTAATGTTCGAGATCGTCAGAAGGGACGGGATGGCGAGGATTGGGAAGTTCGCCACCAGGTCGGGGACAATAGAGACTCCGGCATTGCTCCCTGTGGTCAACCCCAAGATATGCACCGTTCCGCCGAGGGAGCTCTACGACACCTTCGGGTTCAGGGCGCTCATCACGAACTCATACATCATCAGGAACAGCCCGGCACTCAAGGAGAAGGCCCAGGCCGTCGGGCTCCACGAGATGCTCGACTTCCCGGGGGTCATCATGACCGACTCCGGGACTTTCCAGAGCCACATGTACGGCGAGGTGGAGGTCACCAACCCGGAGATCATCGAGTTCCAGAAGTCCATCGGCACCGACATCGGGACAGTGCTGGACATCTTCACCGAGCCAGACTGGACCTACGCCAAGACCAAATGGTCTCTGGAGACCACCTTGGAGCGCACCAAGGAGGCCTGCGACATGAAGGGCGACATGATGATCAACGGCGTCGTGCAGGGGTCCATCTACACCGACCTGAGGGAGTACAGCGCCGCCGGCATGGCGGACATGGACGTGGACGTCCACCCGATAGGCGGGATCGTCCCCCTGATGGAGCAGTACCGCTACTCCGAGCTGGTCGACGTGGTCATGTCCTCCAAGAAGGCGCTGAACCCGAACCGTCCCGTTCACGCCTTCGGCGCCGGGCATCCCATGGTCCTCGCCCTTCTGACGCTCATGGGATGCGACCTGTTCGATTCCGCCTCGTACGCGAAGTTCGCCAGGGACGACAGGATGATGTTCCTCGACGGGACCTTCAGGCTCCAGGACATGCAGACCCTGGACTGCAACTGCCCCGCATGCAGGGGGCAGACCCTCGAGAGCCTCAGGCGCATGGACAAGAACAAGCGCACCAAGCTCATCGCGGAGCACAACCTCTACCAGATAACGCAGGAGCTGGCCCTCGTCAAGAGGTACCTCAAGGAGGGCAGGCTCTGGGAGCTCGCCGAGAACAGATGCAGGGCGCATCCCGCGCTGCTGGACGGCCTCAGGAGGCTCAAGGAGTACCAGGCCCAGATGGAGCTGTTCGATCCCATCAGCAGGGACGGGGCAGTGTTCTACACCGGTCCCGAGAGCAGGTCCAGGCCTGTGTACAAGCGCTACCTGGACAGGCTCGGCGACAGGTACGTGCCTCCCACGCACAAGGCCGTCCTGTTCCCGGATTGCGCAGGCAAGCCGTACAGCAGGCCCTACGCCGAAGCGTTCGACAAGGCCCGCAGGGCAGGGTACACTCCGATCGTGGTCACTCCTTGGGGGCCCGTCCCTGCGGAGCTCGATGAAATGTATCCTCTGGCCCAGTCCCTGTTCCCTTCGATCCCGGACGCGGAGACCGAGACGGAATCAGAGAGGCTCACGTTCCAGTTCCTGTCTTCCGAGGGGTTCGCCGAGGCCATCGAGCCCGAGCAGATCCCCGACGACGGAACCGAGGAATGCGATGCAGACCTGCTGAGGGCAAAGGCCGTCGCCAGGTACCAGTTCGGCATCGAGGCCGCCGACGCCCTGTTCAGGGAGCCCATCCAGCTGGTCACGAGCAAGAAGACCGGCAAGATCAGAAACGTGATCTCCGATGGGGAGCATGTCCTGTCCATGCGCGCCGGCGACGGGCTGTACACCCTCAGGATGGAAGGCGCCAAGAGGATCGTCTCTGCTGTGCCAGCTCCTCACATGAGGGTCTCCGTCACGGACGACGCGGTCCCGTTCGTCTCCGACGGGAGGAACGTGTTCTGCCAGTTCGTCACGTCCTGCGATCCCGAGCTGCGCCCGATGGAGGAAGTGATCGTCACAGACTCTGCCGACAGGCCCGTGGCCACCGGAAGGGCGTTCCTCGTGGCGTCCGAGATGAAGAGGATGAAGAAGGGTATGGCCGTGAAGGTCAGGTCCGGATTGGACGAGGAATGAGCTTTCCCATGCAGCCTTGGCATCGTGCCATAGGCTGCGGGGACGGCCCGTTCCCGCCCGACGGGCGCACCAGTTTTCGGTCGCCCGGCCCCACATAGAAATATACTGTCAGGCTATGGCAGAGCCGATGTCATCCGTGGACCAGTTCCTGTCGTACACCAACGTCCTCTCGGACCTGGTGATGGTCATAGTGGTCGCGGATGTGATAGCGCTCTTCGTGATGTTCCTGCTGGAGAAGTACGATCCCCGCGTCTTCCTGACGTGGCTGATCCTCATGGTCCTCCTGCCGCCTGTCGGCTTCATCCTGTACATGTACATGGGATCGACGATCTACAACCGCAGGAAGTTCATGCCCAAGAACATCACGGACACCCAGCTCATGAAGGCCGTCGAGCACCAGGCGGGGATGCTGGAGCGCGACCTGAGCGGGAACCCCGCCATGTCCGAGGAGTACGCCATGGCGAAGCTGATGGACAGAGCCGGGGCATGGTCTTACACCCGCGGGAACGACATGGCATTGTACACAGAGGGCAACGACAAGATCACCGCCCTCATGCAGGACATCCGCTCTGCGGAGAAGTCCATCCTCATCGAGTACTACATAATCCGCAACGACCGGGTGGGGAACATATTCATGGACATCCTGATCGGCAAGGTCAAGGAAGGCGTGGAGGTCAGGCTCCTCACGGACGGTTTCGGCATCGGGAAGGGCCCCAAAGAGGGGATCTTCAGGTTCATCAACGCCGGCGGCCACTACGCGATGTTCCATTCCTCCATCAACCTCATGCTGAGCCCCAAGAAGAACAACAGGAACCACAGGAAGATAGCGGTCATCGACGGGAAGGTCGGGTACTGCGGCGGGTTCAACATCGGCGACGAGTACCTCGGAGAAGGGCCGCTCGGCCACTGGAGGGACGCCACAGTGAGGGTCGAGGGCCCCGGAGTGATACCGATGATGGTCAGGTTCTGCGCCGACTGGCAGTACAGCTCTAGGCGCGACCCCATGAAGCCCCTTGACAGGTACATCGGCAAGGATCTCTCCGTAGACGGCGATGCCAGCATGCAGCTGGTGTCCGGAGGCCCGGACTCCATGCCCAACAATCCGGTGCAGATGCAGTACCTGGCGATGATGTCTAGGGCGAAGCGCAGGCTTTACATCACCACGCCGTACCTCGTTCCTGACGAGTCCATGCTCACAGCCATGGGGAACGCAGTCCGCAGGGGAGTCGACGTGAGGATACTGGTCCCCGATAAGAAGGACCACATGTTCGTCTATTGGAACAACATGACCTACTCCAAGCTCCTGATCGACCAGGGGGTGAGGGTCTGGAGGTACAGGGACGGGTTCGTCCACGAGAAGATGGTCCTGATGGACGACGACATATGCTCCGTAGGCTCGGCCAACATGGACCACAGGTCGTTGACCCTGAACTTCGAGACCAACGTGCTCGCATACTCCCGCGAGATAACGGAGCAGTGCGCCGACAGGTTCCTGAAGGACCTGGAGTCCAGCACGGAGTACACGGACGAGATGTACGGCAGCCGCACCATGATGATGAGGATCCGCATGGCAGTGTCAAAGCAGCTGATCCTCCTTGCGTGATATCATGGAAACGGACGTCCTGATTGTCGGTTCCGGTCCCGCGGGGGCCTCTGCGGCATTGGCTCTCAGGGGAAGCGGCCTGGACGCGATATTGCTGGAAAGGCTCTCGGACGGTGCGATGCCCAGGTATCACTCTGTCTGCGGCGAGGCCGTCAGCGAGAGGATGCTCCGGACGAACGATGTCGACAGGAAGTTCAGGATCCGCGATGTGGATTCCATAACGATATCGTCATCGAATGGCATATCTGCAACCATGTCGGTCAGGGGCGCCATAATTGACCGCCCGTCGCTGTTGGCCGACTGGCGCGGCAGGTGCGGGGCCAGGCTGGTCCGCGGGACTGCTTTGAAGGCCTCCGCATCGTCTGAGGGCTTCATCGTCGAGACCACCGCAGGGGCCATCAGATGCAGATACCTCATCGGTGCTGATGGGGCCCATTCCGTCGTGAGGCGGGACATCTTCGGCACGCATTCTGCAGGGATGCTCCCTTTGGTCAACACGATAGCCTCCGGGGAGCAGCCCAATCTGGAGTTCACGGTCGGAGAAGAGTTCGAGGGCTGCTATTCCTGGAGGTTCCCGTCTCATGACGGGTATGTGTCCATAGGCTTCCCGAAGGGGCGCCCGGAGCCGTCCGGAACGATATCCCGCGGTGCGAGGCACCTCCCGTTCGGAGGTGTTCCGAGCGCGGTGTCCGGCAACGCCCTCTTGGTCGGCGACGCCGCAGGACTGGCCAACGCCCTCTGCTACGGTGGGATTGGGGCCGCGATGCTCTCCGGCAGGAAGGCCGCCGAGGCGGTCATCGCCGGCAGGCCCGGCCGTTACGGCAGATGGTACGCGCGCTGCATCTACAGGAATCCGCATTTCATGGAGGCCCGCGGGATCTTCGCAGGGTGGTCCGACTCGGACATAGCGGATGCCATGCGCCCGCTGAGAGGGAAGGCTTCGGTTCCGAAGGGGATTGCCGCGATCTTCCGGAAGCCGAGGGCGGCCCGCGTCTATATTGCCGTATGGCTCGGATTCCGCCACGGGTGGCGATTTTCCATCCGCATGGTTGGAAATAATATCCAACTAATATATTGTTAAGAAATCATTAAATATTTTAAAAGCTAAAATGTATATTATGCCTCCAGAGAAAGCCGTCAGCAGCTCGTTGAAGTGCGCCAGATGCTCTTATGTCTGGACCCCCAGGGGGGACGATAATCCGAAGAGGTGTCCTAAATGCCGCTCCATAAAATGGAACAACCCCGAGCTGAAAGTGACATGCCTCCGGTGCAACCATACCTGGAATTCCCACAAAGGGGTGCCCAAGAGGTGCCCGTCCTGCGGGACCCACCAGTGGAACGTCCCTCCTCAGGAGTTCACATGCAAGAGGTGCGGCTATGTCTGGCATTCGAAAGGGAGCAGGATCCCGTGCAGGTGCCCTATGTGCACCACTCGCACATGGGCGCAGGACGTGGACGAGCTCGGCCACAGGAAGTCCAAGAAGCAGGCCGGGCCTGCGGACGGAGCCTACGACGAGCTGATCCTGAAGGAGTACCGTCGCGGACTGTCCTGCGTGGACATCTCGATCGCCCGGAACATCCCTTACAGCACCGTGTACGATGTCGTCAGGCGCAATTCCCGCGCCGCTACGGACATTAAGGTCTGACGCATTACTTCGGAGCATGAGGGCTCTCTTGGTGATCGATTACCAGAACGACTTCGTTGACGGTGCCTTGGGCAGCGCCGATGCGGCCGCGATAGAAGATGCGATATGCGGAAGGATACGCGAGCATCTGGATTCTTCGGACGACGTCATCTTCACCATGGACACCCACGGGGACGATTATCTCGGCACCCTCGAGGGCAGGATGCTGCCGGTCCCCCATTGCATAGAGGGAACGGAAGGATGGGAGCTCCACGGCAAGGTCCGGGGGCTCTCCGAGGGCTGCAGGATCGTCCGGAAGGGGACGTTCGGATGCGGCGAGCTGCTGGACACCCTCCGGGGCTACGACGAGATCGAGATATGCGGCGTCGCAACGAACATCTGCGTCATGGCCAACGCTGTCATCGTCCGGACGTCGAATCCGCAGGCGAGGATCGTCGTCAGGAGGGACTGCGTCGCAAGCTACGACCGGGCTCTCGGCGAGAAGGCGCTGGACGTCATGTCGTCGCTGCAGATAGAGATAGTATGACGCTCCGCACGCTCTGCCTGACCACCTCCCGTTTGGAGCTCAGGCGGTTCACTGCAGGGGACGCCGAGGCCTGCTTCGGGGAGTGGATGTCCGATCCGGAGGTGGCGGCGTTCACCAGCTGGCATCCGCATACCGATCCCGGGGAGACAGCGGCAACGATATCGTCCTGGATTCAGGAGTATGAGCTCGGTTCCATGGACTGGTGCATAGTCTGGGCGGAGACCGGCCGCCCCATCGGCAGCATAACCGCGGTCCAGGACCACAGGGATGAAGGGTGGTGCGAGATCGGATACTGCCTTTCTCAGGATTATTGGGACAGAGGCATCATGACCGAAGCCCTGGCAGCGGTCTCCAGGTTCATCTTCGACTTCACAGACTACATGTTCATCCAGGCCCGCTTCGACACGGAGAACGAGGCTTCAGGCAGGGTTCTGGAGAAGTGCAACTACAAGAGCATCGGCGAACGGAGCCTGCCGGACCCGAAGACCGGGCGTATCCGGACGTACAGGTTCATGAGGCTGCTGCGCAGCGACGTGATGCTGTTCCCGGACTGATCTCAATCGGGCAGCTCGTCCCTGACCTTCTCGATCTTCCTGACGGCTTCGATGTACTTCTCGTGCTCCGCATCGGCCGCCTTCCTGAGGATGGCGATCTGCTCATGGCATTCCTGGGCCTGCGCCCTCAGCTTGTCCGCCTCGTCCATCAGCGAATGCATCTTGTCATGGGCCGCCTGCCCGTCCTGGGAGCTCTTGACTACCTTCTGATGCCAGTTGTTCGCCTGGCTGCGGGCTTCTCCGATGTCTCCGAGGCCCCCTGCAGCCCTCATCCTGGCCGCGCGGTCGTTCCATTCGTCGCGCTTCTGCTTGGCCTCTCTGGCGCAGATGTTGCATTCGTCCCTTTGCTGCCTGAACACGGCAGCTTCTGCGGAGAGCTTCCTGGCCCGGGCCTGGAGCTTGTCCCTCTTGTCCACGAGGGTCTGGGCGCGCATGTTGTACTCGTCCCTCTCGGACCTGTGCTTGGCCGCCTCCTTGTTGAGGCCGGCGATGATCTCGTCCAGCCTGCGGGCGTCCTCCTCGATCTGGTCCGCGATCATTGAGATCCCTTCTTTCCGAGCAGGTGGAACTCGGTCATGTTGTCCTTGCGGTCCTCGATGTTCTCGCAGATCATCTCCAGCCCGAACATCGCGCCGGCGTTGGCCCTGCAGACGACCGCAGTGTTCTCGGGAAACGTCCCTTCCGAGAGATATCTGGCCGCAACGGCAGTGTCTTCGACCTCGATGCGGTCTGCATCAGGGAAGAGGGAAGACAGGTTCCCGGCGGTCTGGAGCAGCGCTTGGATGTGGGAGGCCACATGCTCGACCTTCTCCGTCCCGGGCAGGACGAACACGCAGTGATGTATCGGCACCCATATGCTGTCGACGCACTCGATGTCATCCCTTCCCGTAAGGGCTTCCTGCGTCTCGAGGACGGGCCCGGCGTTGATGTTCCTCACGGCGACGACGCCGTATCCGGCGCCTTCCTCGTCCATGGCGCGGATGGTGCCCTCGGAATCCATCCTCGGGAGCATCTCGGGATTCTCGAATCCCATCTTCTCGGCAAAATCTATGGCGGCCTGTTCGGAGTTGGACCCGGGTATGCCCATGTAGGCCATGGTGACGCGCATGGCTCCAGGTTATCTCCGGCTCCGTATAATAGTTGGCGTCGGAGCCTTCGGACCACGGGTTGTTTAAACGATGCCCGGCATAGCCGGATGCATGGACGAGAGCTACCGCAAATGCCGCACATGCAGGTTCTGCAAGCATGCGGAAGGCCTGTGGGTCTGTCTCCCCGAGTCGAGACCCACAGAGAGAGACGGCACATGCGGGCGCTACAGGCCCGGATGCTGCGAGAACTGCTCATCCTTCTCCGACGGGACATGCCTGCTCACCGGCCGGGAGGCCTTCGAGCTGGACGTCTGCTCCGACTACGATCCATCTGGGTCATGCTGACATCCTGTCCTTCCTCTTGGACAGGACGTTCTTCACGCTCCCTTTGGCCAGGGTGTCTCCGGACACCACTTTCTTGGCGGACATCGGCACGCCGTAGTAGACGATGTTGTCGCAGATCGACTGGTTGCCTCTCATATGTCCCCTTATTCCGGAATAGCTTCCCTGGAGGCCGCCGATCGCCTCGTTGAGCAGGCCTGTGACGCGGAAGAGGTTCCTGTTGACGTAGTCCTTCTTGTTCACGAACCCTTCCTCGGGGAGGATCGGGTTGTAGGTACCGTCCATGAAGTCGTCGTCCAGGTCGTCCACGGCGTCCATCACGTAGACTGCCGCGGTGAGCTCCGTGAACACGTCTCCGAGCCCGTCCGGGCAGGATTCCCCTGCGAAGTCCTCCAGGGCCCTGGACAGGCTCTTGCCGAACGTGCGGCCCATCAGGAGCGGGTCGCGGCAACCGTCCAGCTCCAGCTTCCTGAGGGCATCGAAACCGCTGCCTACGGCATCGTCGTACTGGGGGTACTTCTTCACGGCCTTCTCGATGGCGCGGTTCAGCGTCAGGGAGATGAGGTTCGTCTTAAGCGAGGGCTTGTCGGTCCTGTCGTCGCACAGCTCCCATTTCGTGAGGATCAGGGTGTACGCGGCCATCTGCTCCATCAGGTCCGAAGGGGCTTTGCAGTGGTCGAGGACGCAGATCCTGCGTTCTCCCGGGCCGATGTCGAACGGGCCGCCGGCGATTCCGCACAGGAGGATGGCGTTGAACGTCATATCGTAGTTGACGGTAAGAGTGCCAGTAAGGCCGAACCCGTCTCTGAGCTGATGGCATCCCTCGCAGTAGTACCTCTTGTAGAGGGCTATGTCTGAGGGCGACATCCTGTCGTAGAACGGGGTGGTGTAGCCGAACATCGCCCGCGTGATTCATCGGGAGCGATATAATCATGCTGGAGTCCCTGCCGGCAGATGTCCCTTTAGGAGATGCAGGGCGGAAGGTCTCTTGGGGAGGAACTGCTCGGTATCGGGCCGGGGGCAGATCCGGCGACAGAACCGACATTCGGTCGCTGTTGCGACAGTGAAATATAGCTCTTAGCCGATTGACAATCCGAACATTACGGGCGGTCCGAAGACCGCCTTAAGGTGTTTTCAGCGGAGCAGCTCAACTATGAGCTGAGCAACTCCGAGGACCAGGGCCGCGATTTGGACTATGAGGCCCCAGTCCTCCCTCTTCTGAGTGATTATTTCACCTCCGTGGGAATCTCAGGGCCGAAGCCTGTGTGCAGGAGAGGGTCTGAACACAGACCCCTTCCCTGGTATGACGAGCGACGCGGTGATGGGTTCTTAAGGCTGTTGTGTAATATTTAGATTTAAAAAGCTAAGAATAGACCCACTTTTGCGAGGCAGAGACGAAAATCGGGCGCGATCGCATCCGTGTCTGCTGCCAGATCCTGTCATCGCCGGCATCTGCCCGCGAGCATCCCCTCATCAGTCTGGCTGGCTGATATCTGGGCTGTCAGAATTCTTATATATGCGCATAAGGTACAGCAGTCGTACCGATTCTATGCATCGGTAGGTGAGTATCCAATGTCGTACGAGTCAGCATCGGTAGACAATTTGACCGCACTTTACGAGAGCCAGTCCCCGTCCGCGTTCATCGCGTTCGCAATGGAGGGACTTCCCGAGACGGACCACAGCGAGCGCTACGACAAGGGCGATCACGAGGGCTCCACCAAGTGCGACTACTGCTGCTGCGACGACAGGGGCTGCTGCACCACGCCCGGATGGTACGGATGCCTCATCGGAGGAGTCGTCGTCTGCGTGGCCTGCTGCTGCTACTGCACCAACGGATTCAACGGCGCTTGGACCTACTGGCCCTTCTGACAGGCTCGGCGCATGAAGCCCTATCTGTCGGTAGTGGTCAAGCCTACGCTGTACTGCAACCATTCGTGCAGCCATTGCTACCATGTTCCCGAGGAGAGGGTGAAAGGGGAGATGTCTCCCCAGACATTGGAGAACCTGATCCGGAAGTGCTCCGAAGAGTACGAGACCGTATGGTTCATCTGGCATGGCGGAGAGCCGCTGACGCTCCCCATGTCCTTCTACAAGGATGCGATATCCCTTCAGGAGAAGTACTTCGGGAGGGATTCCAACCGTTACAGCAACACGATCCAGACCAACGGCACGCTTCTGAACCGCCGCCTGATGGCATATTGCCGCGAGAAGAGGATCAATGTCGGAGTCTCCTACGAAGGGCCGTACAACTCGGTCCTCCGCGACGGAGACCCGTCTAAGGCGCTGGCCATGCTCTCTGCCAAAGAGAACAAGTATTCTGTCTCCGCCACGATATCTTCTGAGACGGCTCTCAAGCAGAAGGAGCTGTACGATTTCTTCAAGGCCGGCGGGACGAACCTCTCCCTGAGCCCGGTGATTCCAGCGGGATGCGCCAAGCGCAACGGCACGGTTCCCGATGCGGACGATTACATAAAGGGGAGCATCGCGGCCTTCGATGCATGGTTCCATGACGCCGAGGCCCACGTCCCGCTGATACCGCATTACCTCTACATCCTCAACTATCTGGGAGATCCGGTGCCCTCGGACTGCGCACACACGTCCTGTCTCACCAAATGGATGTGCGTCAACCCCGACGGGTCGGTGTACCCGTGCGCCAAGGCATGCCCGAAGGAGTTCTTCATGGGGAACATAAACGAGGGGGCCATCGGCGACCTGTTCAAGTCCGAAGGGTTCAGGAGGATCCTCCTCGGTTCCATCCGGCGCAGGGAGAAGTGCACGCCATGCCCTTTGTTCAAGTACTGCAACGGAGGCTGCTCCATGGACGCCTACCACGAGTGCGGGCTGGAGGAGAACGGCGGAGATTCCTGCAGGATATTCAGGGAGGTCTTCCAGCATGTCGCCTCCGAAGTGCAGAAGGTCATCGACGGCAACGGCGACACGACAGGCCTGAACGATTTCGTCAGGGACGCGATCGTGGGGAAGCTCGTGAACCCCCGCACGATTAGTCTCTGATCTTCCCGATCTCGTTCTTGTCGTAGGGAGTGAGCTGGTAGACGCAGTAGTTCAGCCAGTTGGTGAAGAACAGCGTTGCATGGCCTCTCCATCTGACGACAGGGTCCTTGTGGGGGTCGTCGTCCTCGAAGTAGTTGTCCGGCACATGGGGGTTCATCCCCGCGTTGGTGTCCCTCTCGTACTCGTATGCGAGGGTTCCCGAATCGTACTCGAAGTGGCCGGTGATGAAGACCTCGTTCTTCTCGGATACCACTATCCCGGCCCCCGACTTCTCGGAGTCGCACAGGATGTGGAGATGGGGGTTAAGGGATATGTCCTCGGCCCTGACCTCGCTGTGCCTGGACTGGGGCATGAAGAAGCGGTCGTCGAACCCTCTCATCAGGGGCTCGTTATGGATCAGGAGCCTCTGCTCGAAGATCCCGGAGAGCTTGGAATCGAGCTTGTACTTGGGGATGTCGTACTGATGGTACAGTCCGGCCTGGGCGCCCCAGCAGATGTACAGCGTGGAGCAGACGTTGGTGCGGGTCCAGTCCATGATCTTGCAGAGCTCCGGCCAGTAGTCCACGTCCTCGAACTCGATGGCCTCCAGGGGAGCTCCGGTTATGATCATCCCGTCGTACTTGCGGTCTCTCACCTCATCGAAGGTCCTGTAGAACCTCTTCAGGTACTCGGCCGAGGTGTTCTTGGACGAATGGGTGGCAGCCTGCAGGAACTCCACGTTGGTCTGCAGGGGGCTGTTGCTCAGGCACCTGAGCAGCTGGGTCTCGGTCTCGACCTTCGTGGGCATAAGGTTCAGGATGAGGATGTCGAGGGGACGGATGTCCTGGGTGTCGGCCCTTCTCTCGGACATGAAGAATATGTTCTCCGAGTCCAGGATGGACGCCGCGGGCAAGTCATCGGGAATCTTAACCGGCATGATATCATCACTCGTAGATGCCCAGGCTCATGTACTTCTCTCCGCCGTCGGGGAGTATGGCCACGATGCGGGCCGAGGGGTCCTTCTCAGCCATCCTGATCGCGGCGGCCACGTTTGCCCCTGAAGATATCCCGGCGAATATCCCCTCTTCGCGGGCAAGGGATACGGACATCCTGACGGCATCTTCGCTCTTGACGGTCCAGACTTCGGGGACAAGGTCGCTGCGGTAGTTGCCGGGAACGAAGTTCGCTCCGATGCCCTGGATCTTGTGGGGGCCGGCATGCCCCTCGGTGAGAAGCGGGCTCTCTGCCGGCTCGACGGCGATGACCTTGGCTTTGGAGCCAGCATCGGCGAACGCGAGGGCGATCCCGCTGGCGGTCCCGCCCGTCCCCACTCCGGCGAACACGTAGCCCACGTCGGGCAGGTCTCTGAGGATCTCCTTCCCCGTTCCGGTCCTATGGGCTGCGATGTTGGCCGGGTTGTCGAACTGCCCGCAGATGAATCCGTCCCTCTCGGCACGGATCTTCTCCGCCAGGTCCACTGCTCCTTTCATCCCTTGCGCGCCGGGCGAGAGGACGACCTCCGCGCCGTAGGCTCTCATCAGGGAGATGCGCTCTTTGGACATGGTGTCGGGCATGACGATGACCGCCTTGTAGCCTCTGGCGGCCGCGATCATGGCTATCGCTATGCCCGTGTTCCCGGAGGTGGGCTCCACGATGGTCCCTCCTTCTTTCAGGGCTCCGCGGGCGACAGCATCGTTGATCATCTGGAGGGCCGCCCTGTCCTTGATGGACCCTGCGGGGTTGCCCTTCTCGATCTTCACATAGACCTGCGTTCCGGGAGGATTGATCCTGTTCAGGCGCACCAGCGGCGTCTCCCCAATGGTCTCGGTGATGCTGTTGAATAGTGTCATGGCGAGGGTCGGGATTGGCTTCCTGTACAAAAAACCGCATGGCGTCGCTCCTATTCCTTCGAAGGGTTCAGTACTCTATGCCCTTCCTGGCTCCGATGCCCCTGTCGAAGGGGTGCTTGACGAGCTTCATCTCCGTGACCAGGTCCGCATAGTCGACGATCTCCTGCGGGACGCCCCTGCCGGTGAGTACTACCTCGGTGTGCGGGGCGCGCTTCTCCAGCATGGCGATGAGCCCCTTCGGGTCGATGAGGCCGAACTTCATGGAGTTGTTGACCTCGTCCAGGATGACCAGGTCGTACTCTCCGGATTCCAGGACCTCTCTGGCCTTCTCCAGGCCCTTGCGGGTGAGCTCCTCGTCCACCTCTCTGGGGACTTCCTGTCCGCACATGTGGTCCGCGCCCATGGGGACGATCGTGAAGTTCTCCAGCTTCTTTGCGGCCATGTGCTCGCCGTAGCCTCCGTCGGGCTTCAGGAACTGCAGCATGATGACGTTCAGGCCTCTTCCGCTGGCTCTGAACCCGAGGCCCAAGGCGGTGGTGGTCTTCCCCTTCCCGTTGCCTGTGTAGACCTGGACCAGGCCCAGCTCGTTCTTGATATCTTCGGGACATCCGCTCATGATTATCCTCCATGGCGGAATCGGATCGGGATGTAGATAAGAATGCGCATCCGGGCGCTGCGACGGTGCGCCCTGCGCGGGACTTCAGCCCGCCTCGTCACATGCGCGAGCCCTCGATGTCAGCCTGTCAACAGGTCTCGCGATCCGCGTGCGCCCCTGTGTCAAGCGCGTACAGGCAGAGCTCGTCCTCGTCGTAGCTGTACATGAGGACCCAGTCGCTGCCTCTGCCTCCTATATGGCACTCCATCATCCCTTCCATGCTGCCATGGAGCTTATGCGGTCTGCAGCCCCTGGGGGGCATATAGCCGTACCGGAGGTTCAGGATGACAGAATCCAAGCGATACAGGTTCGCTCCGCGTTCGGCCATCTCTTTCCTTCCTCCGAGGTATCCGGGCATCTCCGCCAAGCGGTATTTCGGATCGCCGCTTCTGTCGTCTCCGATGGGCCTCGGATCCTTGAGGCAGATGTAACGGCGGAATTCGGGATCTGTGTCGGGGTCGCGCCCTTCCGCGATCATCCTGCGGACAAGGTCCCTCTCATAACGGGCATCATCGCTGACGGATGCCTCGTCAGCCGACTGTTTTCCGAACACCCGTCTCAGGAATCCCATGGCTGTGCCTCTCCATCCATCTATTTCTGTGCTGCGGCATCAGTCTCGGACGATCGGAACGGCTCGCCGATGCTTCGCCCGCGATACGGTTTGCCTGAGTGCACGTATATACTACCTGTGCGAGATTCACGTCCGGCGATGGATATGGATTCCGCCAAGGTCGAGGGGTTCCGCAGGAACATAGCCGAGTTCAGGGAAGCGGAGGAGTGCTTCTTCTCCGGAGGGATGTCCGCGAAGGACTACAAGGGCATATCGGGCCGGTTCGGCAGCTATGCCCAGAAGGGCGGCGAGCGCGGGATGATAAGGCTCCGCATGTGCGGAGGCCATATGGACAAGGACAAGCTGGACTTCATCGTCTCAACGGTGAGGGAGCACGGGATCCGCAGGATCCACACCACCACCTGCGAGACCGTCCAGCTCCATGACCTGTCCGGCGGCGAGATAGCAGAGATCATGGACAAGGCGCTGGACCATGGTATCGTCACCCAGGGCGGAGGCGGGGACAATCCCCGCAACGTGTCTGCCACTTCGCTTTCCGGAGTGGATCCCGGAGAGTTCTTCGACGTGTATCCCTATGCCAAGGCGGCCGAGGGGCATCTCCTCGGCTTGATGCGCTCTATGAAGCTCCCTAGGAAGCTGAAGGTGACGTTCTCGTCCTCTCCTTCCAACGAGACCCATGCCACGTTCAGGGACCTCGGGTTCGCCGCCACCCCCGAAGGGAAGTTCGACGTCTGGAGCGCCGGAGGGCTGGGAAACGACCCGAGGATGGGGTGCCTGATCGCTTCTGGAACGGATCCCTCGGATGTCCTGTACTACGTCAGCGCCATGGTGGACACCTTCGTCCAGCACGGGAATTACGAGGACAGGAAGCGTGCGCGCGCAAGGTATATGAAGGACGACATGGGCGAGGATGCCTACAGGCAGGCGTTCCTGTCCAATTACGAGCGCCTGAAGGCGGCTGGCGGGCTGGACATCCGTCCGGAGATGCCGTCGTACCCTGTGAAAGCCGATGCCCCCGTGTCGGGAGAGCGCATATTCCCGCAGAAGCAGAAGGGCCTGTACTACGTCGCCTACCATCCGGTCGGAGGGGACGTGGAGCCGGAGATGCTGGAGAGGATATCCGATACGATCCGCGATATGGACGGCGCGGAGGTCCGCATCTCCCCTGATTCGACGGTCTACATCATCAACCTGAGCGGAGACGAGGCCGAGAATGTCAGGGACATCACCGAGGGCGGAGCGTCCACCCTGTTCGAGACATCCGTGTCCTGCATCGGCGGGAAGGTCTGCCAGGTGGGGCTCAGAGACTCCAACGGCTTGCTGAAGAGGACGATCTCCGCCGTGAGGGAGGCGGGCATCCCCGACGGCTGCCTGCCCAGGTTCCGCATATCCGGTTGCACCTCCTCATGCGGATGCCATCAGGTCGGGACGATAGGCCTGCAAGGATCCTCCAAGTCCGTGGACGGCAGGAGCGTCCCGGTCTTCAGGATGTACGTGAACGGGTGCGGGCTGCAGGGCAGCGAGAGGTTCGGCGATGAGGCCGGATCGATCCCCGAGGACAAGGTCCCGGAGGCGGTCGTCGAAATCGGGAAGGCCGTGCAGAAGAGCGGGAAGACGTTTGATGCGTGGCTCTCGGAAAGCGGCGAGCTCGGAGAGATACTGTCCAGGTACTCCGTCTGACAGTGGCCGGCGATGCCGGGGGCAGCGGCCGGAAACCGGCCCGTCCCCGGTCTTCGGACCCCGCGTGAGCTCATGGCTTGGAATCGTCCGACCTGATCTTCCTGCGCATGATCTTTCCAGAGGTCGATTTCGGAAGGGCCTCGACGAACTCGATGGTCCTGGGGTACTTGTACGGGGCCGTTTCTTTCTTGACGTAGTCCTGGAGCTCGGACTTCAGCCCGTCCGTGCCCTCGAACCCCTGCCTCAGGACGATGGTCGCCTTGACCAGCTGCCCCCTCACCGGGTCGGGCACGCCGGTGATGGCGCACTCCAGCACGGCAGGGTGGTGCATCAGCACGCTCTCGATCTCGAAGGGGCTGATCCTGTACCCGGAGGACTTGATGATGTCATCGTTCCTCCCGACGTACCAGAAGTAGCCGTCCTCGTCCTTCCATGCGACATCCCCCGTGTGGTGGACCATCTCCTCCTTCAGGATGCGGTTGCCCTCGTCGTTGGCAAGGTATCCCACGGTGATCCCGGGCTCTCTGTGCCAAAGGCGGACGATTATCTCCCCGTCCACTCCGGGCGGGACGCTGTTGCCTTCGGGGTCCACGAGGTCCACGTCGTACAGCGGAGACGGGACCCCCATGGACCCGGGCTTGGGCTCCATCCCGTTCCATGTCCCCACTATCGGGGGCGTCTCGGTCTGCCCGAAGGCCTCCATGAGCTTCAGGCCAGTGGCCTCGTGCCATTTCTTGAAGGTGTCCGGGCTCAGGGCCTCCCCCGCGATGCCCGTGTGGGTCAGCGAGGACAGGTCGTGCCCTTCCGTGCCTGCGTTCAGGAACATCCTGAACATGGTCGGCGGGCTGCAGAGGGTCGTGATGCGGTGCTTCTCGATCTTGTCCATGATGTCTGACGGGTCGAACTTCTCGAACTCGTAGACGAAGATCCCGCCTTCCATCATCCAGGGGGCGTACAGCTTCCCCCATGCGCACTTGATCCATCCCGTGTCGGCGATGGTGAAATGGAGGCCATCGGGGTTCACGCAGTACCAGTTCTTGGCGGTGACTATGTGCGCAAGAGGGTACGAGAAGTCGTGCTGGACCATCTTGGGGTTCCCCGCGGTCCCGGACGTGAAGTACATCAGCATGATCTCGTCGGACCTGTTCGGCACCCTCGTCCACTCTTCCGGAGCCGATTCCACTCCGGCATCGAAGTCTATCCACCCGTCTCTCCGGCCGTTCAGGATGAACTTCTTCTCCAGCGTGGGGATGTTCTCCGAGATGTCCACCTGGTCCGCGATGTCGCAGGTGGTGGTGCAGATGCACGCCTTGATGCCCGCCGCGGCCACCCTGTACTCTATGTCGTGCTTCCTCAGCATGAAGGTGGCCGGGACCATCACCGCTCCGATCTTGTGCAGGGCGACGGACAGGTACCAGAACTGGAAGCTGTGCTTCACCACGACCAGGACGTAGTCTCCCTTGGAGATTCCTTGGGACGACAGGAAGTTCGCCGCCTTGTCCGAGAGGCGCTTGATGTCGCCGAAAGTGAACGTCCTCTCGGCGCCGGAGATGCTGCACCACTGCAGCGCCCTCCTGCCGGGCTCCGCCAGCGCGATCCTGTCCACGACATCGTATGCGAAGTTGAAGTCGGAGGGCACGTTCAGGTGGGCGCGGGTGACCACGCCTTTATCGTTCTTGACCTCCCTGAGATAGTCCTTGTACAGGCCTATCAATCGGAACCCTCCTTTTTCAGCACTACCGCCAGGAAGGTGCATCCCTCGGGAGAGGTGGCGATCATCCCATGCCCCTTCCCGGAATCGTAGTACAGGGTGTCCCCCGGTCCCACGTCCATGACCCTTCCTTCGTGGGAGAATCTCAGCGTCCCGGAAAGGATGTAGTCGAACTCCTGGCCCTCGTGGCGGGACAGGTGGATCTCCTTGCCCTGCTCCTCTTCGATGTACGGGGCCATGACAAGGAAGGGCTCGGCCATCTTGCCCTTGAACGTGGCGGCCAGGTGGTAGTAGCTGAACCCTGCCCTCCTCTTGATCGGCAGGCCGGTGCCCGCCTTGGTGATCGTGAAATCGGTGAGGTGCGGGTTGCTGCCCGTGATTATCTCGATCATGTCGACCCCCAGCTTCTCGGCGCATTTGTACAGGAAAGTGAATCCGAAGTCCTGCTCGCCGGTCTCCAGCGCTATGTACTCCTCTTCGGTCACGCCGGTGCTTTCTGCCATCTCGGCCGTCTCGAATCCGCAGATCTCACGGAGAGCGCGGATCCTCTCTGCAATCTCTGGGATGCGGGGGTCCATGATCTCTGTGATTGGAGCCGGGGATTTATCCGTTTGCACACGCGCCCGTGTCATGCCTTATCTATTTGCATGCTCTCACGGGTCCAGAGGGGACCGGCATGGGCGAGTTCACGAAGAGCGAGTGCAGGATCGTTCTGTTGGCAAGCTGCATCGGGGGATTCATAACTCCTTTGATAAGCACGATGATGAACCTGTCGCTCCTGAACATCGGCAGCGAGTTCGATGTGGGATCCCATCAGCAGGCCTATGTGAACACCGCGTTCCTGCTCTCGTCAGTGGTGTTCATGGTGCCGATGGCGAAGGTCGGGGACATCTACGGGAAGAAGAAGGTGTTCCTGTTCGGGAGCATCGTGCTCGCCGTCGTGTGCTTCATAGCGCCGTTCTCGCCCTCGTTCCCGTTCCTGATCCTCTGCAGGATCGTCATGGGGCTCGGATCCGCTTCCATAGTGACGACGGCCATCGCGCTGATAACGGACGTGTTCCCGTCCGGCGAGAGGGGAGGGGCGATAGGGCTCCAGACGATGTGCGTCTACATCGGCCTGGCGACCGGCCCTCCGCTGGGGGGAGCGCTCAACGACGCTTTCGGATGGCGCAGCCTGTTCTTCATGATAATCCCAATCGCGGCCGTCACGATGCTCCTGATGTCCCGTTTCAAGCACGAGATCGTGGCCGATCCCGGGGCGTCCATGGACTGGAAGTGCTCCGTCCTCTACGGCATGGCCATAGCCTTCACCATGGGCGGCGTCATCAACATGCCTCAGGCGTGGGCGTTCGCCATGGTGGCCGTCGGACTGGTGCTGCTGGCCCTGTTCATCCGCTCTCAGTCCGGCAAAGAGGATCCGCTCCTGAAGGTGAGCCTGTTCAGGCACAGGGTGTTCGCAGGGTCCTGCATAACGGCTTTCCTGAACTACGCGTCGTCATACTCTATATCGTTCTTCCTGGCCCTGTACCTCCAGAGCATAGGAGGGCTGACAGCGACGGAAGCGGGCGCGCTCATGCTGATCCAGCCAGGGATCCAGGCGGTCGGCACGCCGTACTTCGGCAGGATGTCCGACCGGATAGCCGAGAAGAGGCTGCTCCCCACGCTGGGGATGCTGATCTCGGCATGCGGGATAGCGACGATCCTGTTCTACGGGAAGACCGCGGACTTCGCGCTCGTGATAGCGACGATGGTCGTCGTCGGGATCGGGTTCTCCTTGTTCGCGGCTCCAAACACATCCATCATCATGGGCTCCGTGGACCGCACCGAGACCGGGGAAGCATCCGCCATGGTGGCGGTCATGAGGCAGACCGGCATGATGGTCAGCATGGGCGTCGCAATGCTGTTCATCTCTGTTATCATGGGGAGCATGGACAACCTCTCCCCCGATACCTACGACTCGTTCCTGGAGGTCATGAGATGGTCGTTCGGCCTGTGCGTGGCGATGTGCATCGCAGGGGCCTGCATGTCCGTCATGAGGGGCTCTGGAGAGGAACCGGGAAGGTCTGTCCGATAAGCGATATAAACGGCTAAGGACTCACAGGATATCATGTCGAAAACGGCCGACGACAACTTCGAGTTCCAGAAGGTCATCGTCGTACTGGGCTTCTCACTGATGGCCATAAAGTTCCTGGCCTATGCCCTCACAGGGTCGGTCGCCATCCTGACGGATGCCACCGAGTCCATCGTCAACGTCGTGGCCGCATGCATCGGCATCTACGCGCTGTACCTTTCGGCGCAGCCTCCGGACCGCTCCCACCCGTTCGGGCACGGGAAGATCGAGATCATATCGTCCGCCATCGAAGGGACCATGATCATCATCGCCGGCGGTCTGATCATCCTCGAATCCATCAACTCGTTCCTCAACCCCGGCGAGATCCAGCAGCTGGACATCGGCCTCGTCCTGGTGGCGCTGGCGGCCGCGGCGAACTATGTGGTCGGCAGGATGGCCATCAGGAAGGGCCGCAAGAACCGCTCCCCTGCCCTGGAGGCCAGCGGGAAGCACCTGTGCTCGGACACATACTCATCCATCGGGATCCTCATCGGCCTGGGGGTCGTCTATGCGGCGGAGTCCATGGGCCACGACATGAGGTGGCTGGACTCCAGCATAGCCGTCGTGTTCGGCATCATAATCATGGTCACCGGCGCGGGCGTCCTCAAGAAGTCTGCCGAGGACACCATGGACCATGCGGACGAACCGCTCCTCAGAGACGTGTCTGCCCTCATCTGCGAGTACAGGCACGACGACTGGATAGACGTGTACAACCTCCGCCTGATAAAGTACGGCCCTAAGATCTACATCGACATGAAGATCGTCCTGCCCAGGTCGATGACCATCGGCCAGGAGTCTGTGGAGATCAGCGAGGTGGAGGAGGCTGTCAAGGCGAAGTTCGGGGACAACGTGGAGATGTCCATCACCGCCGTGCCCTGCGGGGACTTCGACTGCGCCCACTGCCAGAGGAACTGCTTCGAGAGGAAGGCCGAGTTCGTCTCCCTGATGGACTGGAACTCCAGGATGCTCTGCTACGGGAAGCCCCACTGCCAGGCGGAGCTGGTGAAGATCGACGAGGGCAGCTGAAGCTGTCAGATACTACTATCATCTATGCCGTGGATTACCGGCCGATGGCTCAGACCGAAGTTCCTCAGGAGGTCGCCGCCGCAGGCGCCTCAGATTGGTTCCAGTCCCTGAACGACCCGGACAGGGTCAAGGTCCGCAGGTACCTCCAGGGAATAGACACAGCGTCCCTCCAGGCATTCTTCACCGATTTGATGCGCAGGTCCACCGAGGACCACAACTACAAGCTCTCCGTCTCCGTGGGGAGCTCCGCCAGGCAGGCGGCCGGGGACGACTACAGCAGGTTTCTCGTGAACGAGGCCTACATCGAGGGCCTCTACGGGGCCGAGCGCTACGGCGAGGCCAAGGAGGTCTGCTGCGAGAACCTGGACCTGTACCCTGCGGTGAAGGACAGGTTCATAGCCGACAACGGCGGGGCGCTGCCTTCGCAGATATCCTGCCGCAACAGGCTCGTGGACATCGCCATAGGCGTGGAGTGCCAATACGATTCCGCTGACGAGATCCTCTCCGCGTTCGTGGAGCTCGGGCTCCTGGACGAGGAGGAGAAGGGCTACAGGCTCCAGAGCATCAAGATCCACAGGATGCAGAAGACCTTCGACAACGTCTTCAACTACCGTCCGAAGCAATGACGTCCTTCCAGGGGACCATCGGGATCACGTCTATCGCAGGCTCTTCATAAGGGTGGACGTCCCTGATGGCCCTCACCGCCGCGGCCAGGTCTTCCTCGGACACGGCGAACTCCAGCCTGTACTCCCGGGCAGTTTCTACTTTCCCGACGGAGCCTATGAACGGGTGCGATCCTTCGAGGGGCTTCCAGGTCCCAGTGACCGGCCAATACGAGAACACGCGGTCGTATCCCGGGTACAGCGGACGGACCGATGCGGCTATGCGGTCCATCATCCGGTCCAGGCATCCCTCGGGAACGGAGGTGGCGACCTTATACGCCTTTGCTGCCACTGCGGGGGCCTCCCTTGGCGTCCAGCTCAGCGATGATCCTGTCGATCCCGGCCAAGCGCTCGGGGATCTCGGCGGTCATCTTGACCGCTCCTTTCTTGAGGAACGACACGCTCGCGATGGTGGCGATGAACGATATCGGAGGAACGACGTAAAGCATCCCCGCGAAGATGCCTGTGGCTTTCTTCAGGTCGTTGATGCTGTTGATCTTTTCGATGAGATGGTCGTTGGGGACGTTCTTGAGCTTCCCCAGAAGCGACTTGTAAAGCAGCTTCTGCCCTCCCAGGACCACGTCCACGCTCCATTGGACCTGTCCGAACACCGGCGCGGGAGCTCCGCAGGCCTTGGTGGCCTTGGACAGTATGGCCCTCCTCAGGTCGTCGGCGGTATCGCCTGGGAACTCGGTCCAGTTGTACCCGGTCGTGTACACGGAATGGGCGTCGCTGCCAGAGATGTCCGCCCACCTTCCGGGATAGCGCTCCATGACCAGCCTTGCGAACATGTTGCTGTAAGAATCAGGGTGGCCCCCGTTTATGGTCTCGAAGCCGTCCAGGTCCAGCATGAGGGCCTTCTCCTGGAGCCCCGGCACATGGAAGCTGAAAGGATGGGGGGCGATGGTCAGCCCGCCCTGCTCGCGGATGATGTCGACTGTCTCCTCCACAGAGAGCATGTCGGGGATCCTCTCGGTGAGATAGAGCCCGATGATCTCCCCGTCCATGGTGGTGACCTCTTCTCCGATGACGACATCGATGTCATCGAACTTCCGGGCGTACTTCTCTGCGATGAACGCCCCGGCGGTCTCGTCGTGGTCTGTGATGCAGAGCACATCCATGCCGTTGGCCCTTGCCCTGTCGACCTGCGTCTCAGGCAGCGCGACGGATTCGGGGAACTTCATGGCACCGAGCTTGTTGAATCCCGAGTACTCGGTGTGGACATGGGTGTCTGCCTTTCCCATGCCGGGTCATTCGGCGATTAGGTTATTGAAGGTTACGGAACTCCTAACGTTCCAAAAAAAGCGAAAGCAGGGGAGGCCCCCTGCGGTTTCAGTCATTGTCCTTCCGGTCAAGGTCGTTGCCGTCGTCGTCAAGGGTCCTGCCCTCGACTCCGCGGATGTCGTCGATGCTGTGGTCCACTCCTTTCTGGACCACCTCGCCCTTCGACGCATAGTACGCGACCGCCAGGAAGGCGTACGCTATGTATGCGATGATGCCGATGATCACCAGCGCGACGATGACGATTATCAGCACGTTCACAGCCTCTTCCAAGAACCCCGGCTGCGTGAAGGCCCACGCCAGCGCCGCGATCAGGACGACCGCCAGCACGACTATGGCCAGCAGGCCGACCGCGGACTTCCCGGTCCCTTTCCTTTCTGTTTGCATTCCCTTGTCTTCCATATGCATCGCCTCAGCTCGAGCTCTGCGGCATGTACGGGTACAGCGACATGGCCAGGTCTCCCAGGGTCATGGACTGCAGGACCACCCTTCCGGGGCCGGTCAGGGTGGTGACGAACAGCCCTTCTCCGCTGAACAGCGCGTTCTTCAGGCCGCCTATCGAGGTTATGTCGTACTTCACGGTCTCCTGCCAGGCCACAGCGTGGGACGTGGACACCTTGAGGACCTCTCCGGGCGCCAGGTCCTTGACCACGAAGTCCCCGCATCCGCAGATGAACACGATCCCGGTCCCCGAGACCTTCTGGAGGATCAGCCCCTCACCGCCGAACAGGGCGGACGAGAGCTTCTTCTGGAACGCCAGCTCCAGCTCCACGTTGTCGTCGGATGCAAGGTATCCGGTCTTCTGGAGGAACCATGCGCCCTTCGACGTGTCGATGTCCATGATCTTCCCGGGAGCCGGGTGGGCGAGGCCCACAACTCCGCGCCCTTCGGACTTGTACTGCACCATGAAGAGGGACGCGCCGGTCATGGACCTCTTGATGCTGCCCCAGATCCCCTGCTTGGCCTTCGCTTCCAGCGTGACGTTGCCGGTCATGTAGGACATGGCGCCGGACACGGAGTTCAGGATCTCTCCCGACTCGATCTCGACGTTGAGCATCTGCAGGTTGTCGCCTGTGATCGTGTATTTCATGAACAGGGAATCGCAGGGAGCTGATGAAATAGATGGCGGTAGGAAGCCCGGGATATGCGAAGGGAATGGAAGAAGGCGGGGCAGGGGGTCCCCTGCCCGGCTCATGCGTAATAGTACTCGCCCTTGGACTTCTGCTCGCGGTCCAGCCTGGACCCGGTCTTGTTGATCCTGGGCCTGTGGGTGTCCGCATCCCTGCGGAACGTGATGTCCACGGCCGAGAGGAACCGGTTCATCCCGTCCCTCATGTCGAAGGGCCCGTCCCCGATGCCGTGGTGGCCCGGGTCGCCTCCGAACACCATCATGGAGTCCGAGACCATGTCCAGGAAGTAGATGTCGTGGTCGACGATCATGGCGCTGCGCCCGGTCTTCTCCATCATGCGCCTGATGGTCTTGGCGGCGTTCATCCTCTGGTTGGAGTCCAGGTACGCCGACGGCTCGTCGAACAGGTAGATGTCCGCCTCGGATGCGAGGCACAGGGTTATCGCCACGCGCTGCAGCTCTCCTCCGGACAGGTTCCCGACCTTCTTGTCCATCAGGTACTTGATGCCCAGGGGCTCGATGACCTCTCCGTTGAAGAAGCCGGACGTGACGGTCTCGTAGGCCTTGGCGTACAGCAGGTCCTGGACGGTGCCGTCGTAGTCCCCTGTGATGTACTGGGGCTTGTAGGACACCTTGACCTTGCCGTCCATCTCCCCGGAGTCTGCTTCGATCGCTCCGGCAAGGATCTTAACGAAGGTGGTCTTGCCGGTGGCGTTGGGCCCGACGATCCCGACGGACTCGCCGATCTTCACCACTCCCCCGGAGATGTCCAGCCTGAACTCCCCGAAGTCCTTGGTGAGGCTGGAGAACGAGATCAGGTCGGCGGTCTGCCAGTCTCCCCTGGGCGGGGAGGCCTCGAACTCGATGGGCCTGTCCCTGAACCTGATGTTCTCCTCGGGCAGGTACCCGTCGAGGTAGACGTTGATGGCGGTCCTGACCTGCCTGGCCAGGGTGAACACCCCGTAAGCCCCCTCGGTACCGTAGACGACGTTCACGTTGTCCGCCAGGAAATCCAATATGGCGAGGTCGTGCTCGATGACCATGACCTGCTTCTCCTCGCTGAGCTGCTTGATAAGGCGGGCCATCTTGACCCTCTGGTAGATGTCCAGGTAGGACGTGGGCTCGTCGAAGAAGTAGACGTCTGCGTCCTTCATCATGGTCGCGGCCATCGCCAGGCGCTGCAGCTCTCCCCCGGACAGCTTGGACAGCTCCCTGTCCAGGACCTCCCGGAGGTCGAAGAGCTCCGCGGCCTCGTCCACGGTCATGCGGTCCTGGACCTTGGACAGGAGGTCCCTCACGACCCCCTTGACGCTCAGGGGCAGCTTGTCGACATACTGAGGTTTGATAGCGGTCTTCACCTTCCCGGCGTAGACGTTCTCCAGGTAGTCGTGGAGCTCGGTGCCTGCGAAGTGCTTGAGCACCTCCTCCTTGGACGGGGGGTTCTCGTAGTTCCCCAGGTTGGGGACCTCGGTTCCGGACAGCATCTTGATCGCGGTGGTCTTTCCGATCCCGTTCGGCCCGAGGATGCCTGTGACCAGCCCTTTCTTGGGGACCGGCAGCCTGTACAGGCGGAATGAGTTCTCCCCGTACTGGTGGATCATCTCCTCCTTCAGCTCGTCGGCAAGGCCGATGATCTTGATGGCATCGAACTGGCATTTGTTGACGCAGATCCCGCACCCCTGGCAGAGCGTCTCGGAGATCACGGGCTTTCCCCTCTCCCCGAAGGTGACGCACTCCACGCCTGTCCTGTTGAGGGGACAGAACTTGGCGCACTCCTGGTTGCACTTCTTGTTCTGGCATCTGTCGTTCAGCACTGCCGCGATCCGCATGGCGGGTTCCATTCCCTGCTTTGATATAAATGGTTCGAGGCGGCGGGAACCACGGGCCCTTGCCGGAACGTCCATGATGCGCCCCTGTCTTCTGACAGCATAACGGGGCCGATGGCCGGGGCCTGTGCAATCCTTAAGACGTCCGGACAGCTTTCCAGTGCATCGAGGGGGCGAGGGTTCTTTGGCGGACGAGACAGCGGGCACGAAGCTGCTGGTGGGCAATCAGAGGAAGGCCATAATCGCGCTTGCGGTGCCGATCGCCGTCGCGCTCCTCGTCCAGCAGGCCAACAATGTCATCGACAGCTTCTGGGTCAGCGGACTGGGGGCAGGGCCCCTCGCGGCAATCGGGGCGATCTACCCTGTATATTGCATCATCATAGGCATCGGGAACGGCCTCGGGGTCGGGGCGTCTGCGGCCATTGCGAGGAGCATAGGCCTCGGGAGGAAGGAGGATGCGGTAGGATCTGCGGCGCAGGCCCTGATTATCGCAGCCGTCGTGTCCATATCCGTGACGGCGGCCCTCATGCCCACGGCGGGCCCTCTGGCAGAGGCCATCGGGGCCGGGGACGTCAAGGGCGACTGCCTCGCATACGCCCATCCGATCTACCTGTGCTCGATGTTGGTGATCCTCAGCGGGGTCCTGTCGGGGATGCTCCGCGGAGAGGGCAACGCCAAGCGCTCCATGGCCATCCAGGTGGCCGGGGCGGCGACCAACATGGTCCTGGACCCTTTCATGATCTACGGCCTGGGCATGGGCGTGGCCGGAGCCGCGTGGGCGACATGCATATCGTTCGCGGTGTCCTGCGCCATCGGGCTGCGCTGGTACGTCATCGGCAAGGGAATGTACGTGCGCCTGTCGGGACCGGACATCAGGCCGGACAGCAGGCTCATGAAGGCCATCCTCTCCGTGGGGATGCCCGAGGCCATCGAGCTGTCCGTGATGAACTTCTTCAACCTGGTGATGTTCACCTTCGTCACCGCGTGCGGGGGCGCCGGCGCGCTGTCCATCTACGCCACATCGTGGAAGGTGGCCTACGTCCTCATAATCCCCGCCCAGGCCGTCGGGGGCGCCATGGTGGCCGCATGCTCCAGCGAGTACGCCATGGGCCGCAACGACATGGTCAGGGACGCGTTCCGCTACTCCCTGAAGGTCTCCATCCTGTCGATGGCATGCCTCGCAGCCGTCCTGATGGCCTTCGCGGGCCCGGTAGCCTCCGCGTTCACGCATGCGGACGACATGGGGCATCTCCAGGGGGAGATGGCGAACCTGCTGCGCGCTATGGCGGCGTTCCTGCCAGTGATGTCCATGGTATTCACGGGATCCGCTCTCATGCAGGCCCTCGGCAGCGCCACGGGGGCGATGTTCAACAGCCTGGGGAGAAACCTCTTCCTGGTGGCCCTGTTCGCCGCCGCCACAGCAGCCGCGGGGACCCTGGACTCGCTGTGGCTGGCTCTGGCGGTCGGAGAGGTCATCGGCGGATTCATGATGGCGGCCCATGCCCTGATCGTCCTCCGCTACAAGTGCCCTGCCGCCGCCAATCGATGCTATTAATACCACGCGCGCGATGGACGGGCTGGTACAAATGGCAAAAGTCTGCATAAACATCGCTTGGCCCTACGCCAACGGGACGATCCACCTTGGCCACGTGGCCGGCTCGCTCCTTCCCCCCGACATATTCAGCAGGTACAACCGCCTCATCGGCAACGAGGTGCTCATGGTCGGAGGCTCCGACCAGCACGGCACTCCGATCACAGTGTCCGCTGAGAAGTGCGGGATGACGCCGGAGGCGTATGCGGAGAAGTATCACGAGATCAACAAGAAGGCCATCGAGGACCTCTCCATCGAGTATAGCCTCTTCAACAAGACTCACTGCCCCACTCACTTCGAAGTGGTCCAGTACATATTCAGGGACCTCCTGGCCAAGGGCTACATCTACACCAAGGAGACCGACCAGTACTACTGCCCCAAGTGCGCCAGGTTCCTCCCCGACAGGTACGTGGAGGGCGTCTGCCCCAAATGCGGGGCGGAGAAGACCCGCAGCGACCAGTGCGACGCCTGCGGGGCCACCTTCGAGCCCGGGGACCTCCTGAAGCCCTATTGCACCCTGTGCGGCAGCGTGCCGGAGATCAGGCCCACCGAGCACTTCTTCCTCAGGCTCAGCGCCTTCAGGGACCAGCTCCTCGAGTACGTGTCCACCAAGGACTACTGGAGGGCCAACGTCAAGGCTTTCACCAAGAACTGGCTGGAGGAGGGCCTCTACGACAGGGCCATCACCAGGGACATGTCCTGGGGGGTGCCCATACCCATGGAGGGATGGGACGACAAGGTCATCTACGTCTGGTTCGAGGCGGTCATCGGGTATCTGAGCGCATCCGTGGAGTACTCCAGGATGATCGGGAAGCCCGACCTGTGGAAGGACTACTGGCTGGACCCCGAGGTCAGGCACTACTACTTCATCGGGAAGGACAACATCCCATTCCACTCGATCATCTGGCCCGCCATCCTCATGGGCCTGGGAGGGTACGACCTCCCCTACGACATCCCCGCCAACGAGTACCTCATGATCGGCGGAGGCAAGCTGTCCAAGAGCCGCGGGGGCGCCATCGACGTGCCCAGCGTGCTGGCCGAGTACGACGCGGACCAGATCAGGTACTACCTGTCGGTTAACATGCCCGACACCCACGACTCCGACTTCTCCTGGGAGGACTTCCAGGCCAAGGTCAACAACGAGCTCGTGGCCGCGCTCGGCAACTACTACCACAGGTGCATCAGCTTCACCAAGAAGAACTACGGCGCCGTGCCCGAGCAGGACGACGGGCCGGAGCACGGGGAGGTCTCCGAGGAGATCGGGAAGGCCCTGGCCGAGTACAGGGAATGCCTCTCCAAGTGCGACTTCAAGAAGGGGATCAAGGCCGTCATGGACCTGGCCCGCTTCGGGAACAGGTACATCGATTCCGTGAAGCCCTGGGCCCTCATCAAGGAGGACAGGGCCCGCTGCGGGAAGGCCCTGAACAACAGCCTCTGGATCGTCAAGGCCCTGGCCGTCATGGCATGGCCGTTCATGCCCAAGTCCTCGGAGAAGGTCTGGGGATTCCTGGGGTACGACTGCAGCCTGGAGTCCGCCGGGCTCGATTCCGCGACCGTCCCCGTGCCCGCGGGCCAGGAGCTCAGGGAGCCCGTGCCCGTGTACAGGAAGGTGGAGCTGAAGCCCGCCGAGGGAGCCGGAGAGGAGAAGGAGCAGAAGCAGAAGCAGGAGAAGAAGGAGCCCAAGCCCGCCGAGGCCCCTGCGGGGCCGTTCGCCATGTTCAGGCGCATGGACCTCCGCGTCGGCACCGTCGTGTCCGTGGAGGACCATCCCGATGCCGAGAAGCTGTTCGTCCTGAAGGTGGACTGCGGCGAGGGGGAGCCCAGGCAGCTGGTCACCAACCTCAAATGGCGCTACTCCGCCGACGAGATGATGGGCAGGAGGCTCATCGTCATCTCCAACCTGAAGTCCGCCAAGTTCCGCGGAGTCCAGTCCATGGGGATGCTCACGGCTGCCGACGACGAGTGCATGGGCGGGGACACCGTCCATCTCCTGGCGCCGTCCTGCGACGTTCCCGACGGGACGAGGCTGGACTGCGGCGTCGAGGGCACCAGCAGCCGCATCGAGACCAAGCATGTGGAGCAGGTCGTCATGAAGACCGTCCACGTGAAGGACGGCAAGGCCATGGGCATCGACATGCCCGCGGACGCGCCTGCCGTGGTCGTCGCCGTCATCGATGGCGACGACGTCATGATCCTCGGAGACGGGAAGGGATGCTTCGCCACCATCGACGGGGACATCCAGGACGGTGCGGACGTACTATGAAGGCGGACCTGCACGTCCACACGTGCTACTCCAACGACGGGAGGACCACGATGGAGGAGCTGGTGGAGCACGCCGAGAGGTTCGGGATAGGCTGCATCGCCGTCACCGACCACAACAGCTTCGAGGCCTACGGCCAATTGAAGGACAACGGGCGCGTGATCATAATCCCCGCGGAGGAGGTCTCCTCCGCGGAGGGCCACATCGTCGCGCTGGGGATCGACAGGCTCATCCCCCGCGACAGGTCCATCCAGGAGACCATAGACCTCATCCACGAGGCCGGAGGGTACGCTTTCGCCGCCCATCCCTACCGCTGGTGGTCCGGCCTGGGGGAGAAGAACACCTTGGCATACCCCTTCGACGGCATCGAGGCGAGGAACGGGCGCTCAACGCCGAGCGGCAACAGGAGGTCGCAGAAGCTGGCGGCCCGCATCGGGAAGCCTATCAGCGCCGGAAGCGACGCCCACACGCCCCTCCACATCGGCGAGGGGTACGTGGAGGTCCCGGACGATCTCAGGACATGGCAGGAGGTCGTCGAGTACATCATGAGCGGGAAGGCCGTGGCGTGCAGCAGCGACAGGCACATCAAGGCCACTTTGAAGTACGGGACCAAGTCCATCGGCGAGTGGATCCTCCGCGGTTGCAAGAGGATGTAAACCGGCCTCTCAGGAACGGGCAGCGATGAACTCTTCGATATACAGGATGGAGTTCTCCAGCGACTGCCATCGCATCGCAGGAAGCTCAAGGAACCTGAAGACGCCATACTTGTCGAAGAGCCCCACTGTGTCCGGTGCAGACATCCCATGCTTCTGGCGGTACTCTTAGATGCAGCAGATCTTGAACTTCATGGTGCTCCAACCGTTCGTGGCATCTCCGGCCAGACAAGCTGCCCGTCCAGCTCGTCATCGTATAGCCCGGAGAGGGCCGTCATGCTGCAATGCCATACTTTCGTATTCTCGATGCTGAGGCAACGTAGACTTCGGCGCGTATGAAATTGCAGACGGCCTCGTCCTCAGACCAATCTTTGGACTCCATGGCATGCTTCGCAACATCTGCGGTCAGCGTCCTTTTGGTGCACTCGAATATTCTCGGCTCCATTGTCATCTCGATCTCAATGCAAACTGTTTCTGCATGGCGCACTCCATATTTGGATATCATCTTCGATTGCATCGCGGTTGGCAATGCCTGTCGGACAGGGCGGGAAGGCGCGTATGTCCCCGGAGAGTTCACGGCAAGATTATACCTTAGAACAGGAAGACGTCTCATCGATGCACCATGTCGATGCAATATTTGTTCCACGGCAGCAATCAGGCTGTAGAGAAGCCGGAGCTCGGATTCTCTACGCACAAGACGGATTTCGGAGATGGATTCTATGCGACCGAGTCCTAGAAGCAGGCAGAGCGGTGGGCCAAAAGGGTGTGCAAAATCCGTGCTTCTGGGGCGCCCATCGTCTCGGTCTACCAATACGAACCATCAGAAAGCCTCAGGATGCTGGCGTTCAGCGGCCCAGATTCGGAATGGCTGGATTTCGTCATATCGAATCGCGTAGGAGATGCCGTGCACGACTACGACATCGTTTCAGGCCCGGTTGCAGACGAGGGCGTGTACGATACAATCTATGACTACATCCATGGAGACATCACGAAAGATGAAGCTATTGTTCTTCTGAAACCGATGAAATTGGATGGACAAGTACTGTTCCACACATCAGAATCTATAAAATCCATATCGTTCATCGATAGCTACGTGGTCGAATGATCAGCCAAAACGAGTTTGAAGTTATTCTTCCCAGGAAAGCTACAGCGACGATCAAGCTGTTGATGGACAGGCATGGCCTTTTTGGAGACGATGCACTCTGCATGTTCATGTCTTCCGAGACGTACAGAGGCCTCCATAACCCTTCCACGGAGTACTACGCTCTTACGCCGGAACAGCTGGCCGATCTGTTTGACGCGGAGAAGATGCCTTTCCCAGAAACAAGGACCACGACCGGATCGGACACGGTTAAGTTCAAGGTCTACTGCGTAGTGGAATACAGCCGTATCCGCAAGATGGACTCTGCGGACACGATCAAGCTATTCCTCAAGTACGGGGTCCTCGAGCTCCTGGACATGGAGATGCTCCAATGGCAGGATCTTGAGAGCACCGTCGACGAGATAGACGAGTTCATCTACTACAGGGTCAACCCCCCGGCAGCAGCCGCCTGATGCGATGCTCCCTGTACGAGATGATATGCAGGAATCTCGTGGACGTCCAGAGGTCCGCGAAGAAGCAGAAGGACGAGAACGGAGATGGGGCTGCATACGGGCGGTCTAGAAGAAGGCCAACCCGGCGAAGCTCACCTTGCGGGAAAGCTCATAATTGCGGAGAACCGGGCCGGGAATCCGGAGAAGCCGAAGCGAGGCTGTATAGTTCTGCTCGTTGCGAAAGCAGCAGTCCAGAAGTTCAAGGTTTCCGACTTCCTGAAGTTGCCGGCTATGCAATGGCAGTCCACCGGGGAACAGGGTGCGGACACCGTCGAATGCATCGAAGCGCGTTATTGAGCTGTTTCAGAAGTCCTGGAACGGCACGAGGTTGCAGCATCCGCATCCGATCCCTTCCGGACGGCGTTTTCCAGCCCGCAGAGCGAGGCTGCTGGATCAGGCAACTGCCGCAGGGGGGTTGACCCTGTAGTAGATGAACTCGTCTATCTCGTCGACGGTGCTCTCGAGGTCCTGCCATTGGAGGATCCTATGGTTCAGGAAGCGGAGGACTCCGTATTTTGAGAACACGCCTATCGTATCTTTCGCATCCATCTCGTGTATGCGGCTGTACTCCACCACGCAATAGACCTTGAACCTCATGGCCTCGTCGCCGGTCGTGGTCCGTGTTTCGGGAAAAGGCATCTTCTCCGCGTCGAACAGATCCGCCAGCTGTTCCGGTGCAAGAGCATAGTACTCTGTGGAAGGGTCGTGGAGGCCTCTGTATGTCTCGGAAGACATGAACATGCAGAGCGCATCATCCCCTGAGAGGCCGTGCCTCTTCATGAGGATCCTTATCGCCCCTGCCGCTTTCTCCGGAAAGATGACTTCAAAGGTGTTTTGATCTATCATTGAACCACGTACTCGTCGATGAACGAGAGCGATTTTAAAGATTCTGCTGTGTGGAACAGGATCTGTCCGTCCATCTTCATCGGTTTCAGGGTCACGATAGCCTCATCTTTGGTGATATATCCGCGCAAGTAGCGATAGAGCGTATCGAAGACGCCCTCGTCTGCAACCGGGCCTGAAACGATGTCGTAGTCGTGCACGGCATCTCCTACGCGATTCGATATGACGAAATCCAGCCATTCCGAATCTGGGCCGCTGAACGCCAGCATCCTGAGGCTTTCTGATGGTTCGTATTGGTAGACCGAGACGATGGGCGCCCCAGAAGCACGGATTTTGCACACCCTTTTGGCCCACCGCTCTGCCTGCTTCTAGGACTCGGTCGCATAGAATCCATCTCCGAAATCCGTCTTGTGCGTAGAGAATCCGAGCTCCGGCTTCTCTACAGCCTGATTGCTGCCGTGGAACAAATATTGCATCGACATGGTGCATCGATGAGATGTGTTCCTCTTCTAAGGTATAATCTTGCCGTGAACTCTCCGGGGACATGTCCTGCCAATGCTCGGAATCTATGCGATTCTGTCCGTGAACCCGATGGAATCGCGGATCCGTCTGCGAAGCCGTTTCAGAATCTACAGGCTTCAGAAGTCCAGGAAAGGCACCAGGTTGCAGCATCTGCATGCGATGCAGAGCGTCTTGAACGTGCCGGAATCTAGCCCCTGCTCAGATTCTATCGCCTTCAGCATAATCCCTAGGCGAGCGAGCCTCTCGGCATCCGTCCAGGGGATCTCTCCGAGCATCGATCTCGCCCTCTCGGCATCCTTCGGCGGGATCTTCTTGAGCTTGAGGTCAGAGAGGACGCCGCGGGAGGCCATGGCTCTCATGCACCCTTCTATCTCCTCGTCCGTCTCTCCGAGGCCTGCATAGAGCGTCGTCGCCACGCGCCCTTTCCCGAAGACCTCCACAGCATCCTCGAGGCAGCGGACGATCCCGTCCATGTCCTGGCCTTCGTCGAGGTATGCGGATATGCGGGGCACCGTCGAGCCGATGTTCAGCTTCAGCTCGTCAACGCCCGCTTCCTTGAGCTTCGCAAGGTCGTCCTTGGGGCAGGGCCTGTACCTGAGGCCTATGGGGATGTCCGGCCAGGCTTCACGGATCCTGCGCACTGATTCGACGCAGAAATCCAGGCCCGCATCCTTCGCTATGCCTGCAGATATCCCGCGGACGGTTCCAGTGTCCATGATCCTCTGCAGGCCGCCCATCATCTCCTCTTTCGGCACGGCGGGGTCCAGCTTGACATTGGCCTGGAACGGGGAATGGGAGTGCCTCTTGACTATGCCGATGTCTTTGGCCAGCAAGGCGCCGTCTTTCGAGAGCGAGAATCCAGGCCCATCTAAGGACAGTTCGAACTCCCCCTCGGTCTCCGAGTACTTCTTGGAGATGCGCGACCCTCCGAAGGACAGGATGAATGCGCCTGTGCCGTCCCCGTTGGGCTCGGCATCAGGGTGGGAGAATCCCGCAGGGACCTTCACTTTCCCTCCGAGGACGAGGATCGATTTGAGACGGAGCTCGTCGGGCACATCGTTTATTGCCGTATCGCAATCATCATCTTCGCGCATCCTGCATCGCTCCTTCAGGCCTCCTCTCGGGAAGCCATTGGGGATGGATGGTCCATCCATGAGATAACCTTATCCGATGCGTCGGAAAGGCTCCATCGGGCCCGGCTCCATGAGGTCCTCCATGCTGCAGCGCAGGACGCGCGACAGCGCTCTCAGGGCCTCTCCCGAGGCCCTGTTGATGCTCTTGGCTCCGGTCTCGTACTGCTGCAGCGTGCGCAGGTTGATCCCGGATTCCTCGGAGAGCATCTTCTGCGTCATCTCCGCCGCGATGCGCCTGGCCTGGAGGTTCGTCCTCTCGTCTTTGGAGCGCACGGCGCGGTCGATGGCCTCTGCCGCCTTCCATTCCGACGCCTCATGGAGGGTCGGGTGCATCCTGAGGAGCTCTTCGACAGAGATCCTCGACATGATGTCCCCGAAGCTCCTGCCGGATGCCCATTGGTACAGCGCGAGGATCCATCCGCACCAGTGGTAAGGCGTCGGAGGCGCATAGCCGAGCGGAGGCGCATCGGTTTCGTAGCCCATCTTCTCCAGAGTCCTGGCGGCCAGCTCGGTCCCGCCCATCCCGCCGACGATGCGCGGGTCCCCGTGGCCGAAGCGATCAGCGAATCCGCTGGAGACGAACAGGCGCATGAAGATGTCCGCATCCATCCCGCATGCGAAGACGGCATGCTCGATCGCTTCTCCGAGGCTGAGCATGGCATCGTCAAGGTACAGCTCGCTGTAGGCGCGGGTCATCTGCATTCACCCCCTCGCGGACCAGGTCGCGGATGAACAGGCCGTCCAGAGAATGTTCGGCGCGCATAGCCGCGAAATCTGATCTCGCCTTCTGGTCCCTGCATTCGAACTTCTGATGGTACAGCTCTGCATCCGCCTTCTCGCATCCGTCGAATTGGATGGAGTTGAATGCTCTCTCGCTCTTCAAGACCACCTGCTCTCCCAAGCCGCCGAGAGTCATCGCGCGCGAAAGGAGCTCCAGCGAGATCTCGTTGGCTAGGAACGCCCTCGTGAAGGAATAGTACGAGTCATCGGCCCTGTGCCCTACGATGACATCGTATTCTGAAACGTCGATGCTGAAGTTCTCCCTCAGCCATTCGATCCCCGCGCTCATCACGGGTGCTCCGGGGCGGATGCCCCTGTTCTCGACGAGGATCTCCAGCCAATGGAGCGTCGTGAACTCCTCTGAGCTCAGGCGGAGTATGTCGAGGCCTGACACGTCCAGAAGATACGAGTTGATGGTGCCGTCGCTGCCGTCTGAGCAGGCCCATTCGCCGGCCAGCTCGCGGTCTTCCGTGCAGTAGAATCCTTCTCCGTAGTCGTTGCGGACGTTGCCGTATCCGAATACGGGCTTCTCCACCGGTCCGACAGAACCGTGGTACAGCCTGATCTGATCCATACAGAATGTACTTCTTTAGAAGTACAAGTCCTTATCGGACACAGCTGGCATGAATCTTTGTGAGTTTGCCATGTCAGAAAGGCCGGTTATTGCGACAACGTCGACCGGTCCTTTTAAGGCACATAGCGAAATCTATGTTGTTCATGGCGTTTCTGAGGAACATCCTGCGCAGGGTGAGGGATGGAAGGTGCTACAACGAGGAGACAGTCGAGGCTATCCGCGAGGCTCAAGCCCATGCGAGGGGGGAGATCGAGCTTGAAGCAGGGTATGTTCCGCCCCAGTTCTCTTTGTTGAACAAGAAGCCCTGCAACACGGTTTACGAAGTAGTGCAGACCTCCAGGTTCAGATCGGACTTGGACAAGATGGTGGCACGGGGCGCGGACATCAGAGAGCTGGATGCTGTAGTGGAGATACTCGCTAACGGGGGAATCCTTCCGAAGAGGTACAGGGACCATAAGCTGAGAGGTGCGTTTGAAGGCCAGCGCGAATGCCATATCCGCCCAGATTGGCTTCTGGTGTACTCCCGTGACGAGAATGCCCTCGTGCTCTGCGAGATCAGGACGGGAACGCATTCCGATCTGTTTCCATGAAGCCGCCAAGGGGGCAGTATGATAACCTCCGGAGCGATGTCCGGAGCAGGATCGCGAAGACATGGAACCCAAGAACGTGCTCCGGATAACCCTCCGCCGGGACTTCAGGAGATGGCTGGAGGAGAACCATTCCACAGAGCGGGAGTGCTGGATCGCCCTCAAGAGAGGAGCCCCGGCCGAAGGCCGCCTGTAGTACCTCGATGCGGTGGAGGAGGCACTGTGCTTCGGATGGATCGACACCACCACCAAGTCCGTCGACGGAGTCACGCTCCAGAGGTTCACGCCCCGCGCAAAGAGGAGCAAGTGGTCCGAGCTCAACAAGGAGCGCTGCCGCAGGCTTGAGAGGCTGGGCCTGATGACCGATGCCGGAAGGGCGGTGCTGCCGGACATGTCCGAGCATGGGTTCGTCATATGCGACGAGGTCCGGAGCATGTTCTCGGAGGATCCTGCGGCATGGGAGAGGTTCTCGTCGTTCCCGGAACTCTATCAGAGGGTCCGCATAGACACCGTCCAGAGGGACATGAGGGACAGGGATGCCTTCGAGAGGAAGATGAGGAAGCTCATCGACTGCTCGCGTGAGGGCGTCATGTTCGGCGAATGGAACGACGGCGGAAGGCTGCTGGAGCGATGAGGCCTTGGCTCATCAGGAGCCGGGCTTCAGGCGAGGATGGCGATCGCAATCTCGGCGGGTAGAGCAAGGGCTCTTCGAGGAAGCCCATCTATGAGGGTCGTGCTCGATCGTCAGACAGCATCAGGAGCCGAACAGAAGCGCGTCCATCTGAAGGTTGGATAGAAGCGCCGAGAGGGAGATTTGAACTCCCGAGGGAAAGTTCCCACGAGCTTTCCAGGCTCGCGCCTTACCGGGCTGGGCCATCTCGGCTTGTGAGTCGGTGGAATTGGTCGGCTTATTAATATCTTTCTGAAAGCTCCGGTTCAGACGCCCCAGTCCACGTCGGACCTGTAGTCCTCCAGGTGACGGCGGATCTCCCTGGCCTCTGCGAGCGCGTCGGTGTCCACGCGCATCACCGCTATGCCCTCTTCGGCGCCGCATTCCGCGATTATCCTGCCGAAGGGGTCTAGCCCGCGGGAGCATCCGTGCATGAGGCAGCCGTTCATCTCGCCGGCGTTGTTGACGTAGGCCATGTAGGTGACATCCTCCAGCGCTCTCGCCGGGAGGACGGTGTCCAGGAAAGGCTTCGACTGGACCGCGGAGGCGGCGGCGCAGATGTTGACCGACGCTCCGTTCAGGGAGCATCCGTGGAGGATCTCCGGGAAGAATATGTCGTAGCAGATGCACATCCCGAACTTCACTCCGTGGTAGGACCCCATGGCGGGCCCGTCTCCGGCGATGAACCCGTCCTCCGCATAGATCCCGAAGCGGGCCAGGTGGGCCTTGTCGTAGAACGTGTCGCCGTCCGGGGACAGGAAGGCCAGCGAGTTGTGCGTGCCTTCCGGGGAGAAGCGGGGCGTCCCGAAGCAGACAGCCTTGTCGGTCTCGCGGCAGTAGTCGGACAGGATGCCGACCTGCATGGAGATCATCTCCTCTGGGCATCCTATCGGGGCGCCGTATCCTGTCAGGAACATCTCCGGGAACACAAGGACGTCGGCCTCGGCGGAATCCATCGCCTCGGCTATCAGGCCGGCGTTGGCGAACGCGGATCCCGGGACCGGTTTTGTCTGACACAGCGCTATCGAGAGCTCCATGCGACGGTATCAGCCGTGGCCCGATTTAACCTTGTCCAGCAGATGGGTATAAATCGCGTCGGGAAGATGCGGACAGCAATGCCCGGAGTCAAGATTCCGAATATAACGAAGGACGACGCGGACGCACTGAGAGGGTTCATAAAGAGCACTGTAGACTCCATCGGATGCGCCGGAGTCGTCATCGGCCTGAGCGGAGGGGTCGATTCGGCCACCGTCACCAAGCTTTGCGCGGACGCCATAGGCGCGGACAAGGTCCTCAACGTGTTCATGCCCTCCAGGGTCACTCCTGCAGAGGACTACAAGACGACGTCCGAGCTGAGCTCCATGTGGGGAACGGAGTACAAGGTCGTGGACATCCAGCCCGCCGTGGATGCGCTGGCCGCGGTGCTCCTCACCGGGAAGGAGACGCCTCTCGAGAGGGGCAACATCTCCGCCCGCTGCAGGATGATAGTGCTGTACAACCTGGCGAAGAAGAGGAACTACATCGTCATGGGGACGTCCAACCAGAGCGAGCTCATGATGGGGTACTTCACCAAGTTCGGGGACGGGGCATGCGACGTCACGCCGCTTGCCAACTACTACAAGACAGAGGTCAGGCAGCTCGCAGCGCTGATCGGCGTCCCGGAGCCCATAATCGCCAAGCCCCCGTCCGCAGGGCTGTGGGAGGGCCAGACAGACGAGTCGGAGATGGGGATAACCTACCACGACCTGGACAGCATCCTTTACGACATGGAGCAGGACCGCACCGACGCCGAGATCGCCGCCGACACCGGGCTGGAGCGCGAGAGGGTCGCCGAGATCCGCCGTCAGGTCGAGTCCATGGCCCACAAGAGGGCGATGGCCATCAGGCCCAGCGATTTCTGAGCATCTTCGGACGGCTGCGGCATCTCCTGCCGTGGCTGTCATTCCCGCGATTCCGGATCCCATCCGGTTCCATGCTGGCTGGCGGCGGATCGGCAGTTTTTGAATAGAAATATTTATCAATAAGTTATTCATGCCTTGGTTTGTTGCTCCTGTGGTGTAGCGGCCAATCATGAAGCCCTCTCGAGGCTTCGACTCGGGTTCAAATCCCGACGGGAGCACTCATCTCCTATTCTGTCGCGCTGTTCTTTCCGGGACTCTCCATCGATTCGGTTCCATCGCCGGCCCCGATGCTCCGGCGGCGCCCGATCCCGGTCATCAGATCCTTATCGCGCCGAGCAGAAAGGCCACCAGCCCGACGATCATCCCGAGCTTGGCCAGCTTCTCCGCTTTGCGGGGGCTCCTGAACACCGCTGCCGCGCTGCAGACGAACACGATGTCCGCAACGATCACTGTGTAGTACAGGATGCTGTAGGTGCCCTCGATCATCGGGAGGACGCTGAGCACGGGGCCTAGGATGAAGAACGCGCATGCGATGGCGGAAGAAGTCTTCACGCCTATGGACATCGGCAGGGTCTTGCGCCCCTCGTCGGAGTCCATGTCCTCTATGTCCTTGGCTATCTCCCTTCCGATGGACACCAGGCATGCCATGGCGGCCACGACGGCGTTGGCCATGACGTCGCCGACCAGGGCGCTTCCCAGCAGGAAGACCATTCCTGTGAGGACCGCGATGGTCAGGTTCCCGACGAACCCCCTCTGCTTGAGGAACAGCTCGTAAGAGACCATGAGGGCCACGGCGACGGCGACTATCGCTATGCAGGCGATGTCGAACGTGAAGAACGAGACGATGAACGATGCCGCCAGCATCGCGACCCCTGCGTTCTTGGCCTCTTCCGGCTTCATCCTGCCGGAGGGCACGGGCCTCTCGGGATGGGCGGTCTTGTCGATCTCCCTGTCGATGTAGTCGTTCAGCGCGTTCCCGCCGCCGATGAACGCGAAGACGATGACGGCGGACACGCACAGGTTCCTCCAGTGGCCGGGCAGATCTGCGCCCACGGCCATGAATGCCGCGATCATCAGGCCGAGAACGCCCATGACCGCGTTTCCCAAGCGGAATAGCTGGAGATACCTGTTCATCGGAGACTTGACCGTCGATTACGGATAAAAAACCCGCAGTCGGAGCCAGGCGCCTGTTTTATACATCCATGCCATTGCCTTCCCAAGGTGCACGATGGAAGCGCAGGATGTCGTAGGGCTGGTCCTGGTATACCTTATCATAGCGGCATCCCTGGGCGTTTCGCACTACTGCCGCAAGAAAGGGTACGATGTGGACTACAGGAAGATAGTCCATGCCGGCGTGGGGCTCTTCGTCCTCGTCTGGTGGATGTTCACCGAGTCCTGGATAATGCTCCTGTTCTTCACCGTGCCGTTCGCGATCGTGCTGTTCATAGCGATGTTCGACGGCAACAGGGTGTCCGATTCCGAGCTGGGGGACATCTCCAACAAGATGGGCCACAGGACGGGGCTTTTCCTGTACGTGATTAGCATCAACCTGCTGGTCCTGTTCTTCTTCGACGGCCACTGGACCGCCGCGACCATCGGGATAGCGGCCATGACCTTCGGGGATTCCGCAGGGAGCGTCATCGGGCGCAGGTACGGCAGGCACAAGACCGTCAACGGCAAATCGGCCGAGGGCAGCCTGGCGGTGTTCGCGATGACCGCCGTGTCCGCTGTCGCGCTGATACTCTTCTATGCATACCTTTCGTCCGAGGGCCTCTTCGCAGGCACCGCGGACCCGTCCGTGAACATACTGGCGGCCGGCGCCGCGGCGGGCATGGTGGCATCCCTCTCGGAGATGCTATGCCCCGGGCAGCTGGACAACATCGCCAACCCCCTGCTGGTGGCGCTGGCGATGGTCGCGCTGGGGCTGTGATCCCATGGCATGGTATGTGGTGGACGGGATGGACGGGTCGGGCAAGACCACTACCGGCGGGATCCTCAAGCAGGAGCTGGAGTCCAGGGGGAGGAAGGTCCTGCTGATCGAGCATCCCAACCGCACCACGCGCCTGGGGAGGCTGGAGGCCAGCTTCCTGGAGAAGGAGGGGAAGGCAGCGATGGCGTTCGCGATCTCCCTGTACATCATGGACGTGATCAGGTCGATCTGGCGCATGAAGCACGCGAAGGGGTACGACGATGTGGTGTTCGTCAGGTACATCATGGCGGCCTCCTACCTCCCGGAGGGCCTGGCGAAGATGGGATACAGGCTCTTCTCTTTCGTCCTTCCCGAGCCGGACAGGCGCGTCCTGGTCGACGTGGACGAGAACGTCGCCCTGGTCAGGATAAACGGCCGCGGGGATGCCCACGAGATGTTCGACGACCTGGAGTCCCTCAGGGAGACCCGCAGGAAGATGCTGATCCTGGCGGACGGGTGGGATGTGCTGGACAACAGCGGTTCCCAGGACGATTCACGCAGATGGATATCCGATTTCCTGGACAGGGAGCCGGGCATCTGAGCGTCCGGGATCCGCGGCTTCTCATGCCGCGGGGCTGCCCTCTTGGAGCTTCTTCATCCTGTAGTTATACAGAGGGGGCCGAAACCGGCGAACCATTAAGAGGGGGCGGGAAGTCAACGGGAACATGTTGCCGATAGGTGCCGAGAGGCCGTCGCCCGCACGGGCATATGCGCTCAACGAAACCCCGACAGCCCGGATCGGAGGCGGTTCTCCGTGACGGACAAGGGATTATCAACCTGCGACGAGTTGTCAGAGATGATGAAGCAAGTGAGCCTCGGGGGGCATTCCTTCGCCAATATGCGCGAGAAGGACAGGTACTATGTCGACAAGACTCTCCTGATAAAGGACCTTGTCGATGCCGAAGATGACGGCGTATTCCTGTACACCCGCCCCCGCAGGTTCGGGAAGACCACTAACCTGTCCATGCTGGACGCCTTCTTCAACGAGAAGTACAAGGGCAACACATGGTTCGACGGCCTGGAGATCTCCAAGTATCCGGAGTACGAGAAGTTCAAGAACGCTTTCCCGGTCATCCACCTCAACCTGAACGACACGAAGGCTTCTACATACGAGTCGTTCATCAACATGATGCGCACGGCCGTCCGGAACGCATACAACGCCCACGAATATCTGCTGAAGGATCCGAACGTCGATCCCGACTTCGCAGACATGTTCAGGTCCGTGAAGAGGAGAGAAATCATCGAGGATTTCCTGAAGACTTCCTTGTCCGACCTTTCTGAAGCCATTTTCAGGTTCTCCGGGAAGAAGCCGATCATCCTGATCGACGAGTACGACCGCGCCGTCTCGGACAATTTCGGAGAAGAGTCCCACAGGAAGATCCTGGACTTCTTAGGAGGGTTCCTCTGCTCGGCGCTGAAGACCAACGGCAACAGAGGCATCGTCTACATGACAGGGATCTTGCAGATCGCCAAGGAGAGCATCTTCTCCAGCCTGAACAACGTCACTGTCAACAACGTGTTCTCCGTGGATTCTGACGAGAGGTTTGGTTTCACGGAAACGGAGGTCAAGGGGATCCTCGACTACTACGGATGCTCTGACAAGTTCGATCTCGCGAAGAAGTGGTACGACGGATACCGTTTCGGAGATGCTGAGGTGTACAACCCGTACAGCATCATGAGGTTCGTGTCCGCGAAATGCCGCGAATCCGCATATTGGGTCGACAGCGGCAAAGACGTTCTGATCAAGGACATGCTCAAGAGCATCACCATAGATACGTACGCGGACATAATGAGCTTGGCGACCGGTGGCTCGATCAGATCCAATCTCATAGCAACGTTCCCATATGAGAGTATAAAGAGGTCCGGAAAGCCCCTCTACAGCCTGATGGCCATGTCCGGATATCTCAAGGCGGTCCCCGTCGGCGATTCCTTCGTCTACGGCACCGGACCGTACATGCTCTCGATCCCCAACGAAGAGGTCAGAAGGGTCGTCGAGGACATGATGGAGACAGTCTATCCGTTGGACACAAGCGACTTCTCGGCCTTCTGCCAGGCTATCCTGGACGAGGATGCCAAGGGCATGGAGAAGGTCCTGGTCAGGGTGATGAACGGCGCCAGCTACATCAACCTCAACGAAGCGACCTATGCGGCGGTCATCATGACGCTTACCCACTCCCTGTCGAAGACGTATAGGGTCAAGCTGGAGGTCCCCGAGGGCAAGGGCAGGGTGGATATCGAGTTCTATCCGAAGGTGGCCGACATCCCGCCGATGATCTTCGAATTGAAGGTGGCCGACGAAGAGAAGGACCTGGACGCAAAAGTCGCGGAGGCCTTCGCGCAGATCCACGACCGCGAGTACTACAACGGCATGGAAGGCCGCATCATCCTCGTAGGCATGGCATTCTGGAACAAGGTCCCGAAGATCGAGATCGGCTCGGTTATGAACGGCGACGGATTCATCCTGTCCGACGAGAAAGCGGGAAGGGTTTGACCGACCCATGAACCGCGGGGGCATGTTCTGAGCCGAGGAGGGAACACGACTCCCAGCAGATTTCAGCCCGGAACCTGACGGCATTCGAGGGCCCGGAAAGATGGATTCTAATCGGGTTGCCTGTGCGCCGTCGCATTCGAGGCGGTCGCAAGAAGGGGCTCTCCGGTTTGCCCGCTTGAATGTTCAGCGAACCATTAAGAACGGTCGGCATCTCGATGGGAGCATGCTGCCGACAGGCGCGGGAAGACAGCCGCACAGAAGGACATACGGGAGCGACAGGCTCCGCAAAGGAACGTCATCGGCGAAGGGATCGGGAATCAGGAAACTGCAAGATGATGCGAGGGAAGCGGGCCAACACAATCTCGGAAACCGCGAAGATGGAACCGGGAGACAGTCCGAAACAGCACAAGAGGCATTATCAACCTGCGACGAGTTGTCAGAAGAGATGAAGCAGATAAGCCTCGGAGGGATACCGTTCGCTCGGATGCGCGAGGACGACGCGTACTATGTGGACAAGACGCTCCTGATCAAGGACATCCTCAGCACCGATGCCACGGGAGTCTATCTGTTCACGCGCCCCCGCAGGTTCGGGAAGACTACCAACCTCTCCATGCTGGATGCCTTCTTCAACGAGAAGTACAAAGGGAACACTTGGTTCGACGGCCTGGAGATCTCAAAGTACCCCGAGTACGAGAAGTTCAAGAACGCATTTCCGGTGATTCATCTGGACATGAGGGCTTCAAAGAGCGACACTTATGGAGAGTTCATCAGAGGCATGAACTCCGTAGTGGCAGCAGCGTTCGAACCGCACCGCTATCTCCTCGAGTCCGACGATCTCAGGAAGCCTGTCCGCGACCTGTTCTCCATGCTGGACGACCGCAACACGCCTGAAGGAAGCCTCAAGGAAGCTATCTTCCTGCTGTCGGGAGCTTTGAAGAAATACAGTGGCAAGAATGCAGTCATCCTTATCGACGAGTACGATTGCGCTGTCAACGATTCTTTCGGAGAAGAATCGCACCGTCCGATGGTGAAATTCCTCCGTGGCTTCCTGGGACAGGCCCTGAAGAGCAACCCTAGCCTCGAGATGGCCTACATGACCGGCATCATGCAGATCGCCAAGGAGAGCATCTTCTCCGAACTGAACAACCTCAAGGTGAACAACATATTCTCGAAGAGGTCTGATGAGAGGTTCGGATTCACAGAACCCGAGGTCAGGATGATTCTGGATGATTCAGGATGCCCTGACAAGTTCGAACTGATCAAGGAATGGTACGACGGATACCGCTTCGGAGATGCCGAAGTGTACAATCCGTTCAGCATCATGAACTTCGTATCGGAGGATTGCCAATTGGGTTCGTACTGGGTCGACAGCGGCAAAGACGTCCTGATCAAGGATATGCTGGAGAGCATAACCGCTGAAAAGTACACGAACATCTTGGCGCTTGCGACCGGCGGTTCCATCAAGTCCGACCTGGACGCCGAATTCCCGTATGAAGCCATCAAGAAGTCCGGAAAGCCACTGTACAGTCTGATGGTCCTGTCAGGGTACCTCAAAGCGGTACCGACGGACGAGACGGATTCAGAAGGCAACAAGCTGTTCGAAATCTCCCTTCCGAACGAGGAGGTCAGGAAGATCGTCTCGAAGATGATGAAAGCGGTATACCCGTTGGACACGGACGATTACTCTGATTTCTGCAAGGCCATCCTGGACGAGGATGCCAAGGGCATGGAGAAGGTCCTGGTCAGGGTGATGAACGGCGCCAGCTACATCAACCTCAACGAAGCGACCTATGCGGCAGTCATCATGACGCTGACCCACTCCCTGTCGAAGACGTACAGGGTCAAGCTGGAGGTCCCCGAGGGCAAGGGCAGGGTGGACATAGAGTTCTATCCCAAGGTCCCCGACATCCCGCCGATGATCTTCGAGCTGAAGGTTGCCGACGAAGAGAAGGATTTGGACACAAAGGTCGCGGAGGCCTTCAGGCAGATCCACGACCGCGAGTACTACAACGGCATGGAAGGCCGCATCATCCTCATAGGCATGGCATTCTGGAACAAGGTCCCGAAGATCGAGATAGGCTCCGTCATGAACGGCGATGGATTCGCCCTGTCCGACAAGAAAGCTGGAAGGGCATGAATGCTCTCGGGCCCTCCTCTTCGATTCGCGGGGCCCGAATTGCATATGTTCAGAACGGCAGCACATCGCGGCCGTACTGCTCTTGCAGGACTTCTGCGAAGGCTGTGTACATCGCCAGCAGCCCGCATGCGACCCCTACGATCCCGCCCGCGGTCAGCAACGTGTCCGCGCTTGCCAGGTGACCTGCGGAGAGCAGGAAGAATGTGATCGTCAGAGTGGCGAAGACCGCGATGGTCGCCTTCCTGCCTTTCAGGGTCCCTATCAGGAGGAACAGGGTCAAGACTCCCCATAGCAGGAGGTATGTTCCGACGGACGATTCTCCGAAATCCATCCCGTCGATCCCTGCATGAGTGGCGACGAACGTCATCCAGAACATCCCGTAGAGGGTGAAGGCGACGGTTCCGAAGGTGTTCCCGTTCTTGTACTCCATCGCACCTGCGAGGATCTGGGCCGCCCCTCCCACGAAGATGCCCATCGCCAGCGTGATCCCGTCGAGCTCCAATGCGCCCGCGTTGTGCAGGGACAGGAGCACTGTCGTCATCCCGAACCCGAGAAGCCCCAGCGGGGCGGGGTTCGCTCTCTTGGTCGGCTCAATCATGTCGGCCATATGCTCCGATTGTCCGGGATGTATATAAGGTTAACAATCGACGAATAGCTTATACGTCATTCGCCGATTGAATGGTTTCAGCAGGCCTGTCCGGAAGCGTTCCCGGACGCGCTTCCCGAGACGTCCCAGGGGTCGTACCTGAGCAGCAAGGCTGCCATGATGATGACGATGACCGAGCCGATGTTGTGGACCAAGGCTCCTGCCACAGGCCCCATGAGGCCGAAGACGGCCATGACCATGGCGACGGAGTTCAGGATGAGCGAGAACGCGATCCCAGACTTGATCGTCAGCATGGTCCTCCGGCAGAGCCTGAGCATCCCGGGGATCTTGGAGATGTCGTCGTCCACGAACACGACGTCCGAGGACTCCGCGGCCATCTCGTTGCCGACGCCGCCCATGGCGATGCCCACATCGGACCTCCGGAGGGCCGGGGCATCGTTGATCCCGTCGCCGATCATGCAGGTCCTATGCTCCTTCTCCAGGCTCTTGACGGTCCTGAGCTTGTCTTCGGGAAGGCATTCCCACACCAGGTCATCGACATCCAGCTTCGCGGCGGCGCTTCTGGCGACAGCTTCGGTATCGCCCGTGAGCATGATCGTGTACAGGCCCTGGGCCCTTATGGACGAGATCGTGACCGCGCTGCCCTCCCTGAGGGAGTCCGAGAGGACAGCGTATCCGGAGGCGTTCCCGTCGATGCCGATGTAGACTGTTATGAGCCCTTCGCCGGCATCCTCCTTCGCCCTCATCAGTGTGGCGTCCAGGTTGCCGCTGCAGGTTCCCGCAAGGAATCTGGCGTTCCCTGCGACGACGGAACGGCCGTCGACGGTGCCGGACACTCCCATTCCGGGGGTGCACGAGAAGTCGGAGACGTCCTTCAGGCCGCTGCCGCATCTCGCGATGGCCCTCCCGAGAGGGTGCTCGGACCTGGACTCCAGGGACGATGCGAGGGCCGCCAGCTCTTCTTCGGAGATGTCGGAAGTGGAGACGAAGCCGCGGCAGGATATCTTCCCCGTGGTCACTGTGCCCGTCTTGTCCATGAGCATCATGTCCACCGATGCCATCCGTTCCACCGCGCCGCCGTCCTTGACCAGGATCCCCCTTTTGGACATGTTCCCGCCGGCGGCCATGATGGCCGTGGGGGTGGCGAGGATGAGCGCGCAGGGGCAGAACACGACCAGGACCGTGACGGATCTGCAGATGTCCCGAGTGAAGATGAGAACGAGGATGGAAATCGTGAACGCCAAGACGACGATCCATGAAGCCCATCTGTCGGCCGTGCGGACGATCTTCGAGCGTCCCGCATCGGCTTCGTCTATTATCCTGGACATGCGGGCCAGGGTGGAGCACGCCCCCGCGCCCTCGACCCTGACGTCTATGGAACCGTACATGTTGGTGGACCCGGAGCAGACCTTGTCGCCGGGAGCCACGTCCACGGGGACTGATTCTCCCGTGAGCATGGACTTGTCCACGGCGGTGGTGCCGCTCTCGACTGTGCCGTCTACGGGGACCATCTCGCCGGGGACGATCCTGACCCGGTCGCCGACGGATATGCTCTCTATCGGCACCATGGACTCCATCCCGTCGTCGGAGATGCGCCTGGCGGTCTCCGGCCTCATGGATATGAGCTTGCGGGCCTCGGCGTTGGCGTGGCTGACGGTGGCCTCCTCCAGGAAGGCCCCTATCTGCATGATGATGGCTATCTCGGCGGCCGCATCGTATTCTCCGATGAGGGCCGATGCAACGATGGCCACCGAGACCAGCACGTCTGCGGTTATGTCATGTTCTCTGACGACGCCCACTATGGCGCCGTATACTATCGGGATCCCGCAGATGGCGATGGGGACCGCCACGAGGGGCCGGAGGTGTTCGCACAGGAACGAGGCGGACAGGGCCAGGGCTCCTGCGGCTAAGCAGATGAACGGTATCTTCTGATCGGCTATCGCATCCTTGACCAAGGACACATCAATCACCTTCGGATACCTATACGGGGTATTGGTATTAATACCCCGAACATACCCCTAGAGGGTATGCAGGAGATGCTTCGGTCAGATCTTGGAGAACTGCTCTATGACCTTGGTGAACTCGGCGATGGTCTTCTCGGCATCGCCGTGCTCTATGCCCTCGCGGACGCAATGCTGGATGTGCCGTTCCATGACGATCTGCCCGACCTTGTGGACGGCGCTCTTGACGGCGTTGATCTGGACGATTATGTCCTCGCATGGGACGTCCTCGTCTATCATGCGGTCTATGGCAACTATCTGGCCCGAGATCTTCTTCAGCCTCCTGTGGAGGTTCTCCGAGTCCATGCATTGTCTCATGGGGCGGGTGAAGGGCTGAACGGATAAAAGGGGTGGGGAGTCCCCACCCTTCTGCAGGGATCCTTTCAGGCAGGCTCCGCCGGCCTCTTCCTGTCATGGACGAGGGATGCGATGACGGTGACTGCGAGGACGCCGACGATCACGAGCAGGGACAGCAGGATGTCGATGTGGATGAATGAGTGCGTCATGAGCTTGAACGCCACGAACAGCAGGATGGCCCCCAGGCCGTACTTCAGGTAGCACAGGCTGCTCAGCCCGCCCTTGATGACGAAGAACAGCGACCTCAGCCCCATCACAGCGAAGATGTTGGACGTGTAGATGACCAGCGTGTCCGTGGAGATGGCCAGGACTGCGGGGATGGAGTCCAGCGCGAATATGATGTCCGTGAGCTCGATGACGATGATGCACAGGAACAGGGCCGTGACGACCTTCTTCCCGTCCACGCGGACGAAGAGCCTCCCATGGCTCTGCTCCGAGTCGTCGAACCTGAAGTGCTCCTTCATGTACTTGGCGAGCTTGTTCTCGCTCTCGTCGTCGTCATCGCCCTTCAGGGTCTTGACGGCGGCGAAGATGAGGATGAACCCGAACACGTACAGCAGCCAGTCGAACCTGTTGATCAGCTCGACTCCGGCGAAGATGAATATCGCCCTGAACACCAGGGCTCCGATGATGCCGTAGAAGAGCGCCTTGTGCTGCTCCTCGTCCCTTATGCCGAAGTAGGCGAAGAGCATGATGAAGACGAACAGGTTGTCCATGCTCATCGATTCCTCGATGGCGTACGCGGTGTAGTACTCCATCGTAAGAGTGGAGTCCCCCGTGACGTACAGCAGGAGGATCCCGAAGGCCAGCGCGATGGACACCCAGATGCCGGTCTGCATGATGGCGGTCTTCATCGGGATGTGGTGCGCCTTGCGGTTGAACCAGAAATCGGCGGTCAGCATCACGACGATGACTGCCGCGAACACATACCATAGAGCGGACTCTTCCATCGGTCGGGCATCCAGGTTCGCTATATTAAGGAATGCGAAAGTGTACTAAACACACAGTTCGCGAACGACCGCTCCGACGCGTATATGCGCGTCGGAGCGGTCGTTTCCTGATAGAACAGGGGCAATCTATCGCAATTCGGATTATGCCGGGCTGTGCTTGCCCTTATGCCGGCAGGCAGTCTTAACGGCACTGTAAGACGGCCTCTCATCAGCAGTCACGTGCGAGGCTGTCCGTTCCATGCGATGATGCCGCCGCCAGATGGAGAGCATCGCCGAGAATCGTAACAGGGCCGTCATGCCCTTCGGAAAGGGCATGAAGGTAAAGGCAGGGGCCGAAGCCCCTGGTTTGCTCCCAAGCATCAGCGCTTGGTCTCGTAGGTCGTGAAGGCCAGGAGCAGCGCCATGAACGCGGCGACGCAGGCGGCTGCGATAAGGACTTTAGTGGAGTCGTCCGACTTCTTGTTCATGCTGTCGGAATCGTCCGAAGCGTCATGCGACGGGTAGTCGTCGTCATCATCGTCATCTCCGGACGGAGAGACGGACTTCCATACTGCCGTGACCTTGATGTCCTTCGCAGGGATGGTCCAATCGAACTCGTTCCCGTCCTCGTCCGCCCAATACAGGAACACGTATCCGTCTCTCGTCGGGTCGGCAGGCCTGGGGATCTTGACTCCGACGCAGCCTGTGTACGTCCGATAGGTCGTCCCGTCGAAGATGGTGACGGTGTGCACATCTGCCATCTTCATCTCGCTGATGTCGCCCGCGAACGCTTTGCCTTTGAACTTCTCGATGTCGGAAAGGCTGATCTCATTGCCGTTCTTGTCATAGAACTTCGTGGGGGTGAATTCGTCTGGTTCTTCGTGTTTTTCGACCAAGATTCCGAACGCAGCAGGATCCACGGAAGTGAGGCCGTTGCCGAAATATATGGTCTTGAGGCCGGTGCAGTTCGCGAACGCATATGCCTCGATGGCTGTGACGGTGTCGGGGATCACTATCGATGTGAGGCTCGGGCAGTTAAAGAATGCTGCAAACGAGATAGTCGTGAGCTTGCTCGGGATGGACAGGGAGGCGAGGCTCTGGCAGTTTTCGAACGCCTCGGCATCGATGAACGTCAATGATTCCGGCATCGCAATCGAGACCAGATTGTTGCACGCGCGGAACGCCTGCTGATTGACGGAAGTGACCGTGTCGGGGATAGAATATTCGGTCTCTTTCTTGCTGGGCGGGTACTGCATCAGGGTCTTCATGTCCTTGGTGAAGAGGACGCCGTCGACGGAACAGTAATCCTTGTTGCCGCTGACGACTTCTATCTTCTCCAGCGAATCGCACTTGGTGAAGACGCATTCTCCTATGAATGTGACAGATGCGGGGATCGTGACCGAAGGCAGCGACTTGCACTCCTTGAACGCCCTTTCTTCGATGGATGTGACCGAGTCGGGGATAGTGACCGAGGTCAGTCCGGTGCATCCATAGAACGCTTCTTTTTCGATTGAGTTGACCGTGTTCTGGATCGTGACAGATTCCAGAGTCTTGCAGTCTGCGAAAGCCCTCTCTCCGATGGATGTGACCTTGTATGAAGTGCCGTTGATCGAGACCTGATCGAGGATCCTCGGACTGTTCTTGATTGCTTGGTTGTATCCAGCGATATATGCTTCGCCAGAGCTTGAGGTCATGTACACGACCCCGTCGTAGACGAAGGTGTCCGGGTCCGCCATGTACATCTCGTTGATGTCGCCTGTGAACATGTTGCCTTTGAACCTCGCGACATCAGTAGAAAGGCTGAGCACATTGCCATCCTCGTCAATGAATGACGTTAGAATAAAAGTTCTGGTTTCTGAATTGTAATAACCTGACCTAGACACATTCTTCTGTATGCGCGCGTGAGCGTACACGCGCGCACGCGAGCCGATGTCTCGATGGCCGAGCGATCTCGAACAGGCGAAAAGCAAAAGGGCGGCTTCCGTCTTCGCTTAAGCGCCAACCAAAACGACACAACGAAAAGCTCTACTTGTTCTGATGCTGGTAGGTCGTTCATATCTACCCGTGAGAATGCCC